>NZ_CP109598.1:3654285-3967857 GCF_036327775.1 Streptomyces sp. NBC_01498 | reverse complement strand
CGAGGCGGAAGGCGCCGCCCGCCCTGCCGACGTGGCGTCGTCGTGCCACCCGGCGGACGGCTTCGGGATCAGCGGCAGATTCCCTTCTCCGTGGCTGTCCGCGTGACTGTCCGCGTGATCGTTCACGTGACCGTCCGTGTGACTGTTCGCATGGCCATCGCCCTTGTGGCTACCGGCCTTGTGGTCACCGCACCCGCGAGCGCTCTTCCGCGACTCCAGCATGGGTCCCGACATATAGGCCAGAATCGCGGCGGACAGGATGAAGGCCATGTGAATCACCGTCCCCCACAGAAGCGCGTGCCGGGAAGTGTGGTGCACGTCGACGAACATCTGTAGCAGATGGACGGACGAAATGCCCACGATGGCCGTGGCGAGCTTGACCTTGAGCACGTTCGAGTTGACGTGCGAGAGCCATTCCGGCTGATCGCGATGGCCTTGGAGGTTGATGCGCGAGACGAACGTCTCGTAGCCGCCGACGATCGTCATGATGAGCAGGTTGGCAATCATCACGACGTCGACCAGTTTGAGAACGGCGAGCATGACGTACGTCTCGTCGGCGTGACCGTTGATGACATGAACGATTAATTTCCACAGCTCGTTGAAGAACTTGTAGACATAGACGCCCTGCGCGGCGACCAGGCCGAAATAGAGCGGGGCCTGGAGCCAGCGGGTGGCGAAAAGCGCGTATCCGAGCGCCGCGGGCGCGAAACTCGCGGCGTCCCTCGGGTCGCGGAACGGGCCCGGGGCCGGAACCGGAAGCGGAGTGGAAAAGCTGTGGTCGTGGCCGGGCGTGACATGACTGGGCAACGCTTCTCCAACGGCTGCGACGACGGGAGGCTCCATCATTCTGATGGAACCCCGCCAAAAATTCGAATTCGTGCACTCGTTGGGATGAATAGAATTTCCTTACGACAAGAGCCAGTTCCCCATTTCCACAGTTGCGCGCCACGCACACATCGCATGCACATCACGCGCTGTTTTCCGGAGAGTGAACGGAAGCCCTTGGGCAATAGGAATGGGAGCCGCATTGCGCCGTCGGCGAAGGGGATCGGTGCCGAGTTCTTGAGGGCGGCCGGCACGAGCGCCGCCGTCACGATGCAGCCGGCGCCGGCGCGGGCTACGTCGTGACGGCCGATCCGGAGGGCGACGAGTCCTTCGTGGACGGAACGACGGGGAACCGCACCCCCGTGAGGTCCTCGGAGACGGCCCACAGCCGCTGCTGGACGTCCACCGCGTACGACGCCGGGCTGGAGGTGACCAGCCGGGGGTGGCCCATGACCTCGTTGCGTCCGCCGGGGCCGTAGTACTGGCCGCCGAGCGTGGCGGGGTCGGTGGCCGCGCGCAGGGTCGGCAGCGCGCCCATCGCCGCGGTCTGGGTGATCAGCGGCGCGAGCCAGGTGAGCGGAAGCCGGAGGGCGGCGGGGCTGTTGCGGGCAAGCTCGGTGCTGGAGATGCCGGGGTGCGCGGCCAGCGCGGCGGTGGTGCCGTGCGCGGCGAGCCGGCGTTGCAGTTCGTACGTGAACATCAGGTTGGCCAGCTTGGACTGGCCGTAGGCGGCGGCCCGGCCGTACGACCGCTCCCAGTGCAGGTCGTCGAAGTGGATCGCGGCCCGGATGCGGTGGCCGACGCTGCTGACCGTCACCACGCGCGAGCCGGGTACCGGCAGCATCCGGTCCAGCAGCAGCCCGGTGAGCGCGAAGTGGCCGAGGTGGTTGGTGCCGAACTGCAGCTCGAAGCCGTCCCGGGTGGTCTGCTTCGGGGTGTACATCACGCCGGCGTTGTTGATCAGCAGGTCGATCCGGTCGAACCGGGCCCGAAGCGCCGCCGCCCCTGCCCGGACGGAGTCGAGCGAGGTCAGGTCCAGCTCCTGCACGGTCACCTCGCCGGCCATACGGGACGCGGCCCGCCCGCCCTTCTCGACGTCGCGCACGGCGAGCACCACGGAGGCCCCGCGCTCGGCGAGCGCCTTGGCGGTCTCGTACCCCAGTCCGGTGTTGGCACCGGTCACCACAGCCACCCGCCCGCGCTGGTCCGGGATGTTCGCCGTCGTCCACTTCTCGCTCATGTCGGGCTCCCACTAACTAAAGTACCGAAGGTATCTTGTGCCGACGACGCTAAAGTACTTTCGGTACGTTGTCAACGTACCGCAGGTACCTAAGTTAGGCTGGTGATCGTGACGTTCCAGCGGGCCCGAACCGAAGAGCAGCGGGAGATCCGCCGACGGGCGATCCTCGACATGGCGTCGGCGATGCTCGACGAGATGCCGGTGTCCGCCGTCACCCTGAACGAGCTCAGCCGCCGGGTGGGCCTGGCGAAGCCCAACGTGCTGCGCTACTTCGAGTCCCGCGAGGCGGTGCTGCTGGAACTGCTGGACCGCTACCTGCGGGAGTGGCTGACGGAACTGGCGGGCGAGCTGGCCGCCGGCGTCGACGAGAAACTGCCCATGGCCGGGCGGGCGGCGGCGGTGGCCGAGATCCTCAGCCGCTCACTCTCCGGCCGCACGGTGCTGTGCGACCTCTTCGGCGCGCAGGGCGGCGTCCTGGAGCACAACGTCTCCGTCGAGGTCGTGGCGCGCTACAAGCGCGGCTCCCTGGAACGCCTGACGACCATGACCGCCCTGATCCGGAAGTACCTGCCGGAGCTGGGCGAGGACGCGACACTGTTCAGCCTCCAGACCATGGTCCTGGCCGGCGCGCTGTCGGCGTACAGCACACCCCCGCCCAGCCTGCTGGCGGCCTACCGGGCCGAGCCCGACCTGGCCCGCTTCCACCTGGAGCTGAACGACTCCTTGAAGCTGGCCCTGACGGCGACCCTCCTCGGCGTACTGCCCCGCTGACCCGCGTCCCGGGCGGTGTGGGGCGCCCCGGTTCCGGTGGGTGGGGCGCGCCACTACGGTGGGCCGATGGCATCGATCAAGGAGTTCCAGGTCACCTTCGACTGCGCGGACCCCGAGCGCGTCGCCCGCTTCTGGTGCGAGGTGCTGGGATACGTCGTACCGCCGCCGCCGGAAGGGTTCGCCACGTGGGACGAGTACGGCCGCTCCCTGCCGCCCGAGCGTCAGGGTGCGGGATTCGTCTGCATGGATCCCTCGGGGGACGGCCCGCGCATGTACTTCCAGCGCGTTCCGGAGGGCAAGGTCGTCAAGAACCGGCTGCACCTTGACGTACGGGTGGGCACGGGGCTCGAAGGTGAGGAGCGCGTCGCCGCGCTTGAGGCCGAGTGCACACGGCTGGTCGCGCTCGGCGCGGTGCGCGTACGGCTGCTGCGTGCCGACGGCGTCAACGAGTCGTGCCTCGCGATGCAGGACATCGAGGGGAACGAGTTCTGTCTCGACTGAGGGGCCCCGAATCGTTTCTGGGCTGATCCCGGGCGCCGTGAAGGTCTCCTCGGAACCGGTCCCGGGGCCGTGAACGTGTCCTCGGGATCAGGTCGCGGGGCCGTGAACGTGTCCTCGGGATCAGGTCGCGGGCCGCGACGGAAAACCGTTGAACGCTTCGGCGGCGCGCGACATCATGCGGCATGCGACCGGACGACTGGTACCTCACCGACGACATCGGCGACTTCCTCGACCGGGCGGGCGGCTTCCTGCGCTCCCGGCCCGGCATGCACGTCATGCAGCTGACCTGGGCCGAGAGGGTGCGGACACGGGGGGCGGGGGCGTTCGGGGCCGAAGCTCCCCTCTTCGGGCTGCTGGAGCGGAACGGCGAGGTCCACGCCACCTTCTACCGGCTCGCGCCGCGTGGTTGCGGGCTCTCCCCGCTCACGCCCGAACAGGCCGACTCCCTCGCCGCCCGCCTGGCCGCCCTGGGGCAGCCCCTCCCCTCCGTCAGCGCGGACCACGGCACGGCGACCGCTTTCGCCGACGCCTGGCAGCGGCACACCGGCGCGGCGCCGAAGCTCCGCGACACCCGGCTCGTTCTGTACCGCCTCGGCACGCTCACCCCGCCGCGGCCGCCGCCCGCGGGCCGGGGCCGGGTCCTGGGCGAGCGCGATCATGAGCAAGTCATGTTCTGGTGCGGCGAGTTCGCCAAGGCCGTCGGGGAGGACGTCTCCATCGACGCCACCACCTGGGCCGGTACCCGTTTCGCCGACAAGCGCTACACGCTCTGGGAGACGCCGGACGGAACTCCCGTCTCAGTCGCGGGCATGAACCCCCTGATCGGCGGCCAGATCCAGGTGGACATCGTCTACACCCCGGCCCGGCTGCGCGGTCACGGCTACGCGGCGGCCGTGACCGCGGAGGTGAGCCGGGCCGCGCTGGCGGCGGGCGCCCGGGACGTCGTCCTGTTCGCGGACCGGTCGAACCCCACCAGCAACGCCCTCTACCGGCGCCTCGGCTATCGCACGCTGGCCGACTGGGCGGCGTACGACTTCTCGCACGACGCGGCGCGGCCCGGCCGCCCTCTCGCCGGGCCAGCCCGTCCCGCCCGGCCGACCCGTCCCGCCTGACCCGCCCGACCCGCCCGGCCAGCCCCTCCCAGCTGACCCGCCCGGCCCGCCTGACCCACCCGGCCCGCCCGCCCGCGCCGTGGGCGGCACGGCCCGGCCCGCTGCCTGACCCGTCGCCGCCTGCCGCGCCTGACCCGCCTGACCCACCCGGCCCGCCCGCCCGCGCCGTGGGCGGCACGGCCCGGCCCGCTGCCTGACCCGTCGCCGCCTGCCGCGCCTGACCCGCCTGCCGCGCGGGGCGGGCGCGGGGCGGGGCCGTAGGAACCGGGCCGCCCGCGCGTGCCGGGACCGCCCCGCCGGCCCCGCGCGCGCGGGCCTCGCCCGGATTCCGGGAACCCCCGTGAACGTACAATGAGGGCCGCTCAGCCGTCCGGGACTCGCTTGGCCGCCTGTCCCCGACGGCTGTGCGCGTTTCGCACCTCCCGGTCTGCCGCGGCCCCCGCCGCCGGCGTCGTACGCACGGAATGGAGCATCCGAGGATGGCTCGGCACCTGGTCACCAGCGCCCTCCCCTACATCAACGGGATCAAGCACCTGGGCAACATGGTGGGCTCCATGCTTCCGGCGGACGTGTACTCCCGGTACCTCCGCCGGCGCGGTCATGACGTCCTCTACATCTGCGCCACCGACGAGCACGGCACCCCCGCCGAGCTGGCCGCCAAGGAGCGGGGCCTGCCGGTGGACGAGTTCTGCGCGCAGGCGCACGAGGCGCAGAAGGCCGTGTACGACGGTTTCGAGCTGGCCTTCGACTACTTCGGCCGCAGCTCCAGCGCGCAGAACGTGGAGATCACCCAGCACTTCGCGCGACGGCTGAACGAGAACGGCTTCATCGAGGAACGGGCCGTCCGCCAGGTGTACTCGCCCGCCGACGGCCGCTTCCTGCCCGACCGCTACGTCGAAGGGACCTGCCCGCACTGCGGTTACGACAAGGCCCGCGGCGACCAGTGCGAGAACTGCACGCGTGTCCTCGACCCCACCGACCTGATCGCCCCGCGCTCGGCCATCAGCGGCAGCACCGACCTCGAAGTACGGGAGACCACACACCTGTTCCTGCTCCAGTCCAAGCTTCAGGGCGAGGTCGAGGCGTGGATCGACGAGGTCGGCGAGGACTGGCCGCAGCTGTCGTCCTCCATCGCCCGCAAGTGGCTGACGGAGGGGCTGCACGACCGCGCCATCACCCGCGACCTGGACTGGGGTGTGCCCGTACCGGCCGACACCTGGCCGGAGCTGGCGGCGGAGGGCAAGGTCTTCTACGTATGGTTCGACGCCCCGATCGAGTACATCGCCGGGACCAAGGAGTGGGCCGACGCCGCACCCGCCGGTGAGGTCCGCGACTGGAAGTCGTGGTGGTACGAGGCCGACGGCGGCGCCGACCCGGTGCGCTACACGCAGTTCATGGCCAAGGACAACGTGCCCTTCCACACGGTGATGTTCCCGGCCACGGAGCTGGGCGTACGCGAACCGTGGAAGAAGGTCGACTACGTCAAGGGCTTCAACTGGCTCACCTACTACGGAGGCAAGTTCTCCACCTCGCAGAAGCGCGGCGTCTTCACCGACCACGCGCTGGACATCCTGCCCGCCGACTACTGGCGTTACTTCCTCGTCGCCAACGCCCCCGAGTCGGACGACTCGTCCTTCACCTGGGAACACTTCGCCGCGACGGTCAACAAGGACCTGGCCGACACCCTCGGGAACTTCGTCAACCGCGTCCTGACCTTCTCCCGCAAGCGGTTCGGCGACGAGGTGCCGGCCGGGGGCACGGCCGGGCCCGCCGAGGCGAAGCTGGGCGAGGACATCGCCCGGCTGCTCGCGGAGTACGAGGAGCAGATGGAGCGCCTCCAGTTCCGCAAGGCGGCGGCGGCGCTGCGCGCCCTGTGGTCGGCGGGCAACTCCTACCTGGAGGAGAAGGCCCCCTGGCTGGAGATCAAGACCGACCCGGAGGGCGCGGCACTGACCCTGCGTACGGGGATGAACCTGATCCATCTGTACGCGGTCGTCTCCGAACCGTTCATCCCGGCGACCAGCAGGTCCATGCGCTCCGCCTTCGCGCTCGCCGACGACACCGCGGCCTGGGTGAGCGCGGGGCAGGCGGCGGCTCTGGACGCGGTGCCGGCCGGAACCGGATTCACGGTGCCGCCGGTGCTCTTCGGCAAGATCAGCGAGGAGGACCTGGAGTCCTACCGGAGCCGCTTCGGGGGCGGCGGCTGAGCCGCGGGCGCGTGACGAACGCGAGGGCCTGAAACCGTGTCGGTTTCCGGCCCTTCGCGTGTACTGCCCGCCCGGACGGGGGCACCCCGCTGTGAGCTCAGGCGGTCTGCTTCCGCTGCTTCGTGTCGCGCGGCGAGGACGTGTCGCCCCGCGGAGCCGTACGGCCATCCGATGCCGTGCCACCCTCCCGTGCCGTATCGCCCTGTGGAGCCGTACCGCGCTCCGGAGCCGCGGTGTCGCCTTGCCGAGCCGTACTGCCCTGCCGAGCTGTGTCGTCCTGGCGCTTCGCGTCGCGCTGTTGCTCCGCGTCGCCGTCGCCCTGCTGCTTCACGTCGTGCCGCGGGACCGTACGGGCCACCTCCGTGACCGCGCCGACCGCGCGTTCCGCCTCGGCGGGAGTCGCGCGTTCCAGGAAGCGGAGGAGTTCGACCGGGAAGGGCAGGACCAGCGTGGAGTTCTTCTCGGCCGCGACCGCCACGATGGTCTGGAGCAGCCGCAGTTGGAGCGCGGCGGGCTGGTCGGACATCTGCTGGGCCGCCTCGGAGAGCTTCCTCGACGCCTGGAGCTCCGCGTCCGCGTTGATCACCCGCGCGCGGCGCTCACGGTCCGCCTCGGCCTGCCGGGCCATCGACCGCTTCATGGTCTCCGGCAGCGACACGTCCTTGATCTCGACCCGGTCGATCTGCACGCCCCAGCCGATGGACGGGCTGTCGATCATCAGCTCCAGTCCCTGGTTGAGCTTCTCGCGGTTCGAGAGCAGATCGTCCAGATCGCTCTTGCCGATGATCGACCGCAGTGACGTCTGTGCCATCTGGGACACCGCGAACCGGTAGTCCTCGACGCGGATCAGCGCGTCCGGGGCGTCGACCACCTGGAAGTAGATCACCGCGTCCACCCGCACGGTGACGTTGTCGCGCGTGATGCCGTCCTGGGCGGGGACGGGCATCGTCACGACCTGCATGTTGACCTTGCTCAGCCGGTCGACGAACGGGACGATCAGCGTGAATCCCGGCCCCCGGACGCCCTCGCGCAGCCGGCCGAGCCGGAAGACCACGCCGCGCTCGTACTGTTTGACGACCCTCGAAGCCGACAGCGCGAAGATGGCGCACACGCATATCGCCGCGATGACCGCGATGACCACTGCCTCCATGACGGACCCCTGACACAAGAGCGATATTTGCCCCGATTGCCCCTGTTTCAACGATATGCCTTGCCGATGTGTCCTGGCGGAGACGACGGCCGAACTGCCGGCCCTCGACCGTTCCGACGGGTCCGACGGGTCCGACGGGCCTGACGGTCCTCAGGGCTTGCGCGCGACGAGTCCCCACTGGTCGACGGGTTGGGGCGACGGTTCGGCCGGGCGCCAGAGCGAGACCGGGCCGACGGGGCCGAGGAGTTCCAGCCCGGCGGCCGTGATCTCCAGTTGCTCGGCGGTACGCAGGTAGACGGGTGGTCCGCCGCCCGCCGCGTACGCCGCCGCAGCGGCCCGCATGTCCGGGGTCTCGATCGAGTCGCAGGTGGCGAAGTAACTGCCGGACGGCACGGCGCCCATGTACCGGTGGGCCAGTTCGCCCGCCTCGGCCGGGTCCTCGATGTGCCCGAGCATGGAGATCATCAGGACCGCGACCGGGCGGTCCAGGTCGAGGGTCTTCGCGGCCTCGCCGAGGACCCCCGGTACGTCGCGGACATCCGCGTCCAGATAGCCGGCGACGCCTTCCGGGGTGCCGAGGGACGCGAGCGCGCGGGCGTGTTCGATGACGGTCGGGTCGTTGTCGACGTACACGATCCGCGCGCTCCGCTCGACGGCCTGCGCCACCTCGTGCGTGTTCGGGTCGACGGGGAGGCCGGTGCCCAGGTCGAGGAACTGCGTGACGCCCGCCCGTACGGCGTGGTCGACCAGCCGCCGCAGAAAGGCCCTGGACGCGCGGGCCGCCGCGGGGACGACGGGGAAGCTGTGGCCGATCGCCTCGGCGAGGTCCTTGTCGGCCTCGGTGTAGATCCGGCCCCCGCTCAGGCAGCACCAGGTGCCGGCCGAGGAGGGCCCTTTCGGCTGTAGGTCGGGCTCACTCATCAGAGGGCTCACTTCACTGTCGGTCGATCCGTCGGTTCGCCGGGCGCTCTCTGCCAGGGTCGCCGAGGTCGGTCCTCAGGTCCATGACCGCGCGGTAGGTCTCCGTCACCGTCGGTGCTGACGCGCGTGGCCCTCGCCTCGTGCGGGCACCGTACGGGCGGCCTTCCGGGACGGACCTACGGGCGGCCGTACGGGAGGGCCTCACCAGCCCGCCGTACGAGCGGGCCTACGAGCGCCCGACCTCCCTCACGCGTCGAGGACCGCGATCTCCGTCCCCCGCAGCCGGTCCGGGTCCGCGACGATGTCCATCCCCGTGATCACCCCGTCGCCGATCGTGAAGGCGAGCACCAGGAACAGCCGCCCGGTCGGCCCGCAGGACCCATCCGCGCCGAGCGCGCCGAATGCGCCGTGAAGGCTCCGGGCTGCCGTGGACGACGCTGCGGGCGGCCCACCAGTCCACGACCTGGCCCTGACCCTGGCGAGCACCATGGCGCAACTGCCGGTGCTGCCGGTATTGCCGGTATTGCCGGTCCCCGGCGCCGTCCGGTTGCAGCCGGTCGACGCCCGCGGCGTGGCGGACCGGCTGGTGCCCCTGCCCCTCGGCGCCCCGTCCGGCCGGGTCGCCGACCTGGCGGGCCCGACGGTGTGCGGGCTGGACGACCTGTGCCGCGGCTACCTCCACGCACGCGGCAAACGCCGCCCGTCTCTGCCGCTCCCCCTCCCGGGCAGGATCGGCCGCGCGTACCGCGCGGGGCACAACCTGACCCTCACCGGCGCCGACACCGGGAAAGCGCACGTAGGAGGACTTCCTGGCGGAGCGGGTGGGGACGGGGGCGGGGAGAAAGGCGGGGGCGCGCTGGACGGGCGGCACCCGCCGGGGCGGCGGTGCACGAATTCGCTCGCCGACACCCCGCACCTTCGGCAGAGTGGCCGGATGAACAGCCCTCACGCCCGTCGCCCGGCCGCCTTCCTCCCCGGTCTGGACCTGTCCCGCGTCCTGTACGAGGAGGCGGTACGACCCCTCCTCGACCGCGAGCGTCCCGGACTGCGGTACAGCGCCGCGCGGGTCGGATCCGGCTCCGAGGTTCTGGGGTTCGACTCCGCCCGGTCCGCCGACCACGAGTGGGGACCCCGGCTGAGTCTCTTCCTCGCGCGGGAGGATGTCGCCGCGCACGGGACCGAGTTGCGCGCGCTCCTCGCCCGGCGGCTGCCGAAGCACGTACGGGGCTGGTCCACGCACTTCCACCACGACAGCGCCGAAGACCCCGTCGGGCGAATGGAGTTGACGGACGGCCCGGTGGACCACCGGGTCTCGGTCGGCGATCTCGACGGCTGGCTGACCGGTCATCTGGGTCTGTCCGCCCCGCACACCGCATCCGGCCCGGGCGTCGCGCACGCCGCACCCGCCCCGTACCTCGCGGGTGGCGCGCATGTCACGCCGACCGTGCGTGACTGGCTCGCGATGCCCCAGCAGCGCCTCGCCGAGGTGACCGGTGGCGCGGTGTTCCACGACGGACTCGGCACGCTCGGTCCGGCGCGGGACCGGCTGGCCTGGTATCCCGATCAGGTCTGGCGTTATCTGCTGGCCTGCCAGTGGCAGCGGATCTCCCAGGAGGAAGCGTTTGTCGGCCGGTGCGCCGAGGCGGGAGACGCGCTCGGCTCGGCGGTCGTCGCGGGACGGCTGGTGCGCGACCTGATGCGGCTGTGCCTGCTGCTGGAGCGTACGTACGCCCCCTACAGCAAATGGCTGGGCAGCGCCTTCGCACGGCTCGCTGTCGCCGGTGAGCTGACCCCGTCGCTGACGGGTGCCCTGGCCGCGACGGCGTATCCGGAGCGGGAGCGGCATCTGTGCGATGCCTACGAGTGCGTCGCCGCGCTCCAGAACCGGACGGGACTCGCGCAACACGTGGACCCGGCGCGCAGGCCGTACCATGCCCGGCCGTTCCAGGTGCTGCACGCGGATCGTTTCGCCCGAGCGCTCGCGGCGACCGTCACCGACCCCGTACTGCGCGGTCTGCCGCTGACGGGCGGGGTCGACCAGTGGGCCGACTGCACGGACTTCCTCGCGCTGAACGGCCCCCGGCGCGCCGCCGTCGATGCCGCCGTCGACGGCCCGGCGGCGGGCGGACCCCGGTCAGTGGCGCAGAGTGCGGAAGAACTCCCGGATGTCGGTGGTCAGTAGCTCCGGTACCTCAAGTGCCGGGAAGTGGCCGCCCCGGTCGTACGACGTCCAGCGGGTGATGTTGTTCGTCCGGTCCGCGATGTGGCGCAGGGGGATGAAATTGTCGTGCGGGAAGTCGGCCAGGGCCGTCGGGACGGGGGACGGGGCGGGTGGTGAACCCCAGTAGGCGGCGTGCGCCCGCTCGTAGTAGAGGCGGGCGGAGGAGCCGGCGGTGGCGGTGAGCCAGTACAGCATCACGTTCGTGAGCAGCCGGTCGCGGTCGACCGCGCCGAACGGGCGGCCGTTCGTCGTGTCCGTCCACTCGTGGAACTTCTCGGCGATCCAGGCCAGTTGGCCGACCGGTGAGTCCGTCAGGCCGTACGCCAGCGTCCCCGGGCGCGTCGACTGGATGTCGGCGTACCCCTGGCGTTCGCGGGCGAACTCCCGTGCCCGTTCCCAGGACGCCCGTGTGCGCCCGCGCTCGGACGGGCTCAGCGGGGCCAGTTCGGCGCCCGTCGGTTCGTGGGTCGCGCCTCCGCCCGGCAGCAGGTTGAGGTGTACGCCGATGACCTCGCCCGGCCGGAGGCGGCCCAGTTCGCGGGAGACGGCCGCGCCCCAGTCACCGCCCTGGGTGCCGTACCGCTCGTAGCCCAGCCGCCGCATCAGCTCGCCGAACGCCGACGCCACCCGCCGGAACTCCCAGCCCTTCTCGCGCGTGGGCCCGGACAGGCCGAAGCCGGGGATGCCCGGCAGCACCAGGTGGAAGGCGTCGGCCGGGTCGCCGCCGTGCGCGCGGGGGTCGGTGAGCGGGCCGGCCACGTCGGCGAACTCCACGATCGAGCCGGGCCAGCCGTGCGTCATGATCAGCGGGATCGCGTCCGGCTCGGGTGACCGGACATGGGCGAAGTGGATCCGCGCGCCGTCGATCGTGGTGGTGAACTGCGGCCACTCGTTCAGCTCCGCCTCGGCGGCACGCCAGTCGTACGTGTGCCGCCAGTGGTGCGCCAGCGCGCGGAGCGGGGCGAGCGGGATGCCGTACGCCCACCCCGCGCCGGGCAGTTCGTCGGGCCAGCGGGTGCGGTCGAGGCGGTGGTGGAGGTCGTCCAGGTCGGCCTGCGGGATGTCGATCCGGTAGGGGATGACGGGGCCGGAGGGTGCGGAGGTCGAGACTGAGGGCGGTTCAGCGGCGGAGGGCGGTTCGGAGGCGGAGGGCGGTTCGGAACTCATGGCTGGGCATGCTAGTTCGGGCCTTCGGCGGCCCCGGAGAAGTCGGTCGCGCCGCGTGCGCTTGCGGCCTACCGTTCCGACGTATGGACCACGACTCCGGACACGCTCGAACCGTGGCGCGCGCCCGCGCGTTGTGGACCGAACTCGCCGGTGTCCCGGTCGGGTTCGGCACACCGGCCGGTGTCGCGGTCGCGCCCGGCTCGCTGCTCTGTCCGCCCGGCTGGGCCGGGATCGTACGGATCGGGGACGCCGCCCTCGTCACCGCGCCGGACGCGCGCACCGCCGGGGCGCTGGGCGAGGCGGTGCGGAGGCTGTCGTACGAGGAGCTGACCGACCCGGTCCGGCTCGGCAAGGCCCTGAGCGGTACGGCGCCGGTACTCGACGTGCTGGGGCCCGCCGCGCTCTTCTACCTGGACCGGGACACGTACCCGGACGGGAACACCCTCCCGCCCGCCGCCGCCCCCGCGGAGACGAGCGACGATCCCGCGTCCTACGCCGCGCTGCTCGCCGCCGCCGGGCCCGACGACGCGGGCGAGAGCGGCCTGGACGAGATCACGTCACCCGCGTTCCTGCTCCGCGATCGCGGGCACGACGGCGGGAGTGACGGTGGCCGGGGCGGGGGCGGTGACGTGATCGCCGCCGCCGGGTACGTGACCTGGCCGCGCTCCGTCGCCCATCTCAGTGTGCTGGTCGCCCCGCACCGGCGGGGCCGGGGTCTGGCCGGGACCGTCGCCTCGGCGGCGGTGTCCCACGCGCTCGACGACGGTCTGCTGCCGCAGTGGCGGGCCCGCCCGTACGCGTCCCGGCGGGTGGCCGCGCGGCTCGGGTTCCGGGAGCTGGGGGCTCAGCTCAGCGTGCGGATGTAGTGCGTGGCGGGGCGGCCGTCGATCTCGCTCTCGCCGGTGGCGGTGAACCCCGCATGTTCGAGTACGGCGCGCGAGGCCGCGTTGTCGTGGTGGGCCGCCGCGCGCAGCGTGGTCAGCCCGTACGTCTCGGCGGCCAGGGCGCAGACCTCCCGCACGGCCTCCGTCGCCAGGCCCTTGCCCGCCGCCTTCTCCGCGATCCG
The DNA here is from genome assembly GCF_036327775.1 of Streptomyces sp. NBC_01498. Taxonomy (NCBI): domain Bacteria; kingdom Bacillati; phylum Actinomycetota; class Actinomycetes; order Kitasatosporales; family Streptomycetaceae; genus Streptomyces; species Streptomyces sp. NBC_01498. The sequence continues at coordinate 3,954,676 of NZ_CP109598.1, read as the reverse complement.
GTAGCCCAGTTCGGCGGAGCCGTCCGCCACGTCCACCAGGTTCACCCGCCCGATCACCTCGTCCGCCGTCGTGCCGTCGCCGCTCACCAGGACGTGGAAGTAGTGCAGCCCGGCGGCCTGTTCGGTGAGCAGATCGCCGAGCCGTTCGGCGAAACGAGCGAAGTACGACTCGCCCCGGTCGCGGACCGACACAGCGAAGTACGCCCGGTTCTCGTACTCGAAGGCGAGCAGCGCCGGGGCGTGGTCGAGACGAAGAAGCTGAAGTGCGGGCGCGGGTGCCTGGTCGCCGTCGTTGTCACGGTCACGGTCACGGTCGTTGTCGAGGTCGTTGTCGGGGGCGGTTCCGTGGGCGTGGTCGAGTGCGGGCATATGCGGACGCTACCCGGCCATGGCCGGATCATGGCCCCGCGTCCGGCGCCGTACACCGGTTCGGACCGCGTACACCGCTCACCCCGCTCAGAAGGGCAACTCGTCGCTGTGCAGCACGTGCAGCCGGGACACCGCCCTGGTCAGCACCACATACAGCCGGTGCGCGCCACGCTCCTCAGCCGCCACGATCGCGGCCGGTTCGACCGCCAGGACGTAGTCGTCGGCGCGCCCGGCCGACCGCCCACGCTTCCGCCCGCGTCCCCGCCGCCCGCCGTCGCCCCGTCCATCGAGACGCTCAAGCCGCGTATTCGGTGAGGTCGATGAAGTGGACGTGCAGCGCGAAGCCGAACTCCGGGTGCTTCGTCTCGTGGTCGTAGGTCATGCCGAGCTTGCGCATGACGTTCTCCGACTCCTCGTTGCCCAGCCGGTTGATCGCCACGACACGGTCCAGATTGCGGTCCTGGAGAGCGAACTCCAGGACCGCGTGTGCTGCTTCGGAGGCGTACCCCTGTCCCCAGAACGGCGCCCCCAGCCGCCAGCCGATCTCCACGTCGGGGAGCACCTCGGGCAGGAACTCGGGTACGGAGAGACCGGTGAAGCCGATCAGTTCGCCCGAGGCGAGGAGTTCGACGGCGAACAGCCCGAAGCCCTCGTCGTCCCACTCCTCCTCCCAGCGCTCGATGTCCTCGGCCGTCTCTTCGAGGTCACGGACCGAGCCGTCGCCGATCCACCGCATGACCTGCGGGTCCGCGTTGATCTCGGCCATCGGGACGAGGTCGTCGTCGGTCCAGCGGCGCAGCAGGAGGCGGGGGGTACGGATCTCGGTCATGGCACCCATCCTGTCAGGGAAGCCACCCGTGACGATCCGGGGCCGGGCGCGCATCCGGGGCCAGGCGCGCCGTCAGACCTCCAGCTCGGCCTCGATGCGCTTGAGCGCGTGGCGGGCCAGCGCGAGGTTGCCCCGGCCGCGGTCCAGCGCGAGGTACAGGAAGAGGCTGCCGCTGCTGCTCACCATCGGGCGTATCAGGTGGTACTGCTGCCCGAGCGTGATGAGGATGTCCTCGATCGTGTCGTTCATCTGAAGCGCCGCGAGGGTGCGCGCCTTGGACCGTACGACCTCGGTGTTGCCCGCCGCGGCCACTTCCAGGTCGAGCCCCTGGCCGCCGCCGAGGGTACCGAGCGACATGCCGCTCTCGTAGTCGACCACGGCCACGCCGATGGCGCCGTCCACGGTCATGGCTTCCTTGAGAGCTGTTTCGAGGTTCATGCCTTGCCCTGCCTTTGACTGTTTGGTGACTGTTTGACCCTTGACCGGCGACCGATCGGAAAAATACAACTAGACGACCTGTCCTGACACTTTGAACTTAAACTACTGTGCTTTCTGTCATCTTGTGAAGCATTAGTGAAGAGGGGGACGAGTGTCATCGCTCGAAGCTTCCCTGGCCCGGCTGCTCTCCGCACCGGGCGTCGACGCGGTCGCCCTCGTCGACGCGGTGACGGGTCTGGTCTACGGCCAGGCGGGGCCGGGAGAGGTCGACGGCATCGAATGCGGCGACTTCGCCGCGCTTGTCGGTGACATCCTTCATGTCGCCGGCGCCCAGGGGGAACTGGAGAGCATCGTGGTAACCAGCACACGCCATCACTACGTTCTGCGCACCGTGCCGAAGCGGGGGGATCCCGTCCTTCTGGCGGCCACACTGGAGCGGGAGCAGAGCAATCTGGCGCTGACCCTGCACGAGTTGGGCGTCTACGCGACGGGGGCGATGGCGTGAGTCCGCGCTCCGGGCGCCCGCACAACGTGCCCGCGCTGCTGAACTCCCTGCACCAGGACGCGTACACCGGCGTGGTGCGGCTGACCGGCTCGCCGGGCGGGTCGATCCATCTGCGCGAGGGCCTGGTGATCTCGGTCGAGACGCCGAACGCTCCGGGTGCGGAATCCATTCTGCTCAAGTCCGGCCGGATCACCGACGCGGAGTGGGCGTCCGCCCGCGCGGCGGCGTCCGCGTCCGGCGGGGACACCGGCGGCACGGGCGCGGGCGCCACGGGCGCGGGCGGCACCGGCGCGGGCGGCACCGGCGCGGGCGGCACCGGCGCGGGCGGCACCGGCGACACGGGCACGGGTGACACGTGCACGGGCGGGGACGATCAGGTGCGCGGGGGCGACCAGGTGCGCGGGGGTGAACGCGCGCGTGCGGGTGAACGCGTGCGCGAGGGCGGCCTGAAGGCGGAGCTGGCGGCCCGTGGGCTCGTCGGACGGGAGGAGTTCGAGGTGGTCTGCGCCGCCGCGGTCTTCGACGGCGCGTTCGCCCTCGCGCTCAGTCCGCCCGGCGAGTGGGAGCTGGACGAGCCCGGCCCGTACGTCGTCACGGGAGTCGCCGTCGACCCGGCGCGCGTCACCGCGGAGACGACACGGCGGATGGCCGTGCTGGCCGGCCTGTGGGGTCCGCCGTCGGAGTTCGCCCGCACCCGCATCCGCCAGGCGGGCGCGGCCGTCTCCCGCGTCCAGCCCCGCCACGCCGCGCTGCTGAGCGCGGTGAACGAGCGGCGCACCCCGCGCGACATCGCCTTCGCCGTGGGGCGCGGACTGTACGCGGTCATGCTGGATCTGAGCCGTATGCAGGCCCTCGGGCTCATCCGCCGCGACACGCCCGCCCCGGTGGGCCGGCCCAGCACCGCTCCCCGCTCCGTCGACGCGCAGCCGCCGCCCGCCACCGGCGGGGCGCCGCTGCCCCGGCGCGACCCGGGGAACCACCACCCGGCCCGCCCGGGTGTCCTGTGAGTACGCGCCGGCGCAGGGCCGCCCGGCGCCGCCGTCTCGCCATGGCGTGCGCCCTGAGGACCGGCCGGCGGACCCCGGTCCGGGCGCTGCCGCCCCCGCTGCCCCGGCGCGACTGCGGGCAGCCGCCGGCGGTTCCCGGACTGCCGGGGCTTCCGGGACTGCCGTACGCCGGGGACCTCGCCAAGTCCTTCCCCGATCTGGACCTGTTGCGCCGGGTCCGGGCCGGCCTCGACGGCCTGTCCTGACCACAGGCGGGCATGTTTTCCGTGCACACCACGACCGCAAGGAACGCCATGGACGACACCCGCACATCCGATGCCCTCGTCGAGGTTCTGACCACCCTGCGCGACACGGTCGCGGGGGTCGGCGAGAGCGTCATCTCGACGGGTGACGGTCTTCTGGTCGCCGCCGACGCCGACGCGGTCCACCCCGAGTCGATCGCCGCGCTGGCGGCGGCGGCCCTCGGCGTCGGCCGCCGGCTGGCCGAGCAGGCCAACACCGGCCCGCTGCGGGACGTGGTCACCCGGTGCGCCGGGGGCCACATCATGGTCCTGGCGATCGGCGACCGCGCCCTCCTCACCCTGGTCGGCGACGAGGGCCTGGACATCGTCGGCCTCCAGCGCGTCATCCCCACGACGATCGAGCAGTTGGAGAAACTCCTGGCGGCGGACGGCGGTTAGGACCCGTCGTCCGGATCGGGCCGGATCGGTGAGCGCCCGCCGCGTCAGCGGCCGATGTCACGTCGGTGCCGGGGATCGCTGGGCGTGGGAGGGACCCATGGCTCCCTCCTGCGGTGGCAACGCGGCGAGCTGTGGTTCGGATCTTGCCGGGCACGCGATCCCGGCAAGATCCGAACCACAGACCGTACGGCCTGTCCGGCGGACGGAATTCCTTCGTTCCTCAGGGGTGCAGGCGCGCGTAGTCGGCCGTGCGCCACGCGGCACGGAAGGCGTCGTGCGCGTCCGCACCTTCCGCGCCGTCCGCCGTGCCCGCGCCGTCCGCCGCGCCCGCCGCGTCCTCGCCCCAGATCCGTACGGTGTCCGCCGCCCCGTCCGCCGTCAGCGACCGCCAGCCCGGATATCCGGTCGCGGCGAAGTCCGCCCACGCGCGGACCATGCGGCGTGACAGGTCGTGGTCGGCGGCCGTGGGCGGGCCGCCGATGAGGAAGGCGGCCTCCGGGACGTCCAGGGTGCCGAAGGCGAAGGGGACGTCGGCGCTGTGCCAGGGGCGTACGACTCCGCCCGCGTCGGCGCGCCGCCGGGCGAACCGCGCCAGATACGTACGATGGCCCGCGCGGGCGTGCCGCTCGGCGAGGCGGCTGCTGTACTCGCCGAACGACATGTCGCCGTGGATCGCGAGATGCACGTCGCGTACGGGCGCGCCGGGCATCAGCTCCCGGTAGGCCGGTACGAGCGTGTCGGGCAGCCCGAAGTCCCTTGCGAAACGCTCCAGTTGCGCGTCCGTGGTGAGTCTCTCGCAGCCGCCGACCGCGTCGACCAGCCAGTACTCCTCGGTCGTGTGGCAGACCAGCAGGTCGACCTCGGCGCGGCCCTCCGCCGCCACGGCGAGCGGATCCGCGGGCAGGACGTCCCCGTCGGCGACCGGGCCGTACAGCACGGGGTCGTAGCGGCGCGCCCCGGCCGCCGGGTTCCCCCGCAGCCGGGCGACGACCCGGTCGGAGGCACGGACCAGGTCGTACGGGGAGGCCGCCAGCAGCCCCCCGGCATCGGCCGGGACCCCGGCGGCCTCCGCCACCAGGCGCGTCGTGTCGGCGGCCAGTCCCGGCGAGTACACCGGACCGACCGCGCTGTGGACGACGGCCCGGTGGAACAGCCCGCGCGCCCGCTCCATCACCGTCAGACAGGCGACGGACGCCGCCCCCGCCGACTGCCCGGCGACCGTGACCCGGGCGGGGTCGCCACCGAAGGCCGCGATGTTGTCGCGCACCCACTCCAGGGCGGCGATCTGGTCCAGCAGCCCCCGGTTCTCGGGGAACGCGCGCCCGGAAGCAGAGTCCGGAACATGGCCGAACCCCTCGAAGCCGAGGCGGTAGTTGAGCGTGACGACGACCAGCCCGGCGCGGGCCAGGGCCGTACCGTCGAAGTCGGGCTGGGCGGCGGAACCGAAGGTGTACGCGCCCCCGTGGATCCACACGAACACCGGCCGCGCACCGCCGCCGCTCCCCGTCCAGACATTGAGGCTCAGCACGTCCTCGTCGCCGGGTTCCCACGCGGGCATGCCGGGCAGCGCGGCGGACTGCGGCGCGACGGGTCCGAATGGGTCGCTGTCCCGCGCCCTCCGCCACGCGTCCGGGGGCCGGGGCGCGGCGAACCGCCCCTCCCCGAACGGCGGCGCGGCGTAGGGAATCCCGAGCACCGCGAACACCCCGTCCTCCGCCCGCCGCCGCCCCCGTACGAGCCCGCTCCGAGTCTCGAACATCTCCGTCGTCTTCACGCGCGTACCTTTCGCAGCTGCCCTGGGCGGCGGATTCGTCAGAAGGTCTCCGGGCACCACGGTCGGCGGGAGGTACGGAACAACGCGTCCGCGCGGGAGGCCGCGCCCGCCGTGTTCTCCGTCAGCGAGCCCAGCGCCGACAGGCGCACCGCCGACTCGTCGCCCAGGTAGAGCGCGCCCAACTCCCGTACGTCCAAGGTCAGATCCGGCGTCTCCGTGGTGGGGGCGCAGCTGCTGCCCGAGGCGTCCGTGTCCAGGCGGTAGCGGCCCGCGGCGAGGGACGCCGGGTCGCGGACGTCCAGGACCAGGGTGCCGGAGTTCGCGTACGTACGGGACTCCAGCGCGCGTACGGTGTCCAGGATCCGTACCCACAGGAAGTCCGCGTGCGTGACGACCCTGGCCGCGCGCGGGTCCGGCAGATAGTGGGGCAGCAGGTCGTCGGGGGCGCGGTAGCCGGTGCGGACCGTGGTGATCCAGTCGATCGAGCAGACGTAGCGCCACAGCGCCCGCTCCGCCGCCGTCGTCACGGCGATCGCGTCCACCACGGTCACCGTGTTCAGCGGCTGTTTCCCGTCGCCCCACCTGTCGTCGGCCCGGTACGTCATGAGGCCCTCGACCTCGCCCGAGGCCGACCGGTACACCACATGGAACGGCTCGGTCCAGGGGGCGGCGGGCACGGACACCACGCCGGTGAGCAACTGCCACCAGCGCTCGTCGCGGGTGATCACGCCGTGCCGCCGGGCGCGCATCCGGTCGTGCAGGTCGGGGCCCAGCTTCCGGACGTCGCCGGCGTCGACCAGATCGACCCGGCCGCCGTCGGCGTCGTCCGGCTGCCCGGAACGGCGCGGGTCCAGGCCCGCGCGCGGCACGTCGATCGCCCAGTCGGTGAGCCAGGTCGCCGGGCCGAAGCCGTACCGCCCGTAGATCGGATACTCCGCCGCGATCAGCGTGGAGACGATGTCGCCGCGCTCCTTGGCCTCCGCCAGATCCGCGCGGATCATGCGGCTGAGCAGGCCCCGGCGGCGGTGTGTGGGCGAGACGGTGACGTTGGAGATCGCGTTGGCCGGCAGGGGCGCGCCGCCGACGGCGGTCAGTTCCTGCGGGAAGGAGCGGTACGTCGCCACGCAGCGGCCCTCGTCGAACGCGCCCAGGACGCGGTGTCCGGCCACCTGCACCCTGCGGTTCGCGATCTCGTCCTCGCCGGCCGAGGGCGGCCTGAGGAAGCCGGTGTTGAGGGCGCGGAGCCAGTCGGGAAGGTCGGAGTCGCTGATCGCGCGCACATCGAGGGCCATGCTCCGTACGCTAAACACCGGGCGGCGGAATGTCCTGCGGATTTACGCCGGCCCGACCGCGCCGACCAGGAACGACGGCCCGGCCGCCGACCAGGGAACGGCGACCCGGACGCCGACCAGGAACGACGGCCCGGACGCCCGACCGGCCGCGTCGACCCGGCCGCCCGGCAGGCCACGCCGCCCGGCCGTCCCCGCAGGTGAACCCGCAGGCGAACCGGCAGGCGAACCCGCAGCGGAAACGATCCTCCCGGCGAGGGACCCGGTCAGAAGACCGCCCGTACCTCGCCCACCTCCGCGTCGCCCCCCAGCAGCGGCGCCCGCCCGATGCGGGACACCACCGGTCCCTCGACACCCAGCAGCCTCAGCGCCCGCGCCAGTACCGGCCCCAGCGCGCGGATGCCGCCGTCCTCGATCTTGAACGCCAGCGCGCGGCCGTCGGGCAGCGCCACCGCCTGTACGGCCTCGGCGCCCATCTTCGACAGCGCGCCCGGCACCTCGCGCATCAGCCAGGTGTCGGCCCTGCGCGTACCGGCGACGTACTCCGGGTGCGCGCGCATCGCGTCCGCGACGCGGCGCTCGGCCGTGCCGGGCTCGGCGAGGACGAAGTGACGGAAGCCACGGGCGAGTCCGGTGAGGCTGATCGCCATCAGCGGGGCGCCGCAGCCGTCCGTACCGACCGCCGCGACCGGCTCCCCCGACGCCTCCTCGACCACCTCGCCGACGAGCCGCTGCAAGGGGTGGGACACCTCCAGATACGTACCGAGCGGCCACCCGTTGCGCACGCAGGCCGCGAGCATCGCCGCGTGCTTGCCGGAGCAGTTCATGGTCACCCGGTCCCTGACCCGCCCGGCCGCCAGATACGCGTCGGCCTCGGCCCGGTCCAGCGGGAGATCGGCGGGGTTCAGCAGATCGTCCGCCGTCAGCCCCGACTCGGAGAGCATCTTCTGTACGAGATCGAGGTGGAAGTCCTCGCCGGAGTGGCTGGCCGCCGCCAACGCGAGGCGCTCACCGGACAGTTCGGCACCGGCCCGCAGCACGGCGGCGGCCTGGAAGGGCTTGTTGCTGGAGCGCGGGAAGACCGGCGCGTCCGCGTCGCCGAGGGCGAACTCCACCCGGCCGTCCGGGCCGAGCAGGACCAGCGAGCCCCGGTGCAGTCCCTCCACGAAGCCGGACCGTACGACCTCCGCGAGGACGGGAGAGACCGAACCCCCCGCGGTCGTCGTTCCGCTCGTGCCGGTGCTCGTGCCGGAACTGGTGCTCGTGCTCGTGGATCTGCGCGTCGTCATCGAACGGGCCTTCCGGGAGGCGAGGACCGCTCCGGAAGGCAGCCACGGCATTACGTGAGCAGGTCGTCTACTTGGGCTTCGCCCTCACGGTACCTGCGCGCGATCTCCGCGCTGCACTCGTCCACCGTCCGCTGGAGAAGGTGCCGCCGCTGCGAAACCTGGTGTTCATGCCGGACCAGCCGCCCCATCGCGGCCCCCAACTCCTCGTCCGTACGGGCCTGGAGGTCGGACAGCTCCACCTCGGCGAGCGCCTCGGCGGCGAGCAGCCGGAACTCCTCGTTCCGGGGTGTGGAAAGAGTCACATGCCGGGCCGACGACCGGTGGAGCGACGGGGTGTCCGCCAGGATCTCGGACAGCCGGTCGACCACCAGCGCCGCCACGACCGGTGTCCCGGGCGCCGCCCGGCGGCCCAGTTCGGCCCGCAGGATGTCGATACGGCCCTGGAGCAGCCGGCGCAGATAGCTGAGATCGGCCTCGTCCCGCGTCGCGTCCCGCCGCAGCGCGCGCAACTCGGGGAGCCCCAGGGCGTTCTCACCGCCCGGCGGCCACGGAGCGGGAGCCCCGACGGCCACCGCACCGCCGCCCGCACTGCCCGCGCCGAAAGCCACCGCGCCCGCGCCCGCACCGGCCACGCGCGCACCGGCACCGACACCGGCCACGCCCCTGCCGGACGTCGTACCGCCGGTGACCCGTGCGGGACCGGACGACTGCCCGGCACCAGTTGTGCTCATGCGCGCCTACTTCCCCTCGCTCCGCCTGCGTGCATGGTGCCACCCCCGCGCCCGCGAACGCAGGCGATCTGCACCCGTTCGGCCCTGGATGGGCGTAGGTCGGGCCCCGGACAGCCCTGGTGGCGGGGGTCGGTAGGTTGGCGCTTATGCGAGCAGTGGTGCAGAGGGTCGACGGCGCGAGCGTCGCCGTGGTGACGGAGTCGGGGACCGAGACGGTCGGCGAGATCGTGGGCGAGGGCCTGTGTGTGCTGGTGGGTGTCACCCACGAGGACACGAAGGAGAAGGCGGCCCAACTCGCCCGCAAACTCTGGACGCTTCGCATCCTCGCGGACGAGAAGTCCTGTTCCGACGCGAACGCCCCGCTTCTGGTGATTTCTCAGTTCACCCTCTACGGGGACGCCCGCAAGGGCCGCCGCCCGACCTGGAACGCGGCGGCGCCGGGAACGGTCGCCGAGCCTCTGGTGGACGAGGTCGTGGCGTGCCTGCGGCAGCTCGGGGCGAGGGTCGAGACGGGCCGGTTCGGGGCGGACATGCGGGTCTCGCTCACCAACCACGGCCCGTTCACGGTGCAGTTGGAGATGTGAGCCCGGCGCGGACCGGTGCCACGCGGACCGGTGCCACGCGGACCCGTGCAGCGCGGAGCGGTGCCGCCCGAACCGGTCGCGCGAGGACCGGTCGCGCGGCGGAGGGGTGCGCGAGGGACCGGTGCGCGACGGAGGGGTGTGCGGCTCAGGCCGGTACGACCACTTCCTGCGCCGCCGCCGTGTCCCCGGCGATCAGCTCCGCGTCCAGCGGCACGCTCCGCTTGACCAGGGCCAGCGCGATCGGCCCCAGCTCGTGGTGACGCGCCGACGTCGTGATGAAACCGAGCTGGCGGCCCTCCGCGCCGTCGGCGGCGAGCCGTACGGGCGTCCCGTGCCCCGGCAGCAGCACCTCGCTGCCGTCCAGGTGCAGGAAGACCAGCCGGCGCGGCGGCTTCCCCAAGTTGTGGACGCGCGCCACCGTCTCCTGGCCCCGGTAGCAGCCCTTCTGAAGATGGACCGCGCCGCCGATCCAGCCCAGCTCGTGCGGGATGGTCCGGTGGTCGGTCTCGAAGCCCAGCCGGGGCCGGTGGCCCTCGACGCGCAGCGCCTCGTACGCGAGGAGCCCGGCCACCGGGCCGTTCTCACGGGCGTACGACTCCAGCCCGGCGCGCGGCAGGAAGAGATCACGGCCGTACGGGGTCTCCCGCACGACGGTGCCCTCCGGCACCTCGGCGATGGACCCGGCCGGGACGTGGACCACGGCGATGTCGTCCGTACGGTCGGCGACCTCGACCCGGTAGAAGAACTTCATCGACTCCAGGTACCCGATCAGGGCCTCCTGGGTGCCCGGCTCGACATGCGCCCACACCGTCTCCCCGTCGTCCACGAGATACAGCGCGTGCTCGATGTGGCCGTTCGCGGAGAGGATCAGCGCCTCGGTCGCCTGCCCGGCGGGCAGTTCGCTGACGTGCTGGGTGAGCAGCAGATGGAGCCAGCTCAGCCGGTCCGAACCGGTGACGGCGACGACACCCCGGTGCGAGAGGTCGACCAGGCCCTTGCCGTCGGCGAGGGCGCGTTGCTCCCGGAACAGATCGCCGTAGTGGGCCGCGACACCTTCGTCCACCCCTTCGGCGGACACGGCACCGGGCAGGCTGAGGAGCGGGCTGATCGTCGGCTGTCGCTGCATGACGACAAGCGTACGACTCTCCTACGCCGCGCCGCCCGACCGGGACTCGTCATCGGTCCCGGATCCGCCCCCCGGACTCCCGGCGTCGGCGGCCCGGCTCTCGGCGCCGGCCGTACAGCTCTCGCACCTGCCGAAGATCGCGAAGTGCTTCAGGTCGGTGCTGAAGCCGTAGGTGTCGCGGAGCATGTCCGTGAAGCCGGCGGCGACCGAGACGTCCGCCTCGATGACATCGGTGCAGTCGCGGCAGACCAGATGGATGTGGTGGTGCCGGTCCGCGAGGTGGTACGTCGGCGCCCCGTGCCCCAGGTGCGCGTGCGAGACGAGGTCCAGCTCCTCCAGCAGCTCCAGCGTCCGGTACACCGTGGAGATGTTCACGCCGGACGCCGTTCTGCGCACCTCGGCCAGGATGTCGTCCGGTGTCGCGTGCTCCAGGGTGTCGACGGCTTCGAGGACAAGCTGGCGCTGCGGGGTCAGGCGGTAGCCGCGCTGCCTCAGGTCACTCTTCCAGTCGGTGCTCACCACGGGCCCAGTGTAGGCAGCACGGCCGGGAGTCGTACGCCGAAGCGATACGCGGTACGGGACACCCGTACGGGAATGGGCACGGGGCGGGCGCCCGCCCCGGCCCCGTTCCCGCCTCGTTCCCCGCCTACTTGAAGAACGCGATGCCGTCGTCCGGCAGGTCGCCGAGGTCCTTGGCCCAGGCCGCGACCTGCTCCGGGGTGACGACCTTCTTCAGATGGGCCGACATGTACGCGCGCATCGGCACCTCGGGGGTGGACTTCTCGCCGACCCACATCAGATCGCTGTTGACGTAGCCGTAGAGCCTCTTGCCCCCGTTGTACGGGCCGGCCGACGCCGTGCGCGCGACCGCGTCCGTGACGAGGTCGATCTGCGGCTTCTGGTCGGCGAGCTCCCCGTACCAGATCTCCACGATGCCCTGGTCACGCACCATGACGACCTCGACCTTGCGGTCCTTGTCGATCCGCCAGTAGCCGGACTCGGACTCGATGGGGCGCACCTTGTTGCCCTCGGCGTCCAGCGCCCAGGTGTGCGAGACGTACTCGACGAAGTCCCGGCCGTCGTGGCTGAAGGAGACTTCCTGGCCGAAGTTGGCCTTCTCCTCGCCGGGGAAGTCGAAGACACCGACGCCCTCCCAGTCACCGAGGAGGAAGGCGAGCGGGACAAGGTCCGGGTTGAGGTCGGACGGGATCTCGATCATGAGCGGCTCAGGCGATCTGTAGGAATGCGGACGGGCGGGCGGGCCGGCCGGGCGACGGCGGGCGGGAACTGACTCAGTGCTGGCCCTGGTACAGCTTCTTCACGACCAGCACGGAGAACGCCAGGATGGCCACGGCGATCAGGGCCAGCAGGGCGGAGAAGAAATCCTCAAGCACGGGGTGCTCCTCAGAGCGTCGGGGCGGTACGGGCCGCTCCCAGCCTAATGGGTGGGAACCGGCCGCCGACTGCGAGCCTCGGCCCCGCGGCCGGTCCGCGCGCCCGCGCGCCCGGGGCCCCGGAGGCCGTACGCCCGCGCACTACAGTTCGGGGCATGGCGAAGAAGCTCGTGATCAAGGTAACCGCCGGCGCCGACGCCCCGGAGCGCTGCTCGCAGGCATTCACCGTGGCGGCCGTCGCCGTCGCGAGCGGGGTGGAGGTCTCCCTCTGGCTGACCGGCGAATCGGCCTGGTTCGCGCTGCCCGGCCGGGCAGCCGAGTTCGACCTGCCGCACGCCGCGCCGCTGCCGGACCTGATCGAGTCGATCCGGTCGGGGGGCATGATCACGCTCTGCACCCAGTGCGCGGCCCGCCGCGACATCACGGAACAGGACGTCCTGGAGGGCGTACGCATCGCGGGCGCCCAGGTCTTCGTCAGCGAGGCCCTCGCGGACAACACCCAGGCACTCGTCTACTGACCCCGGCCGCCGTCGTCCGCCCGGTCGCGCGGCCCTCGGCTGCCCGGTCGCGTGGCCGTCGGCTGCCCGGCTGTCTCGTCCGCGTACGGACGGGGCGCACGGCGTCATTTCGGCGGGGGCGGAGGCTTCTTCTTGCCGTCCAGTTCGTCCCACCACTCGTCCGACTTCGGATCGCCCGACGGATCGTCCCACCAGCGGTCGTCCCGGCCCCGTACGTTCGCGGTCATCGCCGCGATCGGGGGGATGACCATCGCCACCACGCACATCGCGATCGCCGCCGGTACCGACCACAGACGCACGAACGCCCAGGCGCTGACGAACAGGGCCAGGCAGACGCCCATCAGCACGAAGTAGCGGCGACGGCGTCGCGTGTACATACGGGGAGTTTACGACGGTACGGAGGGCCGCACCCGGTCACGGGAAGCCTTCCGGCCTCCCGGAGGTGCGGCCCCCGTACCCGTGCTTGTCCGTCGCCCCGGACCGGTCGCCCTGCGGCCTGTCGCCCCGGGGCCCGTCGTCTCAGACGGCGATGGCCACCTCGGCCAGCCCGCCCGGCTGCGCGACGACCGTACGGTCCGCCGTGGCCCCCGGCACGAGCGCGCGCACGGTCCAGGTGCCCTCGGCCGCGTAGAAGCGGAACTGTCCGGTCGCCGAGGTCGGGACCTCGGCGGTGAACTCTCCGGTCGAGTCCAGCAGGCGTACGTAGCCGGTGACGGGCTCGCCGTCACGGGTCACGGAACCCTGGATGGTGGTCTCACCGGGCTTGATCGTCGAGGCGTCCGGGCCGCCGGCCTTCGCTCCGCACATAAGGGATCTGTCCTCCGGGTCGGGGGTTGGGATGGGTCGGGATGGTCGAGAGGATGACAGTGCCGGCGGGGCGGTTACTTCGCGGCGCCCAGCTCGATCGGCACGCCGACGAGGGAGCCGTACTCGGTCCACGAGCCGTCGTAGTTCTTGACGTTCTCCTGGCCGAGCAGCTCGTGCAGCACGAACCAGGTGAGCGCCGAGCGCTCACCGATGCGGCAGTAGGCGATGGTGTCCTTCGCCAGGTCGACCTGCTCCTCCTCGTAGAGGGCCTTGAGCTCGTCGTCCGACTTGAAGGTGCCGTCGTCGTTGGCGTTCTTCGACCACGGGATGTTGCGGGCGCTCGGCACGTGGCCGGGGCGCTGCGACTGCTCCTGCGGGAGGTGCGCCGGGGCGAGCAGCTTGCCGCTGAACTCGTCGGGCGACCGCACGTCGACCAGGTTCAGGCTGCCGATCGCGGCGACCACGTCGTCACGGAAGGCGCGGATGGACTTGTCCTGGGCCTTGGCCTTGTACTGCGTGGCCGCGCGCTCGGGCACCGCCTCGACCAGGTCGCGCGAGTCCAGCTCCCACTTCTTGCGCCCGCCGTCGAGGAGCTTGACGCCCTCGTGGCCGTAGAGCTTGAAGTACCAGTAGGCGTAGGACGCGAACCAGTTGTTGTTGCCGCCGTAGAGGATCACGAGGTCGTCGTTGCCGATGCCCTTCGCGGACAGGAGCTTCTCGAAGCCCTCCTGGTCCACGAAGTCACGGCGCACCGGGTCCTGGAGGTCCTGCTTCCAGTCGATGCGCACGGCGTTGCGGATGTGGTTCTTCTCGTACGCCGAGGTGTCCTCGTCGACCTCGACGATGACGACCTTCGGGTCGTCGATGTGGGCCTCGACCCAGTCGGCGTCGACCAGGACGTCGCTGCGGCTCATGTTGTTCTCCTCCGGGGCAGTGTGCGGCGGGTGGTGCGGGCTGCGGCGGCCCCTTCCGGGCACGGGGGCGCGGCGGGCTGCGTACGGCACAGGATGGGCCCTGACGTGGTCGAAGGGCCGGGAGAGCCGGCGGAACGGACGGACGTGTTCCGCTCAGGCGGTGCGACAGAGCATGGCGGCGACGCGGCACAGGTCGACTGCCCGCCGCTTCGTGAGGTTCGCCTGTCCCCGCTGCTGGAGACCGCTGATGTGGCACTGCATACGGGCAATCGTAGGGACGGCGGCGGCGCGATGTCACCGACGTGTCGAATGGTGAGACGCGATCGTCCGGAATGCGGGACGGAAGGGCGCTCCGGGTGACCGGGAGCCGGTCCGGATCCCTCTCGTACCTCTGTTCCATCTACGGGATGGACATCCGCGTCTCACGATACGGGTGGGAGCCCGGTGGGCCCGGGGGTCCGGCGAGGGGCGGGGGTCCGGCGAGGGGCGGGGGTCCGCGAGGGGTGGCGGGCGAGGCTCCGGCGAGCGGCGGGGGTCCGGCCAGGGGTGGTGGGCCGAGGCTCCAACGAGCGGCGACCGCCGGGCCGGCCGTGCGGAGCCGGGCCGGCCGTGCGGAGCCGGGGCGGGCGTGGGGAGTCGGGGCCGACCGTCCGGAGACGGGCCCGGCCGGTGCGGAGTCGGGGCGGTCGTGCGGAGCCGGGGCCGACCGTCCGGAGACGGGCCTCCATGCCCATTCGAGCCGACCGTGCCGAGCCGAGCCGAGCCGATCGTGCCGAGCCGGGGCGGGGCGGGCGTGCGGAGCCGGGCCGACCGTGCAGAGACGGGGCCTCCATGCCCATTCGAGCCGATCGTGCCGAGCCGGGGCGGGCGTGCGGAGTCGAGCCGATCGTGCCGAGCCGGGGCGGCTCGCCGCGTCTGCCACGTCTGCCGCGTCTGCGCGTCTGCCAACTGAGTCGGTTCAGCCGGTTCAGCCGGTTCAGTCGTTCAGCCCGTCAGGCTGACGTCCTTGCCCGTGCCCGAGAACCGGAGTCCGTTCTCCACCATGGTGATCTTGTCCAGCTCGACCGTCGACGGCATGCCGTCGATCTTGAGGTCGTAGTCCACGACGTCCTTGAGCCTGCCCTGGAAGCCCGGCACCGGCAGATCGGGAAGTTCGTCGGCGCGCAGCCGGACCGTGTCGCCGTTCTCCATCGAGACCGTGCTGTATGTCGTGAAGTCGTCCGACAGCAGGCCCTTGAACGCGTCCGGCACGTCGATGCCCGCGCCCTCCACCAGATCGCCCAGCGGCCCCGAGACCTTGACCTGGCCCTTGGCGGCCCGCTCCGGCCCCGCGTAACCGACCGTCGCGCCCTTCGGCGCGGACTTGGAGAGATCCGCGTACGAGATCAGCGCCGAACCCTCCGCGCTGCCCGCCACCGCCGACGAGAAGGTGCTGTTCACCGTCACGTCACGCAGTTCGGCCCGTACCTCGGTCACCTCGACCTCGCGGCCCTCGGCGGTCGCGGTGATCCCGCCCATGCTGATCTCGATCTCGTCCAGCGAGCCGCCCAGGACCTGGGTGAGGAAGGGGAAGCCCTTGACGGAGACGCTGGGCTCGCTGCTGAGACCCTGGCTGCTCTTGATCTTGCTCGCCGCCTCGGTCTCGGCGAAGTGCACCGCGGCCCGGTCGGCGGCGACGAACAGCCCGCCGAACAGCACGACGAGGACCAGCAGAATTTTCAGTGCGCGCATCGCTCGGTGTCCCCCACCCTGGTCGTGCCAAGCCCCCATGACGACCGCGAGCCTAGCGGCAGCGCCGTCGGGCCCCGGTCCTACTGATCGAACTCACGCCCGATGGCGGGGTGACAACTGTCACGGCCGCCCGGCGCCGACCGCGCCGCCAGAGCCGCCCGCGTCAGGCCAGCGCCCGGCCCAGCAGGTGGATCAGGGGCACGGCGACCGTCAGCGGCAGTGCCACACCGGCCGTCATGTGCACGAAGCGCGACGGGTAGTCGTAGCTGGCCGCCCGCAGCCCGATCAGCGCGCCGACCCCGGCCCCGAGGCCGAGCAGCGCGCCCTGGCCGCCGAGGTCCGTCAGTCCGCCCGCCAGGTATCCGGCACCCGCCCCGGCCGCGAGCGCGGCCACGACCGAGACGACGCCCGGCAGCGGCAGCGCCCGGACGACGGTCGCGGCGGCGACCGCGAGCGCGCCGACGGTCACGGCGTCCGGCTCGGACGCCAGGACCCCGGTGGCGATGATGGCGAGCGCGGCGGAGACGGCCGTGGCCATCAGGCCCTGCATCCGCTCGTCGGCGCCCGCGTAGCTGCGCAGTTGCAGGACGACCGTGAGCAGCACCCAGCCGCCGAGGGTGCCGAGGATCGCGGCGAGCGCGTGGTCGTCGCCGACCCCGAGCACGGCGGCGTCTGCGACGAGGGCGCCGGCGAAGGCGAGCGCGATGCCCTGACGGGCGGGCCACATGCCGTTCAGCCGGAACCACCCGGCGGCCGTGACGGCCTGGAGGACGACGAGCGGAACGAGCAGCGCGTACGGGCCGAGGGCCGCGCCGCCCGCGAGCAGCAGGCCGAGTACGGCGGTCAGCCCGGCGGGCTGGATGCCGGGCGGGATGATCGGCGACCGGCCCTCGGCGCGGGCGCGCTGGGCGTCGGTGACGCGGGCGTTGCCGAGGGTGGTGGGCGGGCTGTAACCGGCCGTGGCGGAAGGACCGGACATGGCGGAAGGGCCGGGGGCGGCGGGTGAGACCGGTGCGGCGGCGTGACCGGGCGCGGGTGCGGTGGCCGGTGCCTGTGCCGGGGTGGTGGCCGGGGGCTCGTACGGCGCCGGGCCGGAGGCCGGGACCTCGGGCGGGAGCGGGTACGCGCCGGACTGCCGCGGCAGATACGCCGTGTCGGCGGCGGCCCCGGGCGACTGGGGATGCTGCGGGTGCTGAGGCTGCTGGTACGGCTGAGGCTGGTAGGGCTGCTGTTGCGGGTGCTGAGGCTGCTGGTAGGGCTGCTGGGGCTGTTGCGGGTGCACGGGCTGCTGGGGCTGGACCTGCGGCTGGTACTGCGTGTCCCAGGTCTGGCCCTCCCAGGTCTGCGCCTCCTGCCCGCCCGCCGTCTCCCGGTACCCCGGCGCGGACGGCCCCTGCGGCTGCTGCGGATACGCCTGCTGGGGGTACCCCTGTGCGTGGTCCCCCTGCGGCCGGACCGGTCCCGGTACGCCGTACCGCTGCTGCCCGTACGGCCCGGAGTCGTAACTCCCGCCGTAACTCCCCTGCCCCTGCTGGTCGTACTGGTCGTCGCTCATGCTCTGCTGTTCACCCTCCTGCGAACGGCGGGAGCACTTCGACCGTGCCGCCCTCGGCAAGCCGTACGGTCTCATGCCCGCGGGTCCCCACGGGATCGCCGTCGACCAGGAACGAGCACCGCTGGAGCACACGGACCAGCTCACCGGGGTGTCTGCGGCGCGCGGCGGCGAGCGCCTGCGCCAGGTCGTCCGCCGCGTAGGGCTCCTCGGGGACCCCGGCAGCCGCCTTGGCGGCGGCCCAGTAGCGGATGGTTCCCGCTGGCATGGCGCACTCCTCCCGCAATTTCTCGGCAATTTTCCGGTCGGTTTCCGTCGGCTCTCCATGATGGCCGATTCCCAGCCGTGCCTTGCCATCCACGCCCTTCACGGAGGTCCGCGAAGCAGGCCGGAAAGGCGATGACCCGCTGTCCTTCCCCTCTGACGGAGAGCACATGTGGGCTATTCTGCTCCGGAAGAGGATCCGGGCAATGTAGCCCCCGGGTCCTTTTGCGCTTTCCGACCCCAGGGCGCGGGACGGGGAGCGGTGCCACATACGCCCCCGCTCCCTCCGGGTGCGGGAGGTGCCCCCTTGCAGGGACCGAGGAGGAACCACGTAATGGGCGAACCAACCACGCAGACACCTGAAGACTGTCCGACCGGGGCGGGTGAGCGGCGATGAGTTCTCTGCTGCTCCTCACCAACGCCCTCCAGCCGTCGGCCGAAGTGCTGCCGGCTCTCGGACTCCTTCTGCACCACGTCCGGGTGGCCCCGGCAGAGGGCTCGGCCCTCATCGACACCCCCGGCGCGGACGTCATACTGATCGACGGCCGCCGCGATCTGCCCCACGCGCGGTCGCTCTGCCAGCTGCTGCGGTCCACCGGACCCGGCTGCCCGCTGATCCTCGTGGTGACCGAGGGCGGTCTCGCCGCCGTCACCGCGGACTGGGGCGTCGACGACGTGCTGCTCGACACCGCCGGCCCGGCCGAGGTCGAGGCCCGGCTGCGGCTGGCCACCGGGCGCCGCCAGCTCTCGACCGACGACTCCCCGATGGAGATCCGCAACGGTGATCTCTCGGTGGACGAGGCGACCTACAGCGCGAAGCTGAAGGGACGGGTCCTGGACCTGACCTTCAAGGAGTTCGAGCTGATCAAGTACCTGGCGCAGCACCCCGGCCGGGTCTTCACCCGGGCGCAGCTGCTCCAGGAGGTCTGGGGCTACGACTACTTCGGCGGTACGCGGACGGTCGACGTCCACGTGCGGAGGCTGCGCGCGAAGCTCGGCCCCGAGCACGAGTCGCTGATCGGGACCGTACGGAACGTCGGTTACCGCTTCGTCGTGCCGGAGAAGGTCGAGCGCGCGGCGGAGGAGGAGAAGGCGAAGGCGATCGCCGCGGCCGCCGCGAAGGCCAAGGCGTTCCGCCCGGACCGCGAACCGGACGGCGGAGCCGAGCACTCCCCCGACACCTCGCGCGCCCCGGAAGCCGTACGGCCCGCCGGACGCCAGGCCATGTCCGGGTAGTCCCCGCCCACCGCGCGACGCCCGCCACGCCTCACGGTGTCGCCCGGCACGCGACACCCGGCACGCCTCGCGGTGTCGCCCGGCACGCGACACCCGGCACGCCTCGCGGTGCTGTCGGAGCCGGCCACGTACGCCCCCACGTACGCCCCGTACGGGACCGGTCCTCCGCCGTGCGAACGCACGCGCCGACGGGGGTGCCGGCCGCTCCGCGGGTGGTGCGCGCCCCGCCCCCCCGGGCGGACGGCGCCACTCCCCGGACACGGCCTGGGCAACCCCACGTAGACTGCCGCGCGTGGCCAAGGTGACGCGGGACGACGTGGCACGACTGGCGGGAACTTCGACCGCGGTCGTCAGTTACGTCATCAACAACGGACCGAGGCCGGTTGCCCCGGCCACGCGCGAGCGTGTACTCGCCGCGATCAAGGATCTGGGCTACCGCCCGGACCGGGTCGCGCAGGCGATGGCGTCGCGGCGGACCGACCTCATAGGAGTGGTCGTGCCCGACGCGCGGCAGCCCTTCTTCGCGGAGATGGCGCACGCGGTCGAGCAGGCCGCCGCCGAGCGCGGAAAAATGGTGCTCGTCGGCAACTCCGACTACCGCAACGAACGCGAAGTCCACTACCTGCGCGCCTTCCTGGGCATGCGGGTGTCCGGACTGATCCTGGTCAGCCAGGGACCGAGCGAGCGTGCCGCGGCGGAGATAGAGGCGTGGGACGCCCGCGTCGTGCTGCTCCACGAGCGGCCCGAGGGCATCGACGACGTCGCGGTCGTCACCGACGACATCGGCGGCGCGCAGCTCGCCACCCGGCACCTGCTGGAGCACGGCCACCCGTACGTGGCGTGCCTCGGCGGCGTCGAGTCGACACCGGTCGTCGGCGACCCGGTCACCGACCACGTCGAGGGCTGGCGACGGGCGATGAAGGAGGCCGGGCTCTCGACGGAGGGGCGCCTCTTCAAGGCGCTCTACAACCGGTACGACGCGTACAACGTGGCACTGACCCTGCTGGCGGGCCCGGACCGGCCCCCGGCGATCTTCTGCTCCACCGACGACCAGGCGATCGGCGTCCTGCGGGCGGCACGCGAACTGCGGATCGACGTCCCCGGCGAACTGGCGGTGGCCGGCTTCGACGACGTCAAGGAGGCCGCGCTGACCGACCCCCCGCTGACGACGGTCTCCTCGGACCGCCCGGCGATGGCCCGCGCGGCCGTGGACCTGGTCCTGGACGACGGCCTCCGAGTCGCCGGCTCCCGCCGCGAACGCGTCCGCCAATTCCCCTCGGCCCTGGTAATCCGCCGCTCCTGCGGCTGCTTCTGAACGAGCCGGCGGGGGTCATACCCCGGCGGGGCGCTGACGCCCGTGGGGTTCGTCAACCGGCGATACGGGCGGCCCTCTCGCGGAGTTCTTGCGCCTCGCCGACGCCATTGAATCGCCGCAGGCGGACACTCATGTCCCGAAGGGCCGCCTGGACCTTTACGGAGCGGATGCCGTCGGCACTGTCGAGGAAGTCGCCCCAGGTGGTCAGGGCTCCGTCCACGTCGCCCCGGCGGAGCCGCACCACGCCGAGATCGGCCAGGACGATGGCACGAGTACGGTCCCCCGGTGCCGGTGGCGCCGAGGGCTGTGCCGAACAGAGCGGCTGACCAGCGTCCCGCGCTCAGCGCGGCCGGCCCGTGGCGCGGGAGATCAGGGTGTCGAAGGCGCGGTCGGGCAGGATGGCCTTCAGGGCGATGAGCGGGCGGGCGCCGGAGCCGGTGGGGTAGCGGGTCTTGGGCCGGCGGGCCGTGACGGCCTTGGCGATCGTGTCGGCGATGACCGTGGGCGGGGAATTGCGCTTGGCGAGGGCCTCGGAGCGCAGGGAAGCGGCCGTCGCCTTGGCCGGCTTCGCGTAGGCGCCCACGCCGGAGGACTCCTCCAGTCTGTCGGCGGTGTTGCCGCTCCATTCGGTGGCGACGCCACCCGGCTCGATGACGACGACGTCGATGCCGAAGGGCTTGGTCTCCAGACGCAGGCAGTCGCTGAGGGCTTCGAGGGCGAACTTGGTGCCGTGGTACCAGCCGCCGAACGGGGTGTAGATCTTGCCGCCCATCGAGGTGATGTTGACGATGGTGCCGCCGCGCTGTGCCCGCATCTGGGGAAGGACGAGCTGGGTCAGGCGGAGGGCGCCGAAGACGTTGACGTCGAACTGGTAGCGGGCCTCCTCCATGGAGACGTCCTCGATGGCGCCGTACGAGCCGTATCCGGCGCTGTTGACCAGGACGTCCACGCGTCCGGTCTCGGCGATGACGCGGTCGACGCCCGCCCGGAGCGAGTCGTCGTCGGTGACGTCCATGGCCATCGGACGGATGCCGCGGTCGGCGAGTTCGTGGAGGCGCTCGGTACGGCGGGCGGCTCCGTAGACGGTGTAGCCGAGGCTGTCCAGCTTCAGGGCGGTGGCCTCGCCGATGCCGGAGGAGGCGCCGGTGACGAGGGCGGTCTTGGCAGGCATGGCGGAGTCCTCACGGATAAGCGGAACGGGCCCTTCCTGACTCACCCTGAGCCGTGATCCACCCTCGTGCAACCGGCCGGTTCCGGGCGCCTTTATATGGGACATACGCGGTTCTGTCGGGCTTCTCAGGGCGTCTTCAGACGGCTCTCATCCAGGGGGCGGATGGTCGGTGGCATGACCGAGAATCAGCGTCGCAGCGGCGGCGAAGACGTGAATCAGCAGAACTCCGGCAGCGGACCCGGCTACCCGCCGCCGCCCGCGTACGCCCCCACCACCACCTGGGGTCACACCGCTCCGGCCCCCGTGCCCGCGCCCGGCTCCGGCCCCGGTCATGCCCGCCGCCCCAGCCGCCCCGTCGGGCTGCTGCTCGCCGCCGCCGCGATCGTCGCGGCCGTGGTCGGCGGTGGTACGGCCGCGCTGACGGAGACGCTGACGGACCACTCCACCGCGACCGGGAGCAGTCCCGTCAGCGGCACCACCGTCTCGCAGAGCAGCAAGGGCACGGTCGCGGGCGTGGCGGCGGCCGTCTCCCCCGCCATCGTGGAGATCCAGGCGTCGTCCGCCTCGGGCCGGTCCACCGGTTCGGGTGTGGTCGTCACCGCCGACGGCGAGATCATCACCAACAACCACGTCGTGGCGGGCGCGGACACCGTGAAGGTGCAGCTGAGCACCGGCAGGACGTACACCGCCGACGTCGTCGGCGCCAGCCCCGGCAAGGACCTCGCGCTGATCAAGCTCCAGGGCGCGAGCGGCCTCAAGACGGCGGTCCTCGGCGACTCCGACAGCCTGCGGGTCGGCGACCAGGTCGTGGCGATCGGCTCGCCCGAGGGTCTGACCGGCACCGTGACCAGCGGCATCGTCTCCGCCCTCGACCGGGACGTCACCGTGTCGAAGGAGCAGGGTCAGCAGCAACAGGAGCAGGGCGGCAGCGGCGACGACCAGTGGCCGTTCGAGTTCGGCGGACGGCAGTTCAACGGCGACACGGGCTCCTCCACCACCACGTACAAGGCGATCCAGACCGACGCCTCGCTGAACCCCGGCAACTCCGGCGGTGCGCTGATCAACATGAACGGCGAGATCGTCGGCATCAACTCGGCCATGTTCTCCGCGAGTAGTGCGAACGGCGGCGACGGTTCCTCGGCGGGCAGCGTCGGCCTCGGCTTCTCCATCCCCGTGAACACGGTCAAGGCCGACCTGGGCGCGCTGCGCGCCGGGAACGGCGGCTGAGGCCGGCCACGCGCCCCGCGTGCGACGCTGACGTCCGGGAGTACGCGGGTACGCGGGTACGCGGGTACGCGGGTACGCGGGTACGCGGGTACGCGGGTACGCGGGTACGCGGGTACGCGGGTACGCGGGTACGCCAGTATCAGCGCCTCCCGTGACCGAAGCGGAAGCCGAGCCGTGACGGTATCCGTACCCGCAGGCCCAGACGTGACCGCAGCCGTTCACCCACAGGAAGAGCGACGCCATGAGCCCCGCCGAAGGCGATCCGCACCGTGTCCTGATCGTCGACGACGAGCCCGCCGTCCGTGAGGCGCTCCAGCGCAGCCTCGCCTTCGACGGTTACGGGACCGAGGTCGCCGTCGACGGTGTCGACGCGCTGACCAAGGCCGCCGCCTATCAGCCCGACCTGATCGTGCTCGACATCCAGATGCCGCGCATGGACGGGCTGACGGCGGCCCGGCGGCTGCGCGCCACCGGTTCGACCGTGCCGATCCTGATGCTCACCGCCCGCGACACCGTCGGTGACCGGGTCACCGGGCTCGACGCGGGCGCCGACGACTATCTGGTGAAGCCGTTCGAGCTGGACGAGCTGTTCGCCCGGATCAGGGCACTGCTGCGGCGCAGTTCGTACGCGGTCCGGGCGGGCGGCGAGGCCCCCAAGGACGACGCGCTGGCCTTCGCCGATCTGCGGATGGACCTGGCGACGCGCGAGGTCACGCGCGGTACGCGCCGGGTGGAGCTGACCCGTACCGAGTTCACGCTGCTGGAGATGTTCCTGGCCCACCCGCGCCAGGTGCTGACGCGGGAACAGATCCTCAAGGCCGTCTGGGGCTTCGACTTCGAGCCCAGCTCCAACTCACTGGACGTGTACGTGATGTATCTGCGGCGCAAGACCGAGAGCGGCGGCGAGCCGAGGCTCGTGCACACGGTGCGCGGGGTGGGTTACGCGCTCCGCGCCGACGGCGGCGGCACCCCGACGGCCGGCGGCAGCCCGACCACCGGAGGCCCGACCACCGTGACCCCGACCACCGGGGGTACGACGCCCGGGGGCCCGGGAAGCGGAGGCCCCCAGTGACCCCCCTCGCCCACCGCCTCCGTACGCTCCCCCTCCGCTCCCGCCTCGCGATGCTCGTCGCCGTCGCCGTCGCCGTCGCCGTCGCGGCGGCGGCCGTCACCTGCTGGCTGCTGACCCGCGCCCAGCTGGAGGCGGAGCTGGACAACTCGCTCCGCAACACCTCCGCCCCCGCCGGCCTGGTGCAGGGCGCCCTGGGCCGGTGCGCGCTGGGCCAGAGCCCCCCGGAGACGGCCGATCCCGGCTTCGCGTACGTCCAGGTCGTCGCCGACAACGGCAACCGGTGCGTCGACGCCTCCTCGCAGCCGGTCACGGTCCAGGCCTCCGACGTGGCCGTCGCGCGCGGTACGCAGCAGGAAGCCCTGCACGACTCCACCACCGAGGACGGCGCCCCGGTCCGCGTCCACACGCAGCGGGAACCCTTCGGCCCGGCGGGTTCCCTGGTCACCGTCTCCGTCTCCCGCCCGCTCGGCGAGATCGACTCCTCCCTCAACCGGCTCGCCCTGCTGCTGACCGCCGTGGCGGGCATCGGTGTCATCGGCGCGGGCGCGGCCGGGCTGTGGATCGCCAGGACCGGTCTGCGCCCGGTCGACGGGCTGACGCGCGCGGTCGAGCACGTCGCGCGGACCGAGGACCTGAGCCTGCGCATCCCCGCCGAGGGCGAGGACGAGATCGCCCGGCTCTCCCGCTCCTTCAACTCCATGACGGCGGCGCTCGCCTCGTCGCGCGACCGTCAGGCGCGGCTGATCGCCGACGCGGGCCACGAGTTGCGTACGCCGCTGACCTCCCTGCGTACGAACGTGGAGCTCCTCGCCCGCAGCGAGGAGACGGGCCGCGCGCTGCCCCCGGAGGACCGTACGGCGCTGATGGCGTCGGTGAAGGCGCAGATGACGGAGCTGGCCTCGCTGATCGGCGACCTCCAGGAGCTGTCCCGCCCGGACGCCCTCGCCCCGGGCCCGCTCCAGGTCGTCGCGCTGCACACGATCGTCGAGAGCGCCCTGGAACGCGCCCGGCTGCGCGGACCGGACCTGACCATCGAGGTGGCGTTGCACCCCTGGTACGTACGGGCCGAACCGGCCGCGCTGGAGCGGGCGCTCGTCAACGTCCTGGACAACGCGGTGAAGTTCAGCCCGCCGGGCGCGGCCGTGGAGGTCGCCCTCAGCTCCCGGGGGGAGTTGACGGTACGGGACCACGGCCCCGGCATCCCGGCCGACGAACTGCCGCACGTCTTCGAGCGGTTCTGGCGCTCCCCGTCGGCCCGCGCGCTGCCGGGCTCGGGCCTGGGCCTGTCGATCGTGGCGCGCACCCTCCAGCAGACGGGCGGCGAGATCGCGCTGAGTCCGGCGGCCGGCGGTGGCACGGTGGCCTCGATCCGTATCCCGGGCGCGTCGACCCCGCCGCCGACAACTCCCTGACGGACGGCGCCTGTTGGCGGCGGGTCAGTCGGTGAGGTCCGGCTCGGTGGTGTCCAGCAGCCTCGGGTCGGGCTCCGAACCGGCCATGGACAGCGCACCCTTGACGGCCTTCGCGAGCGTGAGCAGATCGCCGGGCTTCCGTTTGTCGAGGCCGCCGACGAGCTGCTTGAGGATGGTGAGCTGGTCGAAGTAGACGCGCTCGGTGACGAGGTTCTCGTTCTCGTCGAAGACGAAGTACGCGGTCATGCGGGTGCGATGACGGCCGCCGGTCGGCGGTATCTTCCCCAGCGGCCCGTTGTGGGTCCCCAGCAGCCAGAACTCCACGATCACGGCGTCGTGGCTGTGGCGCAGCGCGATCAGCTCGTGGTCCTGGTCGGGGAAGGCCACGCGCGTGTCGTCGTAGTAGTCGCGTACGTCGCTGTCACCGTCGTGGACGAGCATCTGCGCGATCAGTTCGTAGTGCGGATGCGGGAACGTCGACAGGGTCGCGTCCCAGTCCTGCCGCACCTCGTCGCGGAAGTGGTCCAGGACGAGCTTCTCCCGGGCGCGCAGTACGTCCTCGGGGGGCAGGGTGAATCGCGACATCGCTGTGTCCTCTTGTCCGTTCGGGGCCCTCGGGCCCTGGGGCGCTCGTCTGCTCGGGCGCCCGCCGGGCCGGGGCGCGCGGGCCGCTCTGCCGGGCCGGTCCGTCGCCTCGACGTCGGACCGGCCCGGCACGGCGTCGTCCCCCGCGCCGTATGCGGCGGGGATCGGATCACCGGGGAGAGCTTCCCACCCGTGTTGCGGGGAACGGGAGTTGGGCCCACGCCCCGGCCCCCGCCCGTACGGCGGGGAGCCGGAGTCGGCCTACGCGCCGGCCCCCGCGATCAACCCGGCCGGGCCGGGCGCGGGCCCTGCTCCCGGCCCGGCCGACGGGAGCAGGGCGCAGGGCGCGGGCCCCCGGCCCGGCCGACGGGCACCGGCCTGCCCCGGCCTGCCCCGGCCTGCCCCGGCCTCAGCCGTTGTGCCGGATCAGCGAGTCCACCAGCCCGGCCCTGGTCTCCGGGAAGTCCAGCGGCACGATGCCGAGCCCGCGCCACCCGGCGCCCTGGGACCCGTCGAGCAGCGTGTGCACCTGCGGGTTCAGCCGGTCGGAGTTCCAGCGCGGCGGCAGCAGGGCGGCCGTACTGACGAAGTTGATGAACTGCTTGCCGGGCTGCGTCGCCGCCTTGCGGAAGTGCGCCTCGATCTTGGGGTACTTGGCGCCCGGCTCGGCCTGGTAGTCGTCCTGGATGTCGAACAGGCCGCCGTCCCCGTACCGCACACCGGGCAGCCCGCCGTTGTCCGCGAGCAGCACGACCTTGCCGCGTGCCTCGCCGAGCGCGGGCAGGTTGCTGTCGAGCCGGAAGAGGGACCGCCAGCCCTTCCCGTCGAGATAGGTGTCGAAGATGCGCCGGAACTCGGCGTCGCTCTCGGTCGAATACTCCTGCTTGAGGCGCATCAGGACGGTCTCGGAGGGGTGCGCGCGGAGGAAGTCACGGCAGGCGGTGAGGACGTCGTCGAAGTTGAGGTTCTGGTAGTACGCGGCGTGATGGATCGGGAACGCGTTCTCGAACGCCCGGCACCGCACGTCCAGGAACCGCACACCGCTGTTCAACTGCTCGGCGATGGTGGTCCCTTGGCACGCCACCCACAGACCGCCGCTGCGTGCGCCGGAGTTGTGGGTGCCGGGGAGGGTCAGTCTCTGCACGGGGGTGGAGTCGCCGATTCCGGCGAGCCAGTCGGCGGGGGCGAGTACGCGCCGTGTCGTGGGGCGGAGCGTCTTCGCGGGCGGCGCGGTGGCCGCTGTGGCGGAGCCCGTACCGACGAGGGCGGTGGCGGAGAGCGCGAGGGCGCCGGCGAGCATTCCTCGGCGCGCAAGTCCAGTACTGGTGGGGGGAGTTGTGCCGCTGTCTGTGACCATGCGCCGAAGTATGGCGTGTACGCGACACAATCCAACAGACCCGAACAGGGCGCGCGCGGTGGCGCGGGGGCCGAAAGACCGAGCGCCGAAAGACCCGGGGCCCGCCGATCTGCGGACCCCAAGCCCTGCTGTCAGTACTGCCGGTGCTGCCGGTTACGGGTGGGGACTACTTGTCGCCCCCACCGCTCGGGGCGGGGTCGCGTGGCGCCTCGGGAGGCTTGGGGCCCCCGTCGTGCTTGCCGCCGTCGTCCGCCGCAGCCGCCATGGCCGGGACTCCGAGGGACACGTCCAGCGGGTGGCGGAACGGGACGCCCCGCCACTCCTCCGCGTCCGGCGTGCGGGTCTCGTACGTATCGACAGTCTGCGCACTCATGTGCGGACCTCCTCTTTCGCGAGAGGTCACGCCGCCGTACCGTCGACGGCGCGACCGGCGTGCCGCGAGGCGTGAGCCTCGCGGGTTCGGTCATCCGCCCCGACCACTCGACCTGTCCAGGGTTCTCACCGGTCGGGGCGGACGCTTTTCACCGGGGCCTCGGCCTCATCGGGCCGGGCCACCGTGGGAGGCCCAGGGCAGGAGGGACGCGCGCTTCCCGTCGAAGGCCGGGTACGGCTGCACGGTCCACTCCCACCACCGCCCCTCACCGCTGAGCGAAAACCCGCACGCCTCACCCCGGTGCAGCGCCGCGACGGCCCCCAGGGACCCGCCGAACCCGGTCCACCGCAGGGCCCGTTCACGCTCGGCGGGCCCCAACTCGTCCGCGAGCGCGCGCACATCGACCCTGATGGCACGGATCGCCTCGGCCGGATCAGCCACGGAGCGCCGCGACACGCGGGAGCGGCTGTCGGCGTCGAGCGACTCGTACACGGTCCGCTCCAGCCAGAACGCGGCGAGCGGCCGATCAGCACAGGGCATGCCGGAACCTCCTGAGTGTGTCGCGGAAGCCGCCCCCTGCCTGCCGCCGGCGTGACGAGCGGGTGAGCAGGGGGCGGCCCTTCGTATCCCTCCCCGACTGGCGCAGAAGCGGGGAGCGATGCCTCGAAGTTAGCGTTTGCTGCGACTTGGTATCAAGCGTTTACCTCTAACGAGTGATACAGAAACAGCCAACGGGCGGCCTCACCTGCGCCGGTGAGAGCCGCCCGTCATGAACACGCCGCGCGTCAGGCGAAGTTGTCGAACTCGCCCTCCTTCGCACCATCGAGGAACGCACGCAGCTTGGCTCGGGTGGTGTGGATGACCACGCCAGGGTTGTCGCTCTCCCGCATCAGGATCTCGCCGCCGTGCTCGGCCAGTTCGAGACAGTTGTTACCGTCGGGGCCAGACGATTTGGTCGACTTTCGCCACTGAATGTCCATGGTTCTCACGCCTTCATACTTGTTGTGCGATTCCGCGAATGAAGTCTCGTGAACGCTCGGGATCGAGCGAACGCTCCTCGATCCGGTCCAACACAGCCCGATAGTTCGCAAGACGCGTCTCAGCATCCAGGAACGCGGGGCCGGTCGGGGTGTCCGTCTGGACCGTGTCGAGCTGCGGAACAGGACCGTAGACGTATTGTGTCGAACTGCCGCTCTCGGGGAAACCGCCGGCCGCGAACGGGATGACGCGGACAATGACGTTGTCACGCTCGGACTGATTGAGCAGATATTCGAGTTGGCCCCGCGAGACGTCGGAACCACCGAAGGTCATCCGCAACGCCGCCTCGTGGATCAGGAAAGTGCAGTTAGGCGAGTCCTCCCGGTCGAGCACATCCCGTCGCTTCAGCCGATGCGAAAGGCGGCGACGCTGGCTCGACGAACTGAACGGCGGTACGACTTCCGCAAATACAGCACGTGCGTAGTCCTCGTTCTGCAACAGCCCCGGCATGTAGACGATCTGCACGCACCGGATGGCGACGGCGTGGTGCTCCAACTCGGCAAGGTCGAGCGCACCGCTGGCAAGGTCCTCCCGATAGTCCTCCCACCAGCCGTTTATGCGCTCCGCCGCCATCGTGGCGAGCGCGTCCACATAGGCGGCGTCGGGGCACGCGTAGTGGCCGGCCCAGGCACGTACGCGCTCCGGACTCACACCGAACCGGCCGGATTCGGTGTTGCTGATGGTGGTGCGGTCCGTGCCCAGAACTTCAGCCGCCTGGGTGATGGAAAGGCCCGTGTGCTCCCGGATCTTGCGAAGCTCGGCACCCAGTCGGCGCTGCCTCGCCGTAAGTGCCTTCCTTGGTGCCATCGGCCTCTCCTCACAGTCGCGCCACAGTCTGACCTGCGGCCCCATCACAATCCACTCGCTACACATAATAGTTGACCTGGTACCACAAGTGATGGACAGGGGGGTACTGTCCCTCTCAGCACCGCGCTCCGCACCAGCGGCCCGAAGCGCCGCCGCACGTGTGCGCCCAAGTCCGGACCCCATGTTGGGAGACGACATGCCCACCCCCACCCTCACCCCCGTACCACCTCCACCTTCGCCCCCGCAGGGCGGCGAGACGTACCGCCTCACCGTGCCGAACACGGCCAACGCGCCCAAGATCGCGCGGGAGTTCCTGGCCACCCTGCTCCACGTCAGCAGGCACGACGCTCTCGCCGACGACGCGCGGCTCTGCGTCACCGAGTTGGTCACCAACGCGCACCGGCACACGCGAACTCACCTGATCGGAGTAACCGTCGCGGTCAACCGGAAGCAGGTCGCGGTCTACGTGACGGACGACATGCCCTGGTCCCTGCCGGTACCGAACCTCACCCCCACCGAGCAGGAACTCGGCTGCGGACAGGGCGTGTTCCTGCTGGACCGGCTCGCCGAGACGTGGGGTTCGACCATCTACGGGGGACCGAGCCCCAGCTACAAGGCCGTCTGGTTCACCCTGGCACGGCCGGAGATGCCCTCGTGACGACCACAGCCATTGCCGCAGCCGCCCAACTCACCGGCCCGGAGCGCGACTTCATACTCGTCGCTCTCGTCCTCGGCGCGATCGCCGCCGGACTTCTGACCAGTTGAGCCGACCCACCGGCGGAACACGCACACCCGGGGAGGGGGCGGCGCCCCCGGATCCGCCTCCCTCGTCGCCGTTGGGGCGCGGGTGCGCGCTCTTGATCACGTTCACCTACTCTTCACATCCGGCCGGAAGAGTCCGGCCGATGGCCGCCACTGAGCGGCGTTCCGAGGGAGGTTCGCGTGGGTACGGCGATCGGCTTGTTCGTGCTGGGGACAGGCGGTGCGGTCTGGGGAGGCAGGTATCTCTTCAACGTGCGCGGCGCGGCGGACAAGGCCGCCGAACGGGGCAACGCCGTGAGGGCCGCCCGGGCGACGGGCCTGGAGCTCGCCGAACCGCAGATGGGCCCCTGGTACTTCAAAATCATCGGAGGCATCGTGATGCCCGTCGGCCTGATGCTCAGCATCCTCAGCATTGTCCTCGCCGTCACCGAATGACCGCTGCCGCACGCATGTGACCGGCTCCGGGCCACTGTGGCCGAGCCCCGCCGCGCCTGTCGATGTCGGATCGGACAGCTCGGAAGTGGTACGTCCCCCGGCCCGGACCGGGAGCACAGCGAGGCGCCCGTGAACCTGCGGTCGGCGGGCCGCAGCGGGCCGCGTACCCGGCCGAACTCGCGAGCCAGGCCGCGTCTTCGGCGAGTTTTGCCCTCGACAAGCGAGTTCCGGAACTATGGATCGCATGGCCTCTTTAAAGCAGTTCGATCCCGCGTCCGGGACCCGGGATTTCCTCGCAGCCGAATTCGAGAAGCGTGAGCGCGCCTTCGCGACCATCCGTTCGGTGTTCGCCGGCTTCGGCTTCCAGCCGCTCCAGACACCGGCCTTCGAGCGTCTCGACGTGCTCACCGGCAAGTACGGCGACGAGGGCGACAAGCTCATCTTCAAGATCCTCCGCCGTGGCGAACACGAAGCGAGCGGGGAGGCGGATCTCGCGCTGCGGTACGACCTCACGGTTCCCCTGGCCCGCGCCTCGGCGGCGTACGGCAGCCAACTCCCCATGCCGTACAAGCGATACGCCATCGCTCCGGTCTGGCGGGCGGACCGCCCCGGGAAGGGAAGGTTCCGGGAGTTCGTCCAGTGCGACCTCGACATCGTCGGCTCGTCGTCGCCGCTGGCCGATGCCGAAGTCGTCGTAGCTCTCCACGATGCCCTCACGGCACTCGGCGTCCCGGAGTTCCGCTTCCTGGTGAACTCCCGGCACGCGCTGTTCGGCCTGCTGGAGGCGTACGACGTCCCGGAGGACCTGGGGCCGGGGGCACTCATCACCCTCGACAAGCTCGACAAGCTGTCTCCGGAGGCGGTCGTGGGCGAGTTGGTGTCCAGCCGCGGCCTGTCGCCCGGCATCGCGGAAGGGCTGGTGGAGGACCTCACCGCCCCGGATTCGGTCGAGCGTGTCACGGCGCGGCTGAAGTCCAGCGAGACCGGACAGACCGGCCTGGCGGAAGTCGAACGCCTGCTGGAACTGACCAAGGACGCGATCCCCGCCGAGCGAATCGGATTCACGCCGAATCTCGTACGCGGGCTCGACTACTACACCGGCATCATCTTCGAGGTGGTCGCCCCGGGAACGCCCGGCTCGATCGCCTCCGGTGGGCGGTACGACCGCCTCATCGGAAACCTCGGAGGCAAGGATTCCCCCGCGTGCGGTGGCTCACTGGGCATCGAACGCATCCTGCCGCTGCTGGCGGAGACGGACGAGGCGCCCTACTCACAGATCGACGTGGCGGTCACGATCATGGGTGAGGAACAGTCGGCCGACTGCTTCCGGCTGGCGGCGCGGATCCGCCGCACCGGAGTCCGCACGGGCGTCTATCTCGGGTCAAGTGGGAAGTTCGCCAAACAGATGAAATGGGCCGGGGATCAAGGGGCCCGATTCTGTGTGATTTACGGCGCAAACGAGCGCGAGGCCGGTACGGTCACGCTGCGGGACATGAACAGCGGCGAACAGACCCAAGTCCCCTTCGACCAGGCTGCCGAGGAACTCGCACGGCAGTGCGCACCATCCAACTGACGCCCGGCGGAAGACCCCCGCCGACGACTCGTCCCAAGGAGGAGCGGATGGGAACGCAAGGCGACCGCATCTTTCGGATCACCGCCGAGCGGGGGTTCCCTGATCCCTGGCTCAGCTTCGGGGACTCTCTGTGCGACGAGGCAGCGCTGAGCACAGAGTTGACCCGTGCCATCAGTCGCGCTCGCAAGGAACCCTCGGACCAGACACACGCGGGTGTCGATCGGTTATTCCAGGCGAAGGCGGCGAATCTTCGTCATTGTGCGAGCATTCTCGACCAGGTGCTCGACGACTACGACGCGTCCGGGATGTGGGGCGACCTGGACGAGCGAGCGGGAAGGCTCGACATCGCGGACGTCCTGGAGACATGGAGCCGGACACAAGCTCTCCACCCGTTCCCCGTTGTACTCAGAAGCCTTGAGTTCAACTGGGGTTACATGAAGGAGCACGGCGTCCGGTCCTTCTACGAGATGACTCGGGGTTACGTCTCGCGCCTTCAGGCGAACACCCTCCGCTGGCAGGAAGCCTGGAACGGTGAGGTGACCTCCGGCGTCGTGGACCGCATCACATCCATCGAGTGCGATCTCGCCAGCATCGAGGCTCCGATGCACTGTGACGTGTGCAAGAAGACGATCACCGCACTTCTGTATCTGGACGAGCCGCAAGCCTGACTCGTCAGGCACGGAGCGCACATCGGCTTCGGCCCAACAACGTTGGGCCGAAGCCGCCGGATTCGCGCCCTGGGGGCCGAACTCCACGGCCACAGCGTCCAATGCCGAGTGAGCCCCGGGATGAGCTTCCGGTTGGCGGCGTACGCCGTACCAGCTGCCTGTCACCGGGCGGTCGGCGCCGGGCGGCGAGATCGCCGATCGGTCTGGACCCCGGTGTCTGACGTCGCCGGTCGATGTCGGCCCGGCTCTGGCCCGGAACCTTCCGGCGACCGGCCAACTCGCGCCCGTCACGGTCGGGGGCCCGATCCGGCACTGAGGCACCGCCCGGCGCCGGTTCGACCCCCGTCCGCACAGGCCCCGGCCATGGCAGCGACCCGGCACCGCGCGTACCGAAGGCGAGTTCCTCATCACTCCTTATTTTCCTCTTCAGCCGAAGACGACGGTAGTTTGAGATAATATTCGTGCGTATGGAGAGTGACGATCGTGAGCTCTACTCCGTCGGCGAAGTCGCCGAGCGGCTGGGGCTTCATGTGCGGACCGTGCGGAACTACGTGCGGGACGGGCGGCTAAAAGCCGTGCGGATCGGCAAGCAGTACCGGATCAGCCGGGCCGACTTCGAGGCGCTGACCAGGGCTGGGGAGTCGGTTGGGGAGTCGGCGGGTGAGGAGCCGGCCGGGGCCAAGCCGCCGCCGTCGCGGCGAGGGCGGTACGTCGAGGTGTCGAGCATCGTGCAGATCGACTCGGTCGGCCCGGACGCGGCGAGCCGGCTCAGCACGTTCGTCACGGCGAGCGCGCAGTCCGCGCGGGGCGGCGCGGCGCACTCCCTGCGTATCCAGACCGTGTACGACAAGGAGCGGGCCCGTATGAAGATCGTAGTGCTGGGCGAAGCCGCCGAGACGGCGGATCTGCTCACCCTGCTCGACAGTGTGCTGGGGCCGGGCAACGACCTGCTGCCCGGCGAGGGAGAGGGAACCGACCGTGGCTGAACCGCTCGTGACGTACCACGGCGTGCCGGTGCTGGTGCTCGACGCCGACGGCCCGCCGATCGCCACCGTGCAGGACGCGCTCGACCTCCTGGTCAGCTCGTCCTACGCGGGAGCGGACCTGGTCGCGGTGCCGGCCGGGCGGTTCGACGACAGTTTCTACGACCTCAGCAGCGGCCTGGCCGGGGAGATCCTCCAGAAGCTGGCCAACTACCGGCTGCGGCTGGCAGTCGTCGGGGACATCTCGCACCATCTGCGGGCCAGCAAGGCCCTGCCCGACCTCGTACGCGAGTCGAACCGTGGCCGGGACGTCTGGTTCGTCCCGGATCTGGGTGAACTCATCGCCCGGCTCGGCCGGTAGGGCGCTCGTCCGGAGCCGTCTCGCCGAGGCCGCGGTTGCCGCCGGTGACCAGGGCGGCGGAGTGGCCGGGGGCTGTGGGGCGGGGTCAGCCCGGCGGGGCCGGGGGCGGTGGAACCTGAGCCGGCGGGACGACGACCTCGACGGCTCCGGTCGCGACGTCGTACACAAGGCCGGCGACCACGTAGCGGGGCCGGTGGACGGCCCGCCGGACGATCTCGACGTCGGCGCGTACCGAGCCGTACGGGTCGCCGACGGACATGGCGCCGAGGGCGTCGGCCGAGGTCTCGAAGTACGCCGCGAGCACGTCTTCGTACGGCACGAGGCCCGCCATGCCGCAGTCGGTGTGATGGAGGATCACGAGGGTGAAGTCCCCGTCCGGCGCGTTCTCCGGGTGGACCTCGTTGACCTTGTTGAGCGTGTTCATGGCGCGCAGCGTCGCGGGAGTGACCCGGCCGCCCGGATTGCGGATCACGACGGCCTCGCCGCGTGCGAGACCGACGATGTACGCGGGGTCCACCCGGGGGTCCACACAGCCGATGATCATCATGTCGCCGGTGGACTTCATCGACAGGGGGCCGTCACGGAACTCCCCCGTGACGAAGTCGGCGTTGCGCCGGACCAGTTCGGGGATGTCGGTCACGACGACTCCAGATCCTCGGGCGGGGGCGGGGGCGGGGCGTGGCACGGGGGGACGACCGGGCCGGCCAGGCCCATGCCGGCCGCGCCCGCCCCGGGCCATGGTCACCCACCCCCCACGGCGGCCCGCCGACCGACGCGCCGACGCGCCGCGGGTCCCTCCTCCTGCCGCCGGGCACGACGAAGGGCGGCGGGACGTGAATCCGTCCCGCCGCCCTGGGTGTCCCCGCACGCAGTGGCCTACGTACTGGTGACCGCTATGTGGTGACCGCTGTGCGGTGACCTTGGTGACCGCTACGAGATGATCGTGATCCGGCCCGTCGCCGGCGGCGCCAGCGGCGCGGTGGCCGTGGAGTTCGCCGCCAGGTAGGCGTTGAACAGGTCCAGGTCGGACGGGCCGACCAGCTTGTTCGTGCCCTGGCCCAGCGCCGCGAAGCCGTCGCCGCCGCCCGCGAGGAACTCGTTCATCGCGACGCGGTAGGTCTTCGCCGGGTCCAGCGCCTCGCCGTTGAGCTTCACCGACGAGGTGACGATCCGGTCGGCGCCGGTCTTGGTGTTGTCCAGCGTGTAGGCGAGGCTCTTCGAGATCTGGAGGATCTTGTTGGAAGCCGCGTTGGCGCCGCTGACCTGCTGCTGGAGCGCGGTGATGATCTGCGCGCCGGTGAGGTCGACCACGTTCATCATGTTGGTGAACGGCTGGACGGTGAACGCCTCGCCGTACGTCACCACACCGTTGCCCTCACTGCCGGAGGCGGTGTAGACGAGGTCGGCGCGGATACCGCCCGGGTTCATGAACGCGAGCTGGGCGCCGCCCTTGTCGGCCGGGGCCAGACCCGCGAGCTGGGCGTCGGCGATGACGTTGCCGAGCGGCGTCTCGGGCGTGGTGGCGCCGCGGCCGTTGATGTCGGCGGAGATGAAGCCCTGCGGGGCGCCGGCGATCGGGGCCGCCGTCTTGTTCCAGCGGGCGATCAGGTCGGTCATGTCCGTGGCCTTGGCCTGGTCACGGGAGACCACGTGGTTGGCCGACTGCACCTTCGTACGGACGATGTCCTTGGTCCGCAGGTCGTAGGTGAGGGTGGTGTCCGTGTAGACCTTGCCGAACGACGAGGCCGACGTGACCATGCGGTCGTTGCCCGCCGGGTCCGGGACGGTGCACGCGTACGCCTGGTGCGTGTGACCCGTCACCAGCGCGTCGACCTTGGGCGTGATGCCCTTGGCGATCTCCACGATCGGGCCCGAGATGCCGTCACCGGGGCCGGGGCTGTCGCAGTCGTAGTTGTACGAGCTGGAGGCCGGGGCCCCGCCCTCGTGGATGAGCGCGACGATGGACTTGACGCCCTGGCGGTCCAGCTCCTTGGCGTACTTGTTGACGCTTTCGATCTCGTCGTGGAACTTCAGGCCCTTGACGCCCTCGGCGGTGACGATGTTCGGGGTGCCCTCCAGGGTCACGCCGATGAAGCCGACCTTGACGCCGTTCTTCTTCCAGACGGTGTACGGCTTGAGGACCGGCTTGCCGGACTTCTCGTACGTGGTGTTGGCCGCCAGGTAGGGGAAGTCGGCGCCCTTGAACTTCTTGCCCGTCTCGTAGCAGCCGGCCGTCGGGTGGCAGCCGCCGTTCTGGAGCCGGGACAGCTCCGCCATGCCCTCGTCGAACTCGTGGTTGCCCACGGAGCTGACGTCGAGGTCCATCTTGTTGAGCGCCTCGATGGTGGGCTCGTCGTGGAACAGGCCGGAGAGCAGCGGGCTCGCGCCGACCATGTCACCGGCCGCGGCGGTGATGGAGTACGGGTTGCCCTTGCGCGCGGTGCGCAGGGAGCTGGCCAGGTACTCGACACCACCGGCCGGGACGGCCTTGACCGTGCCGTCGGCCTGGATCTCGTTGACGTTGCCCGAGGAGCCGGCCGGCGCCTCCAGGTTGCCGTGCAGGTCGTTGAAGGACAGCAGCTGGACGTCCACGGTACGGGGCTTGGAGTGCCCGTGACCGTGGCCGCCGTGCCCGTGACCGTGACCACGGTCGTGCGCCCCGGCGGCGGGGGCGGCGGCGGCGAGCGCGCCTATGGTGGCAAGTCCGGCCACGGCGGCGAGCACACGCCGGGCCGCACGATTCTTCTGCGGTGTCGCTGACATCGATCCCCTTGTTACTTCCGCGTCTGAGAGCTGTGTGAGGAGAACAGCTGCGACGGGCAGCCTAAGTTCCACGCGCGTAGAGCAACAGGGGTGTTCTGGTTACGACCTGGTTGCCAATGCCCGTCAATGGGCAGACGTCACAACTCACCCGTATGGCGGACATATACGCGCAGGAACGTCACCGCACATCTGAACGACGGAAGTGTGTACGCCATGAAAGCACCAACACGGCGAACGCGGCCGTCCCCGCCCAGGCGTCCGAACTGCCGCAGGGCTTCTTCGAGTTGGTCGACGACCTGAAGTCCCTGGTGCGTGGCGCGCACGCGCGGGCGCAGCTCAAGGTCAACACCGGGATGATCCAGATGCGTAGCAGATGGCGCGCACCTGGCCGGAGCAAAATGTCCAACAAGCTGTTGGACGATTGCCCTGGGGCCATGCCGGGTGCCGACGACCTGTCCCGGGTCGCCGACAAGGTCCCGCGCTCCCGGGCGGGCACGGGGCGATCCACCGAAGGGGTCCCGCTCCCCGAGGCGGACGCCGGGCGTCGGTGAAACCCGGGAACGCGCGCCCCGCGCCGTACCCTCGACGCATGACTGATACGGGAGCCCTCGACGCGAGCCGACAGATCGAGACCCTCGACGCCCCGACCCCTGAGCAGGCGCGGGACGTCCTCGCGCTGCTCGACGCCGCCCGGCGGTCCGACGGGGTGCAGGCCGTGTCCGAGCAGGGGCGGTTGCAGTTGCGCGGGGGCGCGCGCGCCGGGGTGCGGCACTTTCTGCTGACCGTGGGCGGGGAGCTGCTGGGGTACGCCCAGTTGGAGGACACCGACCCCGTGGAGGCGCCGGCCGCCGAGCTGGTCGTACATCCGTCGTACCGGGGGCGCGGGCACGGGCGGGCGCTCGGGGCCGCGTTGCTGGCCGCGTCGGGGAAGCGGCTGCGGGTGTGGGCGCACGGCGGCAAGTCGGCGGCCCGGCATCTGGCCCAGGTGCTGGGGCTGAGCATGTTCCGTGAACTGCGCCAGCTGCGGCGGCCGTTGGAGCCCCTGGGCATCGCCGAGCCGGTCCTGCCCGCCGGGGTCACCGTCCGTACCTTCGTGCCCGGCGAGGACGACACCGCCTGGCTCGCCGTCAACGCCGCCGCCTTCGCCCACCACCCCGAGCAGGGCGGACTGACGCAGCGGGACCTGGACGACCGGATCGCCGAGCCCTGGTTCGACCCGAAGGGCTTCTTCCTCGCCGAGCGGGACGGCCGGCTCGTCGGCTTCCACTGGACCAAGGTGCACACCGCCGAACAGCTGGGCGAGGTGTACGTCGTCGGCATCAGCCCCGACGCGCAGGGCGGCGGGCTCGGCAAGGCCCTCACCGCGATCGGGCTGCGGCACCTGGCCGCGCAGGGCCTGCCGACCGCGATGCTCTACGTCGACGCGGACAACACGGCGGCCGTGACGGTCTACGAGCGCCTGGGCTTCACGACGCACGAGGTGGACCTGATGTACCGCACGGAGTCGTAGGCGCGCCGCCGGAGTCGCGGGGGCGCCCGGCAGAGCCACGGGGGCGCCGCGGGGCCCGGCCGAAGTCCCCGTAGGGGCGGTGGAGTTGACACCGCCCCTTCTCTCTCCCATGCTTTCACTACTTAACTAGTGAAAGGGTGCTGCGGGTGATCGAGTACCACATCGACCGGCGCAGCGGCGTCTCCACGTATCTCCAGATCGTCCAGCAGACCAAACAGGCCCTGCGCCTCGGACTGCTCAGGCCCGGCGACAAACTGCCCACGGCCCGTGAGGTGGTCGAGGCCACGGCCATCAATCCGAACACCGTCCTCAAGGCGTACCGCGAACTCGAACGCGAGGGCCTGGCCGAGGGACGGCGCGGGCTCGGCACCTTCGTACGCGCCACCCTCGGCGGCGACTCCGCCGACCACCGCGCCCTGCGCGGCGAGCTGCGCGCCGAACTCGTCGCGTGGGCCGAACGCGCCCGCGCGGGCGGGCTGGAGAAGGACGACCTGACCGCGCTTTTCACCTCCGTCGTGGACGAACGCTTCACCTCGGTCGTGGACGAACGCTTCACCTCCGTCGTGGACGAACGCTTCACCTCCGTCGTGGACGAACGCTTCACCTCGGTCGTGGACGAGGGCCTCACCGCCGCCGCCGACGCACACGCCGCCACCGAGCGGCGGAACAGCGACCGGGACACGGACCGGTCCAGCCACCGGGAACAGAACGGGGAACTCTCATGACAGCCGCGGCGATCGAAGCCTCCGGCCTCGGCAAGCGCTACCGGAGAAAGGGCCGCTGGGCCCTGCGCGACTGCTCCTTCCGGGTGCCCGCCGGACGAATCTGCGCCGTCGTCGGCCCCAACGGCGCGGGCAAGTCCACGCTCCTCGCCGCGGCGGCCGGGCTGCTGCCGGCCGGCGAGGGCGTCGTACGGGTCCTCGGCGAACGCCCTGCCGAGGCCCGCGAGCGGATCGCCTACGTCGCCCAGGAGAAGCCCCTCTACGGGCAGTTGACGATCCGCGACACCCTGCGCATGGGGTACGAGCTCAACCCGGGCCGCTGGGACGGGGACACCGCCGAGCGGGTCGTCGCCGACGGCCGCCTCGACCCCGGCGTACGGGTCCGGTCGCTCTCCGGCGGCCAGCGCACCCGCGTCGCGCTCGCCCTCGCGCTCGGCAAACGGCCCGAACTGATGCTGCTGGACGAGCCGATGGCCGACCTCGACCCGCTCGCCCGCCACCAGCTCATGGGCACGCTCATGGCCCAGGCCGCCGAGCACGGGACCACGGTCGTGATCTCGTCGCACATCCTCACCGAGCTGGAAGGCACCTGCGACTACCTGCTGCTGGTCGACGGCGGGCGGATCCGCCTCGGCGGCGAGACCGAGGACCTGCTGGCCGCGCACCGGCTGGTCACCGGGCCCGTACGGGACCTCGCCCCGCACACGGTCGTCGAGTCCCGCACGGTGGGCCGGGGGCTGACCGCGCTGATACGCCCCGACGGCCCGGTCGACCCGGGCTGGGAGACCGCCGAACCTTCCCTGGAGGACCTGTTGCTGGCCCATCTGCGCTCACCGGGCGCGCCCGTGCTGCTGACCCCGAGCGCCGAACGGGACGGACACGCGACGGCGACGGCCCCGACGGCCCCGGCGGTGACGGCATGAGCGCGCTCCTGGAACGGCCGCCGACAGCGGCCCCGGCACCGTCCCGCAGGGGACTGCGCGGTCCCCTCTGGGTCTCCGTACGCCAGCACCGCACCGCCCTGCTCATCGCCGTCGGCGCGGCCGTCGTCGGCACGCTGACACTGCTCGCGTTCCGGATCTGGGCCGGGAACGCGGCGGAGAACTTCGCGGCGACGGGCTGTTCCGTCTCACACGGCACACGCGCGTGCAATCAATCGGCCCGCGACTTCAGCGACGCCATGTTCGGCGTGGGGCAGCTGACTCGGTACGGCAGCCTGGTCCTCCAGCTGCTGCCCGGGGTGCTCGGCGCGTTCCTCGCCGGTCCCGTCGTCGCGCGCGAGCTGGAGTCGGGGACGTACAAACTCGCCTGGACCCAGTCCGTCGGCCCGACCCGCTGGCTCGCCTCGAAGCTGCTGCCGGCCGTGGTGCTCGTCCTGCTGTTCGTGCCGCCGCTGACGGCTGCCCGCGCGTGGGTGGCGTCGTGGATTCCGGAGTACCTCGCACCGCACTGGTTCGAGACCCGCGAGTACGTCGCGCTCGGCACCGTCCCCGTCGCGTACGCCCTGCTCGGGATCGCCCTCGGCGCGCTGATCGGGCTGCTGGTGGCCCGCACCGTTCCCGCGATGTCCGTCGCGGTGCTCGGGCTCGGCGGAATCATCCTGGTCCTGGACAACACCAGGCGGCACTTCTGGCCGTCGCGGAGCGCCACCGGCCCCCTCGACGGCCGGCCCCTGGCCATCGGCGACGAGTCCTGGATGCTCGACGGCGGATGGATCACGGCCGACGGGGAGCGCTGGAACAGCCTTCACGAACGTCTCCGGCCGTGCGACACCGCCGTCCGCGACGGACTGGCCTGCGTCCGGGAGCTCGGCGTCACCGGCCACTACGTCGACCACCACCCCGCCTCGCACTTCTGGCCCCTCCAGCTGGTCGAGACGGGAATCGTGCTCGCCCTCGCCGCCGGGTGCGCCTTCGCCGCGTTCCAGGTGGTGCGCCGACGCCACGGGTGACCTCCGGCCGGGCGCCCGCCGGGTCCCGCCCGAGGCCGTACGGCTTCCGGGGTGCCGCCCGCCGCGGGGAAGCGGGCGGCGCCCCGGGGGCCGTGCCGCCCGGCGGCACGGCGCGGGCCGGTACCGCGCCGTACGCCGGGCGGCCCGGCCCCGTCCGTTCACCTGTGTGTTCCCCTCGTACAGCCGCCCGACAGACCGCGCCCCGCCGTGCCCCGCCCGGCGTCCGGCCCCGCCTCCCGCCCCCGTGGAGCCCCGCCCCGCTTCCCTGCACGTCATCCCGCCGTTACCGGCCATTCAGACGGGGTTGCGAGTCTCTGGGAATGCAGCCCGCTGTGCCCCCCACGCCGAACGGCCGGTTCCGCGTCACCCCCGGCGGCTTCCTCGCCCCTGCCGGTTCCGACGCGCCCGTCGCGCCTTCGGCGCGGAACAATGGAGGTATGAGCCAGCAGCCTGCCGAGAGCCCGGTCCACCCGCAGCCGTCCGTCGGGTCCATCGCCGCACACCGGCCGCACACGATCGCCGCCGCCGTGTCCGACCTGGAGCCCGATCTCGACGCGGATCTCGACGCCTACGAGCAGGACGACGACGACCGGCAGGGCGGCGGCACGCTGCCCCAGGGCCGCTTCCTCGACCGCGAACGCAGCTGGCTCGCCTTCAACGAACGCGTGCTGGAACTGGCCGAGGACCCCGCGACCCCCCTACTCGAACGGGCGAATTTTCTCGCGATCTTCGCGTCCAACCTGGACGAGTTCTTCATGGTCCGCGTGGCCGGTCTCAAGCGCCGGATAGCGACCGGTGTCGCCACCCGATCGGCCTCCGGGCTCCAGCCCCGCGAAGTCCTCGACCTGATCTGGACCCGGTCCCGGGAGCTCATGGCACGGCACGCCGCCTGCTTCCAGCAGGACGTGTCCCCCGCGCTCGCCGACGAGGGCATCCACCTGATCCGCTGGGGCGACCTCACGGAGAAGGAGCAGGCCCGCCTCTTCACCCTGTTCCGGCAGCAGATCTTCCCCGTCCTGACGCCGCTGGCCGTGGACCCCGCCCACCCCTTCCCGTACATCTCCGGCCTCTCCCTCAACCTCGCGGTCGTCGTCCGCAACCCCGTCAGCGGCCACCGCCACTTC
This sequence comes from Streptomyces sp. NBC_01498, assembly GCF_036327775.1. NCBI lineage: Bacteria > Bacillati > Actinomycetota > Actinomycetes > Kitasatosporales > Streptomycetaceae > Streptomyces > Streptomyces sp. NBC_01498. The sequence goes on along the minus strand of NZ_CP109598.1, from coordinate 3,912,430 downwards.
GCCCGGGTCAAGGTCCCACCCCTGCTGACGCGCTTCCTGGAGGCGTCCCCGCAGCGGTACGTGCCGCTGGAGGACATCATCGCGGCGCACCTGGAGGAGCTGTTCCCCGGGATGGAGGTCCTGGCGCACCACATGTTCCGGGTCACCCGCAACGAGGACCTGGAGGTGGAGGAGGACGACGCGGAGAACCTCCTCAAGGCGCTGGAGAAAGAGCTCATGCGGCGCCGCTTCGGCCCGCCCGTGCGGCTGGAGGTCGAGGAGTCGATCGACCCGTACGTGCTGGACCTGCTGGTGCGCGAGCTGAAGGTGTCGGACGCCGAGGTGTATCCGCTGCCGGGGCCGCTGGACCTGACGGGGCTGTTCGGGATAGCCGCGCTGGACCGGCCGGAGCTGAAGTTCCCCAAGTTCATCGCGGGCACGCACCGCGATCTCGCCGAGGTGGAGTCGGCTTCGGCGCCGGACATATTCGCGGCGCTGCGCGAGCGGGACGTGCTGCTGCACCACCCGTACGACTCGTTCTCCACCTCCGTCCAGGCGTTCCTGGAGCAGGCGGCGGGCGACCCGGACGTCCTGGCGATCAAGCAGACGCTGTACCGGACGTCCGGCGACTCCCCGATAGTCGACGCGCTGATCGACGCCGCCGAGTCGGGCAAGCAGGTCCTGGTCCTCGTGGAGATCAAGGCCCGTTTCGACGAGCAGGCGAACATCAAGTGGGCGCGCAAGCTCGAAGAGGCCGGCTGCCATGTCGTGTACGGGCTGGTCGGGCTCAAGACGCACTGCAAGCTCTCGCTGGTGGTCCGGCAGGAGGGCGAGACCCTGCGCCGCTACAGCCACGTCGGCACCGGCAACTACCACCCGAAGACGGCACGGCTCTACGAGGACCTCGGACTGCTCACCGCCGACCCGCACGTCGGCGCGGACCTCTCGGACCTCTTCAACCGGCTGTCGGGATACTCCCGGCGCGAGACGTACCGGCGGCTGCTGGTCGCACCCAAGTCCCTGCGCGACGGGCTGATCACCCGGATCAACAAGGAAGCGGCGCACCACCGTTCGGGCCGCCCCGCGTACGTCCGCATCAAGGTCAACTCGATGGTCGACGAGGCCGTGATCGACGCGTGCTACCGGGCGGCGCAGGCGGGCGTGCCGGTGGACATCTGGGTACGGGGCATCTGCGCCGTGCGCCCCGGCGTGCACGGCCTGTCGGAGAACATCCGGGTGCGCTCCGTCCTCGGCCGCTTCCTCGAACACTCCCGGATCTTCGCCTTCGGCAACGGGGGCGAGCCCGAGGTGTGGTTCGGCAGCGCCGACATGATGCACCGCAACCTCGACCGCCGTATCGAGGCGCTGGTACGGGTCACCGACCCGGCGCACCGCGCCGCCATCACCCGGCTCCTGGAGAGCGGCATGGCGGACACCACCTCCTCCTGGCACCTGGGCCCGGACGGGAACTGGACCCGGCACTCCGTCGACGCGGACGGACAGCCGTTGCGGCACGTACAGGAAATGCTCATTGACGCCCGGAGGCGCCGGCGTGCAGCACCATGAAGCAGACACCGCCGGCTCGGTCGGAACGGCCCGCCCGGCCCGCCCCGCCCGCCCCGCCCTGCCCGACCAGCCCGGCGACGCGTTCGACGCGACCGCGGGGCAGGTGCTCGCCGGGTATCTGAACGCCCGGTGCGGGGACTTCCTGCGCAGCCTGCGGGGATACGGCGAGAGCGGGTCGGACACGGCCGCCGCCGAGGAGGCGGCGTCGGCGCTGCGCTGCTCGGCGCGGCGGATCGCGGGCACCCTGCACACGTTCCGGGTCCTGCTCGACCCGGCGTGGGCGGACCAGCTCCGTACGGAACTGGGCTGGCTGTCCGGGACCCTCGCGCAGGAGTACGCGTGCACGGCCCGGCTCCACCGGCTGGTGTCGGCGCTGGCGCGGCTGTCGGGGGCGGCGGCGGTACCGGCCGGCCGGGGCGGCGGGGCCGGCGCGGGTGGGACGGCGGCCCCGGGGGCACTGACCGTCGGGGCGTCGCGCGCCGGGGCGCTGCTGGAGCGGCAGCTGACCCTCCAGCGCACGCGGTCGCACTCGGCGGCACTCCAGGCGCTGGGCTCGTCCCGCTTCCACGCGGTGGCCGACGCCGTCGCCGTACTGGCCTCCGAGGTACCGCTGGCCCCGGTCGCGGGGGCGCCGGCGGCCGAGATCCTGACGGGGCCGGCGGGCGCGGCCGAACGAAGACTCCTCGACGCGGTGTCCGCGCTGCCGCTGACGCGCGCCGCGCACCCGTACAACGCGGAGGCCCTGGTCCACGGCCTGGCCACGCCCGCGGACGGCGAGGCCCAGGACGCGCCCTGGCACCAGGTGCGGCTCCTGCTCCGGCTGCACCGGTACGCCCAGGAGGTCCGGCCCACGGGCGCCGCCCCCGACCCGCTGCTCGCCGACGCGGGCCACGCACTGGACCGGCACCGGGACGCGGCCGAGGCGGCGGCAGCCGCGGCGAACGCCGCCCGCACCCCGCGTATCGCCCCGGCGACGGCGTACGCGCTCGGGGTGCTGCACGCGGACCAGCGCCACGAGGTGGAGGCGGCGCGCTACGACTTCCAGCTGACCTGGCAGCGAAGGGCGGTGACCGCGCCATGACGGGAACGGGCGGCATCCGTACGACGGGCACGGCACCGGTCCTCGCGGCGGGCTGCGTGCTGTGGCGGAAGTCGCCGTACCGCGCGGACGGCACCGAGATCTGTCTGGTCCACCGGCCGAAGTACGACGACTGGTCGCATCCGAAGGGCAAGTTGAAGCACGCGGAGGACGCCCTGGCGGGGGCGCTGCGCGAGGTGCTGGAGGAGACGGGGCACCACTGCGCGCCGGGCGCCCGCCTCGGCACGGTCAGCTATCTGGCCAACGGCCGCCCCAAGGAGGTCGTCTACTGGGCGGCCGAGGCGACGGAGGGCGCGTTCGTGCCCAACGACGAGGTGGACCGCGTCCTGTGGCTCCCACCGCCCGTGGCCCGGACCCGGCTGACCCAGCCCCGCGACCGTTTCCTCATCGACGCGCTGCTGGACTCGCTGCCCGCGTCCCCCGACGGGGCGTGACGGCCGGACTCCCCGGCGCCCCGCGCCACCGCGACGGCGGCCGCCCCCGTCACCGGGCCGACGGCGTACGCCTCCGCACACGGCACGTAGGACACATACGGCGGCCCACCGGAGCACGGCAGGTACGGCAGGTACGGCAGGTACGGCAGGTACGGCAGGTACGGCGGCCGACCCGAACGCGGCACGCGCGGCGCACACCTCCGCACCCGCACGCACGGCGGCCCAACCGAACACGACACGGGCGGCGGCCGACCCGAACACCGCACGCGCGGCGGCCGGTCCGGGCCGGGGCGGCGGGCCCGGTCCCCGGTGCCTGACCCCATGAGGCGCACTTTCTCGGTGGGTACGCCGTGTCGGGACGCGCGCGCGGCCGGGGCCGCACCAGGCTGACCGTCACGGTTCACCTCCCGTTCACTCCCACCCGTCGGCCACTTCACCTGATCTGCCTAATTTCGGCCTTACACGGTGACCGGTACACCGCCGGACTCATCACATGGACGCACGCCGCCGTAGAAGTACATATACCCGTACACAGGCGGCTTCTGGAAGGAATTACCCGAAGTGAAGCTTCAGCGCAAGAACCGGCTGCGCGCCACCGCGCTCGGTGCCCTCGCCGTCTCCGGCGCCCTGGTTCTCACGGCGTGCGGCTCGGACGACAACACCGCGGACCCCAGCACCGGGGGCGACACCAAGACCGCCGCCACCTCCACCATCGAGTGCGACGACGCCAAGGGCCAGATCCTTGCCGCCGGTTCGAGCGCCCAGAAGAACGCGATGGACCTCTGGGTCAAGAACTTCCAGCAGGCGTGCTCGGACGTGGAGATCAACTACCAGCCCATCGGTTCCGGTGGCGGTATCACCAAGTTCACCCAGGGCCAGGTCGCCTTCGCCGGCTCCGACTCCGCGCTCAAGCCGGAGGAGGTCACCGCCTCCGAAGAGGTCTGCACCGGCGGCAAGGGCATCAACCTGCCGATGGTCGGCGGCCCCGTCGCGATCGGTTACAACCTGCCGGGCGTCGACAGCCTGATCCTGGACGGCCCGACCCTCGCCAAGATCTTCGACTCGAAGATCACCAAGTGGAACGACAAGGCGATCGCGACGCTCAACCCCGACGCGAAGCTGCCCGCCACGGCGATCCAGGCGTTCCACCGCTCGGACGAGTCGGGCACCACGCAGAACCTGAACAAGTACCTCAAGGCCGCCGCCGCGTCCGACTGGGGCTACGACGACAGCTCGAAGTCCTGGGAGGCCAAGGGCGGCCAGGCCGCCAGCGGCTCCTCCGGCGTCGCCTCCAGCGTCAAGGAAACCGAAGGCGCCATCGGCTACTTCGAGCTCTCCTACGCGACCGCCAGCAGCCTGAGCACGGTCAAGGTCGACACCGGCGCGGGCGAGCCCGTCGAGGCCACCACGGAGAACGCCTCCAAGGCGATCGCCGCCGCCAAGGTCAAGGGCACCGGCAACGACCTGGCCCTGGAGCTGGACTACGCCACCAAGGCCGAGGGTGCCTACCCGATCATCCTGGTGACCTACGAGATCGCCTGTGACAAGGGCAACAAGCCCGAGACCCTGCCGGGTGTCAAGGCGTTCCTCAACTACACCGTCAGCGACGAGGGCCAGAAGGTCCTGAGCGAGGCCGGCTACGCGCCGCTCCCGACCGAGATCGCCGCCAAGGTCCGCGAGATCGTCCCCACCCTGTCCTGACCCCCGGACGTGGCCGGCCCCCAGTCGGGGGGCCGGCCACGTCTTCCGGTGCACCGCCGCCAGGAGCCGCGATCCGGCTCAGCAGACCGGAGAAGACGCATGGAAACAACAGCTCTGCCCACGAACTCCCCACCACCGCCGCCGTCGCTCGACAACTCGGGCGCCCCCAAGGCGAAGAAGCAGCTCGGCGACCGGGTCTTCCTGGGCCTGTCCCGGGGCTCCGGCATCACCCTGCTTGTCATCATGGCCGCCATCGCGATCTTCCTGTCCTGGCGCGCGGCCATCGCGATCTCCGACGACGAGACGAACTTCCTCACCACCTTCGAGTGGAACCCGCAGGGAGACCCCGTCTCCTTCGGTATCGCCGTCCTCGCCTTCGGCACCCTCGTCAGCTCGATCATCGCCATGGTGATCGCGGTCCCGATCGCCATCGGTATCGCGCTGTTCATCTCGCACTTCGCGCCCCGCAGGCTCGCCGTGCCGATCGCGTACCTGGTCGACCTGCTGGCAGCCGTACCGAGCATCATCTACGGCCTCTGGGGCGCCGTCTTCCTCGTCCCGTACCTCGACGGCCTGAACAAGTGGCTCGACGAGTACTTCGCCTGGACGTACATCTTCGACAAGACGAACGAAGGCATCCCGCGCAACCTGTTCACCGTGGGCATCCTGCTGGCGATCATGATCCTGCCGATCATCACCAACGTCATACGTGAGGTCTTCCTCCAGTCGCCGAAGATGCACGAGGAGGCCGCCCTGGCCCTCGGTGCCACGCGCTGGGAAGTCATCCGCATGTCGGTCCTGCCCTTCGGCCGCTCCGGCATCATCAGCGCCTCGATGCTCGGCCTCGGACGCGCGCTGGGCGAGACGATCGCCGTGGCCGTCGTCCTCTCGCCGAGCTTCCTGCTGTCGTTCCACCTGCTCGACGCGGGCGGCGGCACCTTCGCGCAGAACATCGCCGCGAAGTTCAACGAGGCCAACGAATTCGGCCGGGACGCCCTCATCGCCTCCGGTCTCGTCCTCTTCATCATCACCCTGCTGGTCAACGGCGCGGCCCGCGCGATCATCGCCCGCCGCAAGGAGTACTCGGGGGCCAACGCATGAGCCACACCCTTCAGGACCAGCGCCCCAAGGCCCCGGTACCCCAGGGCTCGCTCTCCCGGGCCCGGATGCCCCGGTGGTCGCCGTTCGCGATCGCCGCCGGCGCGCTGGCCCTGGGCTGCCTCATCGGCGTGACGGCAGGACTCCACAGCAAGATCCAGTGGCTCCTGCTCGCCGCGCTGATCTTCATCGGCGGGACCTACCTGATCACCGCCAGGGTCGAAGGCCCCCGGCAGGGCAAGAACCAGGTCGCCACCAGCCTCGTCTGGGTCTGCTTCCTGCTGGCCGTGATCCCCCTGCTCTCCCTGGCGTGGACCACGATCAGCAAGGGCTCCGGAGTCGTCGACGGGTACTTCCTGTCCCACTCGATGAGCGGACTCCTCGACACGGACCCGGGCGGCGGCGTCTACCACGCGCTGCTCGGCACCATCGAACAGGTCGCGATCGCCACCCTGATCGCCACGCCGATCGGTCTGCTCACCGCCGTCTACCTCGTGGAGTACGGACAGGGCAGGCTCTCCCGCGCCGTCACCTTCTTCGTGGACGTGATGACCGGTATCCCGTCGATCGTGGCCGGTCTGTTCGTCCTCTCGGTGTGGATCGTGATGCTCGACTTCGGATTCTCCGGATTCGCCGGCGCCCTGGCGCTCGCGATCCTGATGATGCCGGTGGTCGTACGCTCCACCGAGGAGATGCTGAAGCTCGTCCCGAACGAACTGCGCGAGGCGTCCCTGGCACTGGGTGTGCCCCAGTGGCGGACGATCCTCAAGGTGGTCCTGCCGACCGCGATCGGCGGCATCACCACGGGCGTCATGCTCGCGGTGGCACGTATCACCGGTGAGACCGCGCCCGTACTGCTGCTCGTCTTCGGTACGAAGCTCATCAACCCGAACCCGTTCGAGGGCACCCAGTCGTCACTGCCGCTGTACGTGTACGAGCAGTACTCGGTCGGCACCGACGCCTCGGTCGCGCGCGCCTGGGGCGCGGCACTCGTCCTCATCGCGTTCGTCATGCTCCTCAATCTGGTGGCTCGCTCGATCGCCCGCTGGAAGGCTCCCAAGACCGGCCGCTGAGGCCCCGAAATCCGGCTCCGCCGAGCGGGGTCACGCAGAAAGCAGTGATTCACATGGCCAAGCGAATCGACGTCAGCGGCCTGACCGCGTACTACGGCTCCCACCGTGCGATCGACGACATCTCCATGACCGTCGAGCCCCGCTCCGTGACGGCCTTCATCGGCCCGTCCGGCTGCGGCAAGTCCACGTTCCTCCGCACCCTCAACCGCATGCACGAGGTCACGCCCGGTGGCCGCGTCGAGGGCAAGGTCCTGCTGGACGACGAGAATCTGTACGGCGCCAACGTCGACCCGGTCGCCGTGCGCCGCACGGTCGGCATGGTCTTCCAGCGGCCCAACCCGTTCCCGACCATGTCGATCTTCGACAACGTCGCGGCCGGTCTGCGGCTCAACCGCAAGTACCGCAAGAGCGAACTGGCGGACGTCGTCGAGCGGTCCCTCAAGGGAGCCAACCTCTGGAACGAGGTCAAGGACCGCCTCAACAAGCCCGGCTCCGGCCTCTCCGGCGGCCAGCAGCAGCGGCTGTGCATCGCCCGCGCGATCGCGGTCGAGCCGGACGTCCTGCTGATGGACGAGCCGTGCTCGGCGCTCGACCCGATCTCGACGCTGGCGATCGAGGACCTGATCGGCCAGCTCAAGGAGCGCTTCACGATCGTCATCGTGACGCACAACATGCAGCAGGCGGCCCGGGTCTCGGACCGTACGGCCTTCTTCAACCTGTCGGCCGTGGGCCAGCCCGGCAAGCTGATCGAAATAGACGAGACGGAGCGGATCTTCGCCAACCCGTCCGTACAGGCCACCGAGGACTACATCTCGGGCCGCTTCGGCTAGACCCCGGCACCCCAAGCCGTCCTGCGGTGCTGCATGGCGGTGCCACCGCAAGACGAACGGCCCGCCCCCTTCTCGGGGGGCGGGCCCATTCGCGTGGGTGGGGGGGTGGGGGTGGAGTGGGGGTGGAGGAGTTACGGGAGGCGGGAAGCGGAAACGGGATCAGGGGGGTACGGCGACCGCCCCGCCCGCTCAGCCGAACGCCAGGTTCACAATCCAACGGTGCTCACCCGGGGGACAACCCCCGAACCCCCGGCCGAAGGCACCCACCCCGGCCCCGCTCAGCCGAACGCCAGATTCACAATCCAACGGTGCTCACCCGGGGGACAACCCCCGAACCCCCGGCCGAAGGCACCCACCCCGGCCCCGCTCAGCCGAACGCCAGATTCACGATCCAGAAGCAGACCGCCGCCACCAGGGCAGCCGCCGGCATCGTGATGAACCAGCCCAGGATGATGTTCTTCGCGACGCCCCACCGCACCGCGTTCACGCGCTTCGTCGCGCCCACGCCCATGATCGCCGACGTGATGACGTGCGTCGTGGAGATCGGCGCGTGGAAGATGAAGGCCGAACCGAACATGATCGACGCGCCCGTCGTCTCCGCCGCGAACCCCTGCGGCGGGTCGAGCTCGATGATCTTGCGGCCCAGCGTCCGCATGATGCGCCAGCCGCCCGCGTACGTACCCAGCGAGAGCATCACCGCGCAGGCCACCTTCACCCACACCGGGATCTCGTCGCCCTGGCCCTCCACATCGGCGATGACCAGCGCCATCACCACGATGCCCATGGTCTTCTGCGCGTCCTGGAGCCCGTGTCCGAGCGCCATGCCGGCCGCGGAGACCGTCTGGGCTATCCGGAAACCGCGTTTGGCCTTGTGCGGGTTGGCGTTCCGGAACATCCACATGATGCCGACCATCACCAGATAGCCGATGACGAGACCGACGATCGGCGACAGGAACATCGGGATGACGATCTTCTCCAGCACCCCGGTCCAGATCACCTCCGTCCCGCCGGCCAGCGCCGCGCCCACCATGCCGCCGAAGAGCGCGTGCGACGAGGAGGACGGCAGTCCGTAGTACCAGGTGACCAGATTCCAGACGATCGCCCCGACCAGCGCGGCGAACAGGATGCCCATCCCGCGCTGCCCGTGCGGTGTGGCGATCAGACCCTCACTGACGGTCTTCGCGACCCCTTGGCCGAGAAACGCCCCCGCGAGATTCATCACCGCGGCCATCAGGAGCGCCGCACGCGGGGTCAGGGCCCGCGTTGACACCGATGTCGCGATCGCGTTCGCGGAGTCGTGGAAGCCGTTGGTGTAGGTGAAGCCGAGCGCGACACCGATGGTCACGATCAGCGCGAAGGTGTCCACGAGGTTCAGGACTCCTTGACCGCGATCGTCTCCACCGTGTTCGCGACGTGTTCGAACGCATCGGCGGCTTCCTCAAGCACATCCACGATCTGCTTGAGTTTGAGGACCTCTATCGCGTCGTACTTGCCGTTGAAGAGGTGGGCGAGGAGCTTGCGGTGGATCTGGTCGGCCTGGTTCTCCAGGCGGTTGACCTCGATCCAGTACTCGGTGAGATTGTTCATCGTGCGCAGGTGCGGCATCGCCTCGGCGGTCAGCTCCGCCGCCCGCGCCAGCACCTCGATCTGCTGCTCGACGCCCTTGGGCAGCTCCTCCACCTGGTAGAGGACGACCAGGTCGACGGCCTCCTCCATGAAGTCCATGATGTCGTCGAGCTGCGAAGCCAGGTTGTAGATGTCCTCGCGGTCGAACGGCGTGATGAAGGAGGAGTTGAGCTGATGGAAGATCGCGTGCGTGGCGTCGTCCCCCGCGTGCTCCGCCGCCCGCATCCGTTCCGCGATCTCGGCACGGGCGGAGGAATCCGCTCCGAGGAGTTCCATGAGGAGCTTGGAGCCCGTGACGATGTTGTCCGCGGACGCGGCGAACATGTCGTAGAAGCTCGTCTCCCTGGGGGTCAGACGAAAGCGCACGGGTGATCCTCGGGTTACATCGGATTCGGTCAGGGGTGATGCTAAGCGCATCATCCGGCCACGGGTAACCCGCGTCCTTCAGTGTGCTGCATCGGACACGACCATCATGACGTGCCCCTGCCCCTACGCGGGCGACTGGGTATCATATACCTACCTGGGGTATTTACTCCCATAATGGACATTTCATACGAACCCCTCACCTGGAGGACGCGATGACGACCACCGAGGCGGCCGGCGCGGCGACCGGCGACGCGACCTCCGCCACGGCCACCCCGGCCGCCGACGAGATCGTCACCGATCACGACCGGGGAATCCACGGCTACCACCAGCAGAAGGACGAACACCTCAAGCGGCTGCGCCGGATCGAGGGCCAGATCCGCGGCCTCCAGCGGCTCGTGGACGAGGACGTCTACTGCATCGACATACTCACCCAGGTCTCGGCCTCCACGAAGGCACTCCAGTCCTTCGCGCTGCAACTGCTGGAGGAGCATCTGCGGCACTGCGTCGCGGACGCGGCGGTCAAGGGCGGGGACGAGATCGACGAGAAGGTCCAGGAAGCCACGAAGGCGATCGCGCGCCTGCTGCGGACCTGACCCGGGCGTCCGGCCCCCTGGGGCTTCCGTCCTCGCAGGTCGTGCGAGCGGGTCGTGCGAGCGGATTGTGCGAGCGGATTGTGACCTGCGGGGTACGGGTGTCCGGGCGACGTACCCCCCGCCCCACGGACGACTCGCCGCCGACCTGACCCGGGGACCTTCCTGGGGACGGAACCTGCCGCGTACGACCCTCCTACGGACGATCACGCCCCGGGGACCCGCGCCTGCCGGTGCTCAGCACCGGCAGGACGATCTCTCGGCGTGGTCCGCGCCCGACCGGTCCGTGCCCGCCCGGTCCGCGCCCACGTTCAGCACCTCGTCGATACGGTCGGCGCTGAGCCGGTCCCCGTCCGCGGCCGACGCCGCGATCATCAGCTCTCCGCAGAGTTCGATCTCGGCGAGGGCCACGTGGTCCTGGACGGTGGGCGTGCGCAACGGAGCCACGTGCGTTCACCTCTTCCTGCCGGTGTCGTCCTCCTGGCGGTGTCGACTGCCGACTCCCCAGGGTAAGGAGGATGAGGCGTGACGCGCATGGCACGTCCGGACCATTTACACCGTGATCTTCCCGGTGAAGATCTGGTCCTTCGGGGGGAGCCGCACCCCTACGGGGACCCCGAACTCGTACAGCAGCGTGGTCGACGCGACGGCGACCGTACGGCCCTGATTCCGGTAACTGAACTGGTGGCGGACCTTGCGCAGCCGCCCCTCGTCGTCCAGATAGACGTCGAACGGCACGACGTCGTCGGCGAATCCGCGCGCCGCCGCCGCCAGCGCCTCGCGCGCGTACGGCGCCGCCCGCTTCGCGGCCCGGCCGATATCGGTCACGCCCCGGTAGTGCGTCACCCGGACTCCGGCCAGCTCCTCCTCGCCGACGAGGACCACGTCCTTCCCGGCGCGCAGCAGTTCGGCGGCGGTCAGCGGATCGGTCGCTCCGCCCGTGACCAGATTGCCGTCGGCGAGGGTGGTCGAGTCGAGCATCACCCACTTGTCGTCGGGCACCCCGGCGCCGCGGTTCTTCATGTAGAGGGCGGCGGGAGCAAGCAGTTCGGAGATCGGCCGGTGCGCGTCCGCGCCCGCCGGGTCCGGGGGAAGGACGACCGAGAGATGCCCCATCCGCTTCCGGAAGTCGTACCGGCCCTCGCCCCTGATGGTCACGCGCGTCCCGCCCGTCGCCATCACCAGCGAGGTCCGGGCCTTGGAACTGCCCGCCTCCACCAGCGAGTCGGCCGACCGCAGGACGGCCGCCGGATCACCGGTGGGCCGGTCGTCGGCCGCGGCACCCTCACTCCCGGAGCATCCCGCCGTCCCGGTCACGACCCCCGCCACCGTCACGGCGGCGGCGACGACCGCCACGCCCCTGCGCCGCCTGTGCTGCTGCACCATCGCCTGCCAACCCCCAACGCCCTACCGTTGCTTGCCGTCGTCCGTCGTCCGCCGTCGTTGACCGTTGACTTTCTGGACCTTCCACGACCGTTGACCTTCGTGGACCTTCGTGGACCTTCGTTGACCGTCGTTGCCCGCTGACCGCCGACCGTTGTTTCCCACTGCTCGCACTGCTCGCACTGCCCGCACTGCCCGCCGGCCGCCGTTCGCCCGCTTCGGGCATTTGGTGCTCTTCGCCTGTTCGCCGCCGCCCGTCCGGAAGTGGTCCGTCCCGACAGCCCCGGCCCGATCCCGACAGCCCTGTCCCGATAACGACGTTTGGCGCGTGCCGTCACGCACGGGTCGTCGGCGGGGAACGTACGCACGAGTACGGTGAAAACGTGCGCGAGCAAGAAGCCCCTGACCCGCCCACCCACTCCCCCCAGCTCTCCGCAGTCGCCCCGGACGGCCCCGGCACCCACCGCGTGTCGACCGTCGAGCGTGGCTCGTTCGCGCTGGCGCGCTGCACCTGCGGCTGGTCAGGACCGGCCAGGCGCTCCCGCGACCGTGCGAGAACCGATGCGGCCTCCCATCACGGGGCAGACTGACCTCACCGAGACCCGGGAGGCGTCCGATGGAACGGCGCGCATTGCTGGCGGGCGCACTGGCCGTGACCACGGCGGGCGTGGTGAGCGCCTGTACGGGTGGCCGCGCGGACGGTCCGCCGGGCGCCACGGCGAACAAACCCCCCGCGTCGCGCGGCACTTCCCCCGCGTCCCCCGCCTCCCCGTCCACGACCGCTCCGGCCGGACCGCCGCGCTGGGGCGCGCTCGCGTCGGGCCTGGACGGGCGCCTCGTACGACCGGGCGACGGCGCGTACGACACGGCCCGCCAGCTCTACAACACCCGCTTCGACCAACTGAAACCGGCCGCGGTCGCGTACGTCGCGGGCGAGGACGACATCCGCGAGTGCCTGGCCTTCGCCCGCGCCCACGGCACACCCGTCTCGATCCGTAACGGCGGCCATTCCTACGCCGGTTGGTCCAGCGGCAACGGGCGGCTCGTCATCGACATCTCCTCGCTCGACGGCCTCGGCGACGCCGCGTCGGACGGGGTGATCGGCGCGGGCGCGAAGCTCGTCGACGTCTACGGCGCGCTCGCCCGGAAGGACCGCACGATCCCCGGCGGCTCCTGCGCCACGGTCGGGATCTCCGGTCTCACCCTGGGCGGCGGGCACGGTGTCGTCTCCCGCGCGTACGGGCTGACCTGCGACAGCCTCGTCTCGGCGACACTCGTCACGGCCGACGGCAGGCGGCTGACCGCCGACGCCGAACACCATCCGGACCTGTTCTGGGCGTTGCGGGGCGCGGGCAACGGCAACTTCGGCGTCGTCACCGAACTCCGCTTCCGCACCCACCCCGCCCCGGACGGCGTCACCGCACACCTCAACTGGCCCTGGTCCAAGGCCCGTTCGGTGGTCGCGGCCTGGCAGGAGTGGGGCCCCGACCAGCCGGACGAGATCTGGTCCTCGCTCCATCTCGCGGTCGGCGCGGGCGGCGGGGCCGCCGACCCTACGGTCTCGCTGTCCGCCTTCACCCTCGGCACCGAGTCCGACCTCAGGAACGCCGTCGACCGGCTCGCCGACCGCGCGGGCTCCCCGGCGAGCCTGGTCGCGCTGCGCCCGCGCGGCTACGAGGAGTCGATGCTGGCGTTCGCCGGCTGCGCCGGGCTGAGTGACGAGCAGTGCCGGCTGCCGGGGACGACTCCGGGGCGGGGGAAGGACGGCGTACTGCGGCGGGAGACGTACGCGGCGACCTCCGACTTCTACGACCGTTCACTCCCGTCCCCGGGCATCGGCACGCTGCTGGCGGCCGTCGAGGACTTCAGCCGTATCGAGGTCGCCGACGGCGCGGGCGCGGGCACGATCACGCTGACCGCGCTCGGCGGCGCGATCAACCGGGTGGACCCGCCGGCCACGTCCTTCGTGCACCGGGGCTCCCGGATGCTCGCGCAGTACGTGGCTTCCTGGCGTCCCGGCACGCCCGGCACCAGACAGCGGGCATGGCTGAGAACCAGCCAAGATTCGCTGCGCCGGTACGCATCGGGCGCGGCGTACCAGAACTACACGGACCCGGACCTGACCGACTGGCGCACGGCGTACTACGGCCCGGCGGCGGGACGGCTGAAGACGGTGAAGGAGCGGTACGACCCCGACCGCCTGTTCCACTTCCCGCAGGCGCTCTGAACTTCCCACAGGCGCTCCGACCGGCCTCCGACGCGCCGACGACTGCCGGCGGCCCTTCCGACGGCGGCCCTGGCGACGGCTTCCGACAGCCTCCGCCCCGGTCCCGGTTTCCCTACGCGGCGAGGTTGTTGTCGTCGGGCCGGGGCTCGGGGATGCCGAGCGGCCGGGTCCCCGGCTCGTCCCCGGTGTCCGGGCCCGAGCCCGCGGCCACGGCGTCCGACTCGGCGCGGTCGGCGTCACGCGCGGCCCGTGACCGGACGAGCGACCCCGCCCGGCGCGACCGGCAGACCGCGGATACCAGTGGGGTGAGCAGCGCCAGGGCGAGCGGCGCGAGGAGCAGCACCACGGCCGTTCCGAGGGCGAACCCGCCGATCACGTCGGTCGGGTAGTGCACGCCCACGTAGACGCGGCTGAAGCCCTCGACGAGCGCGAGCCCGATGGCGGCGAGGCCGAAGCCGCGGTGGGCGACGAAGATGCCGACGCCGAGGGCCATGGCCAGCGTGGCGTGGTCACTGACGAAGGAGAAGTCGGTCCGGGCGGGCGCGAGGACGTCGAGCCCCCGGTGGTCCACGAAGGGCCGGTCGCGGGCGACGAAGTCCCGGATCGGGATGTTGACCAGCAGCGCGGCCCCGGCGGCGAGCGGCGCCCACAGCAGCCCGGCTACGGCGGCCACGGAATCCTCGGCCGCCCCGCGCCGACGCACGCTCCACCAGCACCAGAGCAGGAGAAGGACGAGCCCGACGACGATTCCGTACTCGCCGGCGTACCGCATGCCCCGGTCGAACCAGCCGGGTGCCGACCCGGCCAGGCCGTTGATGTCCTGGAGCAGGCTGACATCGGGGTTCGACCCATCGATCGCGAGTCCAGCCATCTGCCGCGGCCCCTTGCCTTGTCTTGCCTCGTCGCCCACGACGGCACGCCTTCGGGCGTGTCGTTCCCACCAACCCCCGTGGTGCTTGCGGTCAGTGCTGCGCGATCAACGCCACAGCATCAGTCCAGGGAACGGCCTCATACCCCCGCAGGTTCCAGTCTTCACCGGACGATCTCCAGGACGTTATCGAAGAGTGACACATCGTCCCAGCTCAGAGGGGTGAACGAACGGGTAATTCCGGCCATGGGCCTCCTGGAATCGCCCGGACTCCACCCTTCCGGGTGTCAACTCCTGGCCTCTCCCGCATCCGGCCGAACCGACGCACTGTCAGCCGTTCTACGCACCGGACCGCCGCCCGGCGGGCAGATCGGTCGGCAGCGATTTCGCGCCGTCCTCGGTGACGCGGGTGGCCCCGAAGTAGTCGGGCGTATCGATCTTGTCGAACCGGATCACCGCGCCGGTGTACGGAGCGTTGATCATGTACCCGCCACCGACGTAGAGCCCGACATGCCGGATGGCCCGCGAGTTGGTGAGATCGTCGGAGAAGAACACCAGGTCCCCGGGCATCAGCTCGTCGCGCGACGGGTGCTTGCCCGCGTTGTACTGATCGTTGGCCACCCGCGGCAGCTCGATCCCCACGGTCCGGTAGGCGGCCTGCGTCAGCCCCGAACAGTCGAACCGCCCCTGCTGCTCGGGCGTCCCGTTGCCGCCCCACAGATACTTCGTGCCGAGCTTCTGCTGCGCGAAGTAGATGGCGGCGGCAGCCTGCCGCGAGGGCTCGACGCGGCCGACGGGGCGGGCGAAGCTCTGCTGGAGGGTGGTGATGACCTTCACGTAGTTCTGGGTCTCGCGGTACGGCGGGACACCGCCGTACTTGATCACCGCGTACGCGCCCGCGTTGTACGCCGCGAGCATGTTCTTCGTCTGATCGCCCGGCACATCGTCGACATACCCGGCGAGTTTGCAGTCGTACGAGGCGGCCGACGGGATCGCGTCGTTCGGGTCCCACACATCCCGGTCGCCGTCCTTGTCCCCGTCGACGCCGTGCGCCGCCCAGGTGCCCGGGATGAACTGCGCGATGCCCTGCGCCTTGGCCGGACTCACGACATCCGGGTCCCAGCCGCTCTCCTGGTACAGCTGAGCGGCGAGCAGCGCCGGGTTGATCGCCGGGCAGAGATTGCCCCACTGCTGCACCAGACGCTGGTACTTGGCCGGCACGGCCCCCTTGGCCAGCGCCACCGCGCCGCCTCCACCACCGACGAGCCCGGCGGCGGCGGAGTACGTACCGACGACGAGCAGCGCGACGAAGCAGAGACTCAGCCCCAGCCCGACCACACCCGCCACCCAGAATCTACGCACCCCTCAACCCTCCCCCATCCGGCCAACGACCACCGCTATTTTCCCGCCTGTCGTGTCGGTGCTATTCGGACATGCATCCACGGGAACGACTGTGCCACAGGGGCGGCCGGAAGGTCAGGGCGAACTGACGGGCGCTCAGGCGCGGGGTGGGGGCGCGTCCACGGACCAGAAGTCGTCGCGGACGTCGGGACGCTGGGGGTACCCGCCCTCGCGTTGGGGGGTGTTCGGCCGGGTCAGGGGGTCGGCGACGTCGGACTTGGCGAAACACGGCGTCGTGATGGAGAAGAAGAACTGGCCTTCTCCGGCGACGGCGATCCTCATACGAAATCCGTCGGGCGTGGACGCATACATGGCGGGCAACTCCTCACTCGCCCGTACACCGGTGACCTGGTAACCCCGAGCCTTCCAGTTGCGCTCCACCACACCGAGCAGGCTGCCTCGTCGTTCCCTGGAGACGACGGTCATCACGGCGATCCGCCGCTTCACCGAACCGGTACCCGCCATATCACGGCACTCGCTGTCGTGCGACGGACCATGATTCCACCGGAGTGCGGGTCTGATTCCGTCCAGTGTTTCCCCCATGATGGAGTCAGCCTTGATCGCGGCTTCTTGCATATTCACACCCGACGCCTTCCCTTCTCCGTCGCTTTCCCCGAAGGGACCCGTGCATCCCGGTGCCAATGCGACCAGGAGTAGCGCGCCGATCGCTCGAACACCCCTCATCGACGCTCCTGACCCGTGACCAGGCGGCCCTGACCCGCAATGATCAGGGCGATATTGTCCGCTGATTCCTCGTCCTTCCCCGGATCGAAATAGTTGGAGTGCGCCCGCACCCCGCCCATCTCCAGAACCGGATGCGGCCCGTCATCCACCCTGAATCTCCTCGCTCCGAAGTCCTCGTGCGCCGGGTCCGTGCCGAACCAGATCTCGCTCTTCGCCGTCTGCGCGTCCTGTGCGACGAACGCCATCACCGCGCCACCCGCCGCCCCGGCCGCCGCGCCCACCGGTCCGCCCAGGGCCGCGCCCACCGACGCCCCGCTCAGGGCGCCCATTCCCAGGCCCTGGGCCTCGGCCTTCGCCGGCATGCGGGTCACCGGGTCGTTCTCCGCCGCGCCGACATAGACGTGTCCCCTGCCCACACCCAGCTCCTCCGCGGAATTCGCGCCCGTTCCCGGGCTGCCCACCAGAACAATGTCGTCGACACCCGGAATACCCCCGTCGTGCTGCGCCGCCTGGCCCACGGTCAGAGAACCGTACGAATGGCCCACCGCTGTCAGATGCGGATTCTCGTGCTCGTTCGTCGCCTCGATTCCCGCCATGAATTCGCGGTACGCCGACGCCCCCGCCTCCGCGTGACCGGTGAACATCACGTCCGTGTTTCCCGTGATGTCGTCCACGGACAGCTGCGGCGCGTCATAGCCGAGCCACACGATCGACGCCGTGGACGTGTCGTACTCCAGTGCGCCCACCATCGTGTCCCTCGCCCGCCTCAGATCGTCCTCCGCGAATCCGGCGTCGAGTCCCGTTCCCAGCCCCGGCACATAGGCCGACACGTTCCGCGCCGTGTCCGGATTCCCGTACGACACGATCGCCCGGCCGTTTCCCTCGTCCCCGATGCCCAGCAGAAACATGGGCGGATGCCCGCCGGCCCGTAGTTGCTCGTCGATCGATCGCAGCCCCGCCAGCATCGTCCGCGATCTGTCGTCGTCCAGTCCCTCCAGCCTGCCCATGAGCAGTGCGAGGTTGTCGCGGTTCGCCGCGTCGCGGACCGTCGCCGGGATGCCGTCGAGGTTGCCGATGAGGTCCGGGTGGACCGCCAGGTACTCCTCCCGCTGCTCCGCCGTCAGGCCCCGCCACCACGCCAGGCGTTCGGCCGCCGTCCCGTCGCGCGGGATCGCGTCCCGCAGGTAGTCCGCCGTCAGCGCGCGCACGGCCGTGGCGTCGGCGCTCGTGTCCGCCCACATGGCGCCGGTGACGGTCAGCCCGTCCCGCGCGGTCAGGTTCCGCAGCGTGCGCGCGTACCGCGTGTCGGTCTCCGCCGCCTCGCTCACCGCCCGGGCGATCCGGTCCGCGACGGCCTGTGCCTTCGCCGCGAGCGGGTTCGGACCGGTGAGCCCCGGTGGCGGGGCGGAGACCGGATACGCCTGGCCCGACGCCGTACCGCCCCTCAGCTTCTGCTTCGTGAGCGGGTCCTCGCCGGCCTCGGGGTAGCTCACGGACCCGTCCGGCCCCACCGTGAACCGCAGCGCGGCGGCGTCGTCCAGCGCGTCCCGCAACCGCCGCTGCGAGCCCCGCAGGTCCTGGGCGAGGCTGTTGAGCGTCGTGCGGACCAGCCCGCACTCCGTGTAGATGTACTGGAAGTTCCGCGACAGCGCCCGCAGGCGTCCCACCGCCGCCCGCGCCGCCTCGCCCTCCTGAGTCGCGGTCAGCCCGGCGAGGAGTTGCTTGTCGATCCGGTCCCGGGCGGCGTCCGCGCGGTTGCTGGCCCTGCCCCAGCCGTCCGCCGCGTCCTCCAGCCCGGCGCAGCCGACGTCCCGTAACTGCGTCCAGGTGAGCCCTCCGAGCCCACCACCACTGCCCCTCACCGCCCGGCCCTCACACCACGGCCGACGTCTGCTCCGACGTCCGCTCCGGCGCCCGCCCCTGGGCCGACCCCCACGGCGTCAGGGCCCACATCAACCCCCACGTCAGGGACCGCGTCGAGCCCCACCAGTCCCGACCTCACCGCCGCGTCCCGCTCACCCTGCGTCCTCGCCACCGCCCGCAGCCGGCCCGCCAGAGTCCCGCACTCGTCCCGGGCTGCCTCGATGCGCCGTTCCCATGACGTACGTACGCTCCCCAGGACCGCGACCGCGCTCAGCCCCTCCCCAGACCCCGCCACGCCCTCGTGCGCCGTTTCGAACTCCGCGCCCAGGCGCGCCAGCTGGGTACGCATCACCTCGGCCCCGCCCGCCGCCCGGGTCCACGGCCCGTCGCTGTGTCTCAGCCGCTCCCCGCCGCCCCCGCCCGACGACCCCGCTCCCGGCACGGGCCCCGCACCCGCCCCGTCAGGCCCGTCGACCAGTGCCCGCAAACCGCCCGAATCGCCCGCCATGCCACCCGCCCTGTCCTCTGTTGTCCGGGATGCCGGGTGGCACTGTCCCAATCCGGAGCGGGCGAAAGGCGCGGGGAAGGGGGAGCGAAGGGACCGCCGCCGGGCCCCGGAACGGCCGGAGGCCCGTTCCCCGTTGGCATCGGACGCCCTCGGCAACAGCCGGGCGTCCCACGCGGGTTCACCCGTACGGTGGGCCCCGCTCGCGCCCTCGGGTGGCGCACGGATGGCGCACGGACGCAAAACCTCGGCGGGGTCAAGGGTGCACAACGCCAATCATTGCCCGGAGTCACTCTCCGTGATACACAGAGTGACCGTGCGCGTATGCGCCTTCACCGGTTCATGACGCAGGTCAGGGCGACCGGGTCGGTCAAACGTGCGGGGATCGGGTAAAGAGACCCGCCAAGTGGGCTTACGAGGCCGGTTCCATCAGCGAAGATAGAAGGCGATCCGTGCCGCCGGGCGCGGGCACTTAACAACCCAACAGGGGCGGTGAGTTGCATGGACGAGAAGGGCGACATCAACACCATCATCGGTGGTATCGCTCCGAGCTGGGGGCCCTTCGGGAACCTGGGCACCGAGGCTCGCATCATTGTCGAGGTGGTGATGGCCATCGCCATCCTGCTCTGTCTCGCCATCGCGATCTGGGGTGCCGCCAAGCAGCGTATCGGCGCGACCGCGCTGCGGGACACCTTCAGCGCGGAGCAGGGCAAGGGGCTGATCGTCGCCGGGCTGACCGGTGTCTTCATCATCGGGTCCCTCGGGACGGTCTTCACGATTGTGTACGGCATGGCTGTCTAGCGCCGCGCATCGGGCCGGCCCGCGCCGGGTACGCCTGTCCCGTACACCGGCCCCGGGCCGCACCGCGTCCCGTCAGGCCGAGAGCCCGTCAGCCCCGTCGATCCCAGCCCACCCTCGACTCCATCCGTCCCCTCACCATCCGTCCGTCGCGCCCATCCGCCGAGGTTGCGTCTCCCTGATGTCGAGTCACCACACCGCGCCCGCGCGGAAACCAGCGCTACCGTCGTACGCGGTACCGCGAGCGGAACTGCACACGGTCGAAACGGTCGAGGGGACGGACGCGGCATGAGCTTCGGTGACGAGCACGGCGGCGGCCACGGGAACGACCCGGGCCGTTCGACGGACGACGGCTTCGGCCGGACGGGCCAGACGCGCACGCGTCTGCCGGACGGCGCGGGCGACGACTACGGGTACGGCGGAGTCGGCGCCCGCCGCCCCCAGCGCAGCTCGCGCTCGCTCATCGCGGTGGTGGGCGTCGTGGTGCTGCTGATCGCGGCCATCGCGTTCGCGAACCGCGACGGCGGCGACGACTCGGGCGGATCGGGCACCACCTCCGGCGGCGACAACGCACCGGGCGCGGAACCGACGGCGGCGTCGGGGGTGAAGCCGGTGACCGGCAAGAACGGGGGCATCCCCTCGGGCTTCGCGCAGGACGAACAGGGCGCGGAGAGCGCGGCGGCGAACTACGCGGTGGCGCTGGGGTCCGACGGGATGTTCAACCGGGCCAGCAGGCACCTGATCGTAGACACGGTCTACACACCTGCCGCGGCCAAAGAACTCAAAGGGCCGCAGGACAAGGCCTACTCACCGGAGTTTCTGACCAAGCTCGGTCTCGACGCCAACGGAAACGCCCCCCGCAACAGCACCTTCATCTCCCGGACGGTTCCGGTGGGTACCAACGTGGAGAACTTCGACGGCGGCAGCGCGAGAGTCTCGGTCTGGTACACGGGCCTGATCGGGATGTCCGGTCCGAATTCGACCGACCCGGTCAGTACGACATGGAAGACCTGGACCTTTGAACTGCAGTGGGTGGCCAACGACTGGAAGGTCGTCGCCGATACCCAGGAGGACGGCCCGGCACCGGTTCCCGGCGACATCGCCGCTGCGACCGCCGATGAGATCAGCAAGGCTGTTGACGAGTACGGAGGCTTCACCTATGCGAGGTAGCTACGGCATCCGTGTTCGCTCGGTCGTCACCGCGTTGGTGACCTTGCAGGCGGGAGTGTTTCTGCTCGCGACGCGCGCGGCAGCGGCACCCAGTCCCTCGCCGTCCCCGAGCGACGATCCCTGCGATCTCCTGATCGGCCCTGCCAAGGAGTACTGCGACACCGGCGACGCCGGCAGCCGCAGCAACTCCCCCCTCAACGACCCCGCCAGCTCCCTCGACCCCCTCACCTCCCTCGCCCGCGGCTGCGCCGACGCCGCCGCGTGGACCGTGGACACGCTCTCCAAGGCCGTGAAGGAGACCGCCACGGTCGACTTCACCAACGCCGCGTTCCTCTCCCAGTACGCCGTCGTCTTCGCCGCCGCCACCATCCTCACCCTCGTCCTCTGGCTCCTGGCCGTCGCCAAGCGCGCCATCCGCGGCGTCCCGCTGACCACGGCCATCTCCGAGGCCATCGGCTTCCTCTGGCTCACCGTCCTCGCCTCCGCGTTCACGCCGCTGATCCTCTACACCCTTGTCTCCGCCACCGACGGTGTCACCGAGGTCATCGCGGGCGGGACCAGCGGTGAGACCGACGTGTTCTTCGGGACGTTCTCCGAGGCCCTGAAGAAGGACGCCGAGATCGGCGGCGGCCCGATCATGCTGATCGTCGTGTCCCTCGTGACGATCCTCGCGGCCAGCATCCTCTACCTGGAGTTGTTCATCCGGGCGATCCTGCTCTACGTCGGCGCCCTTCTCGGCGTCGTCGTGTACTCCGGGCTCGTCGACAAGAACATGTGGGGCCACGTACGCCGCTGGGCCGGGCTCATGATCGCGGTCATCATGGTGAAGCCCGTCATCGTGATCGTCCTCGGTCTCGCGGGCGCGCTCACCTCCGACGACGGGCCCGACTCGTTCTCGGCCGTCGTCTCCGGGCTCGCCATCATCCTTCTCGCGATCTTCGCCTCCGCGATGATCTACCGCTTCGTCCCCGGCTTCGGCGACGAGATCGCGAGCGCCCGCAGCAACGCCAAGCTGTCCACCGACGGCGGCCGGGCCGCCGCCGTGATCAGCTCCCCCGCCGGTGTCGTCTCGCAGGGCATCAAGACCCACAGCGGCCGAGGCGGCGGTGGCGACAGCGGCGGTGGCGGGGCCAGGCCGTCCAACCCGGTCTCCGGCGGTGTCGCCGCCCACAGCAGCCGCCCGTCGTCGGGCGGCGGGGGAGGCGGCGTCCCCTCGCCCACCTCCGCACCCCGCTCCAGCAGTCCCACCAGCGGCACCCCCCACAGCAGCCGCAGCAGCCACGGCCATCGCGGAACCGGTAACAACAGCACAGGAGGTGGAGGGCGTTGACGACTCAGTCCCATCCGATCGCGCCCCGCCGCACGTATCTCATCGGCCGCGCGCGGCCGAACGCGATCGTCGGCAAGAACCGTGAGACGGGCGAGATCGCGCTGATCATCGCCGGCGCGTTCCTCGGCATGATGAGCGGACTCGTCGTCCCCGTCCTGTCCCTGCGGATCGTGACCCTGCTCGGGTTCCCGCTCCTCGCGCTGGCCGCGGTGTACGTCCCGTACAAGCACCGCACCCTCTACAAGTGGTTCGAGATCAACCGCAGCTTCAAGCGCACCCTGCGCAACGGCACCACCTACCGCTCCGTCGCCATGGAGTCCGGCACGCTCGCCGACGGCCGCGAGGTCGAGATCGGCCCGCCGCCCGGCATCGGACGGATCAACTGGCTGGCCGCCCCCTTCGGACCCGACGAGATCGCCGTCCTGCTCCACGCCGACCGCCGCACCGTCACCGCCGCCATCGAGATCGAGGGCCCCGGCGTCGGCCTGCGCGACAGCGAGGACCAGGAAGCCCTCGTCGACCGCTTCGGCACGCTCCTCAAGCACGTCGCCAACGGGGACGGCTTCGTCACCCGCCTCCAGATGCTCGCCCGTACGCTCCCCGCCGACCCCGACGCGCACGCCAAGGACGTCGCCCAGCGCGGCGACTCCGGCTCGCCGGGCTGGCTCCAGGAGTCGTACGACCAGCTCCAGTCCATGGTCTCGACCTCCAGCGAGCAGCACCGCGCCTACCTCGTGGCCTGCATGCACTACACCCGCGAGCTGGCCTCCGAGGGCCAGGCCATGGCCCGCGCCGCCCGGCAGGCCGCCGGTGGCAAGCGCCGCGGCCGGGGCCTCGACAAGGACGCCGGTCTCGCCGTCGTCATGGCGCGCGAACTCACCGACATCTGCGCCCGTCTGGCGGAGGCCGACATCCGGGTCCGCCAGCCGCTCGGCCAGGCGCGGCTCGCGTCCCTCGTGCACTCGATGTACGACCCGGACCACCCCATAGACCACATCCAGGCCATGACGAAACGAAACGCCTGGCCCGCCGAGCTGGACGCCATGGAGCCGACGTTCCTCCAGGCGAAGACCCGCGAGTCGTCCACCCGCGCGCCCTGGTGCCACTCCACGGCCTGGGTGAAGGAGTGGCCGATGACCCCCGTCGGCGTCAACTTCCTCGCCCCGCTGCTCGTCCACACACCCGACGTCATCCGTACGGTCGCGGTCTGCATGGACCTGGAGCCCACCGAGGTCGCCATCGAGCGCATGCTCACGGAGAAGACAAACGACGAGGCCGACGCGAGCCGCGCCGCCAAGATGAACCGCACCGTCGACCCGCGTGACATCGCCGCCCACGGCCGGCTCGACCAGCGGGGTGAAGATCTCGCCAGCGGGGCGGCGGGAGTCAACATCGTCGGGTACATCACGGTGTCGTCCCGCTCACCCGAGGCCCTGGCCCGGGACAAGCGGACGATCCGGGCGTCGGCCGGCAAGTCGTACCTGAAGCTGGAGTGGTGCGACCGCGAGCACCACCGGGCGTTCGTCAACACCCTGCCGTTCGCCACCGGCATCCGCCGATGACCGCCGCCCGGAAGCCGAGCAGGCCGAGCAGCCGGAGACACACCACACGTACGCCGACCGTCCGGAAGCCGACCGCCGCTGATAGGGGCCTGTGATGCGAGATCCCATGTCCGCCTTCACGGACGCCTTCACCAGCTTCCTCTTCGGGAAGGTGGAGACGACCCGCCTCCCGGTCCGTACGTCGACCGGCCAGGCCCAGGCCGTCTATCTGCCGACCGCCGCCCCCGGCCTCGGCGACTCGGGCGTCATCATCGGCCGCGAGGTCTACAGCGGCAAGGGCTACATCTACGACCCGTTCCAGCTGTACGGCCAGCAGCTCCCCGCGCCGCACTGGCTGGTCCTCGGCGAGTCCGGCAACGGCAAGTCCGCGCTGGAGAAGACGTACGTCCTGCGGCAGCTGCGTTTCCGCGACCGCCAGGTCGTCGTCCTCGACGCACAGGGCGAGGACGGTGCCGGCGAGTGGAACCTCATCGCGCAGCAGCTGGGCATAACCCCCATCCGGCTCGACCCGATGGCGGCCCTGGACGGCGGCATCAAGCTCAACCCGCTCGACCCGGCGATCACCACGACCGGCCAGCTCGCGCTGCTCCGCACGATCATCGAGGTCGCGATGGGGCACGGCCTGGACGAGCGCTCGGGCTTCGCGCTCAAGGTCGCGCACGCCTATGTGCACGCCACGATCGTGGAGCGTCAGCCCGTCCTCATGGACATCGTGGAGCAACTGCGGCACCCGGAGCCCGAGTCGGCCGAGGCGATGAACGTGGACATAGACGACGTACGGGCCTGGGGCCTGGACGTCGCCCTCGTCCTGGACCGGCTGGTCGACGGTGACCTGCGCGGCATGTTCGACGGCCCGACGACGGTCGGCATCGACCTGGACTCGCCGCTCATCGTCTTCGACCTCTCGCACATCGACCGCAACTCGATCGCGATGCCGATCCTTATGGCGATCGTCGGCGTGTGGCTGGAGCACACCTGGATCCGCCCCGACCGGAAGAAGCGCATCTTCCTGGTCGAGGAGGCGTGGCACATCATCAACTCGCCGTTCGTCGCGCAGCTCTTCCAGCGGCTTCTGAAGTTCGGCCGCCGGCTGGGTCTTTCGTTCGTGGCGGTCGTCCACCACCTCTCCGACGTGGTCGACGGCGCCGCCGCCAAGGAGGCCGCCGCCATCCTCAAGATGGCGTCGACCAGGACGATCTACGCGCAGAAGGCCGACGAGGCGAGGGCCACCGGTCAGGTGCTCGGGCTGCCGCGCTGGGCGGTCGAGATCATCCCGAGTCTCACGCCGGGCATCGCCGTGTGGGACGTCAACGGCAATGTGCAGGTCGTCAAACACCTGGTCACCGAGGCCGAACGGCCGCTGGTGTTCACCGACCGCGCGATGACGGAGAACAGCCAGGCGTCCGACGCGGCAGACGCGGCCGACGCCCTGAGCGACGGTCTGCCGGACCATGTGCGGGCCGCCGAATGGGAGGCGGAGCAACGCGCGATTCTCATGGAGCAACAGAGGCTGAACGCGTCCTCCGAGTCCACGGTGGCGTGAGGGGCATGACGGCGGCACCCGATCCCGATCCCCACTCCGGTGCTGACCCCCGCTCCGGTCCTGATCCCCGCTCCGGCCTTGCTTCCCGTCCCGGTCCCGGTCCCCGCCGCCGTCCGGCCGGCGGCGACGCCGGGCAGCAGCAGCGCGGGGTGTCGGACGGGCTGATCCTGGGCGTACTGGGCTTCATGCTCGGGGTCACGCTGTTCGCGTGGACCGCGACGGGCCTCGCGGCGCTCTTCGCGCGCGGCTCGTGGCCGGACTCGGTGACGTTCATGCGTACGCCCATGGCGGTACGGCAGTTGGTCTCGTCCCCGCAGGACCTCCCGGCGGCCTGGCCGGACACCCCGCCGGGCGAACTCTCCGGGTACGGCCTCTTCTGGGGCCTGTTCATCGGCGAGCTGATGGTGGCGGCCGTGCTGGCGGTGTTCGTGCTGGGCACGGTGGTCCGCTGGCGCGCCTCGCGTGCGGTACGGCTCCGGGAACGCGAGCGGGCGCACGAGGACGCCCGCGAGGACGCCCGTGAACGCGCACAGAGGCAGGTACGGGACCAGGAGCGGGACGAGGAGCGCGCGCGGGCGTACGAGCAGGCACAGCCGCACGAACGGGCCTCCACGAAGGCGGCGCCGGCGACGCCCGAGCCCGTACCCCGCACACCCGTCCAGCAGCCGCCTCCGCCACCCGCCACCCCGGTCGAACGGGCCCCCGCCCACCTCACCGAACCTCTGCCCCTCCCCGCGTACGCGCCCCCGGCAGCCGTCCCCGCCCCCCGCACCGCGCCGTACACCCACATCCGCTACGGGTCCCCCCACGTCCGCCGCCCCGCCGCCGTCCAGGCCGTCCAGGACGCCGAGGGCCCCGCGCTCGTCGTCACCTCCGACCCCACCCTCTGGGCCGAGACGAAGGACGCCCGCGCGAAACTCGGCCCCGTCCTCGTCTACGACCCCGGCCACCTCTGCGACACCCCGGCCCGCCTCCACTGGTCCCCCACCAGCGGCTGCGAGGACGCCGCCACCGCCACCGCGCGGGCGGTCGCGCTGCTCGCCCCCGTACGGCCCCTGGCGCGCCTCGACGCGGCCATGGCGGACACCGCGCAGACGCTGCTGCGCTGCTGGCTGCACGCCGCCGCGGTGGACGGGCGGCCGGTCCGGCAGGTGCACCGCTGGGCGCAGGCCGGCAACGCCCACGAGGCCGTACGGCTGCTGCGCACCCATCCGAAGGCCGCCTCCGGACTCGCCGGGCTGCTGGAGTCCGCGCTCACCGCGCATCCCGAACGGCGGGAGATCGCGCAGCAGTTGACGACCCGTGCGCTGGCCTGCCTGTCGTCCGTCCACATCCGGGAGGCGTGCACACCGAATCGCGCCGACTCCCTCGCGCTGGATTCTTTTGCCGCCGAGGGGGGCACGCTTTATGTGGTGGGTGAGCCGATCGAAGATCCGCGCACCCGTCCGGGAGCGATGCCGCTGCTCACCGCTCTCACCTCGCACGTGGTCGAGCACGGCCGCCGCATGGCCGCACGGTCATCCGCCGGCCGGCTCGACCCACCAATGACCCTGGTGCTCGACGACGTGGCGGCGGTGGCGCCGCTGCCCGCGCTGCCCGATCTCCTGGCCGACGGCGACGGACAGGGGCTGCCCGCGCTGGTCCTGCTGCGCTCCCGCGAACAGGGCAGGGACCGCTGGCCGGACCGCTGGCCGCAGCACGAACTGCCCGCCTGAGCAGTCAGGCCCGATCGCGCGGGGAGTCCCCCGGCCGCGTCACGGTGAGTTCCAGCTCCCGCGCGGACGGGTCGCTCTCCACGGGCACGGTCACCCCCGTGGGCTCGAAGCCGAGCTTGGCGTACGCGGCCCGTGCCCGCCCGTTCCGCTCGTCCACGTGCAGCCGTACCCGCTCCACCCGGGGCTCCTCCAGCGACCACGCCCACCCGGTGGCCGCGTCGAACAGCTCCTTCAGCAGCCCGGTGCCCCGGTGATCCGGCCGTACGTACACCCCGACGAGATGCGCCTGGTCGCACTCGCCCGGCACCCCGAGGACACCGGCGGAGCCCTTCGGCTCGACCAGCACCACCACCGCGCCGACCCAGACGCCGTCCGCCGTCTCGGCGACGAAGTGCCGGGCCGACGTGCCCCGCGCCGACTGCTCCGCCCGCTCACGCCAGAAGGAGTCCGGGCGGCCGACGGCGTTCTCGTAGGTGTCGAGATAGGCGACCGGCGCGGCCGGATCACGCAGCGCCTCCAGCCGAAGCCGCTTCGCCCTGCCCCATTCGTCGGCACGGACGGCCCGCACGGTGCGTGGGGTCTTTCCAGGAGTTACGGCGCGCTGCGCGCGATCGACCGGGTTCATCACACGATCCTCCGCGCCGGCCCCCGCCCGCGCCAAACGAGTTTCCCCTGTGCCTCCCTGCTGGGCAGTCCCCTCCCCGTGGGGGCGGCCCGCTAGCCGGAGAGCGACCGGGCACTGCCCCTCCAGTCCTCCCTGACGAGCTTCGCGGCGGCGGCCCTGCTGGGAATCGTCCACGGTGAAGACACATGTGGGCCGCGTACTGGCGAAAACGGGCTCCCACAACGGGCTCCCGCGACCGCGTCCAAGCGGTCATCCTGGCCTACGAGGCGAGACTGGTCCGCCCGTCGTGAACGACCCTGCATTTCGTTGTGGACGCGGAAATGTTTTTGGACGCAGAAATGCCTCAACCCCCGGCCATGGGCCGGGGGTTGAGGCAGAATGATTGTTCGGCGGCGTCCTACTCTCCCACAGGGTCCCCCCTGCAGTACCATCGGCGCTGAAAGGCTTAGCTTCCGGGTTCGGAATGTAACCGGGCGTTTCCCTAACGCAATGACCACCGAAACACTATGAAACTGTTGAACAACCGGGCGAAAACACAGTCATTCGTTGTCTCAGAACTAACACAGTGGACGCGAGCAACTGAGGACAAGCCCTCGGCCTATTAGTACCGGTCAACTCCACACCTCACAGTGCTTCCATATCCGGCCTATCAACCCAGTCGTCTACTGGGAGCCTTACCCCATCAAGTGGGTGGGAGTCCTCATCTCGAAGCAGGCTTCCCGCTTAGATGCTTTCAGCGGTTATCCCTCCCGAACGTAGCCAACCAGCCATGCCCTTGGCAGGACAACTGGCACACCAGAGGTTCGTCCGTCCCGGTCCTCTCGTACTAGGGACAGCCCTTCTCAAGACTCCTGCGCGCGCAGCGGATAGGGACCGAACTGTCTCACGACGTTCTAAACCCAGCTCGCGTACCGCTTTAATGGGCGAACAGCCCAACCCTTGGGACCGACTCCAGCCCCAGGATGCGACGAGCCGACATCGAGGTGCCAAACCATCCCGTCGATATGGACTCTTGGGGAAGATCAGCCTGTTATCCCCGGGGTACCTTTTATCCGTTGAGCGACGGCGCTTCCACAAGCCACCGCCGGATCACTAGTCCCGACTTTCGTCCCTGCTCGACCCGTCGGTCTCACAGTCAAGCTCCCTTGTGCACTTACACTCAACACCTGATTACCAACCAGGCTGAGGGAACCTTTGGGCGCCTCCGTTACTCTTTAGGAGGCAACCGCCCCAGTTAAACTACCCATCAGACACTGTCCCTGATCCGGATCACGGACCCAGGTTAGACATCCAGCACGACCAGAGTGGTATTTCAACGACGACTCCACAACCACTGGCGTGGCCACTTCACAGTCTCCCACCTATCCTACACAAGCCGAACCGAACACCAATATCAAACTGTAGTAAAGGTCCCGGGGTCTTTCCGTCCTGCTGCGCGAAACGAGCATCTTTACTCGTAGTGCAATTTCACCGGGCCTATGGTTGAGACAGTCGAGAAGTCGTTACGCCATTCGTGCAGGTCGGAACTTACCCGACAAGGAATTTCGCTACCTTAGGATGGTTATAGTTACCACCGCCGTTTACTGGCGCTTAAGTTCTCAGCTTCGCCACACCGAAATGTGACTAACCGGTCCCCTTAACGTTCCAGCACCGGGCAGGCGTCAGTCCGTATACATCGCCTTACGGCTTCGCACGGACCTGTGTTTTTAGTAAACAGTCGCTTCTCGCTGGTCTCTGCGGCCACCCCCAGCTCACACTGCAAGAGTGATCACCAGAAATGGCCCCCCTTCTCCCGAAGTTACGGGGGCATTTTGCCGAGTTCCTTAACCATAGTTCACCCGAACGCCTCGGTATTCTCTACCTGACCACCTGAGTCGGTTTAGGGTACGGGCCGCCATGAAACTCGCTAGAGGCTTTTCTCGACAGCATAGGATCATCCACTTCACCACAATCGGCTCGGCATCAGGTCTCACCCTCAATAAGAGACGGATTTGCCTATCTCTCGGGCTACACCCTTACCCCGGGACAACCACCGCCCGGGCTGGACTACCTTCCTGCGTCACCCCATCGCTTACCTACTACCACCTTGGTCCGACGGCTCCACCACTCCCCTTTGCCCGAAGGCTCCAGGACGGCTTCACGGTCTCAGCATCAGAGGATTCAGTACTGGGCGTTTCAAAGCGGGTACCGGAATATCAACCGGTTGTCCATCGACTACGCCTGTCGGCCTCGCCTTAGGTCCCGACTTACCCTGGGCAGATCAGCTTGACCCAGGAACCCTTAGTCAATCGGCGCACACGTTTCCCACGTGTGTATCGCTACTCATGCCTGCATTCTCACTCGTGAACCGTCCACCACTGCCTTCCGGCGCGGCTTCACCCGGCACACGACGCTCCCCTACCCATCCCAGCGGGCGTTGGCCCTCATGCTGAAATGACACGACTTCGGCGGTACGCTTGAGCCCCGCTACATTGTCGGCGCGGAATCACTTGACCAGTGAGCTATTACGCACTCTTTCAAGGATGGCTGCTTCTAAGCCAACCTCCTGGTTGTCTCTGCGACTCCACATCCTTTCCCACTTAGCGTACGCTTAGGGGCCTTAGTCGATGCTCTGGGCTGTTTCCCTCTCGACCATGGAGCTTATCCCCCACAGTCTCACTGCCGCGCTCTCACTTACCGGCATTCGGAGTTTGGCTAAGGTCAGTAACCCGGTAGGGCCCATCGCCTATCCAGTGCTCTACCTCCGGCAAGAAACACACGACGCTGCACCTAAATGCATTTCGGGGAGAACCAGCTATCACGGAGTTTGATTGGCCTTTCACCCCTAACCACAGGTCATCCCCCAGGTTTTCAACCCTGGTGGGTTCGGTCCTCCACGACCTCTTACAGCCGCTTCAACCTGCCCATGGCTAGATCACTCCGCTTCGGGTCTTGAGCATGCTACTGAGACGCCCTGTTCGGACTCGCTTTCGCTACGGCTTCCCCACACGGGTTAACCTCGCAACACACCGCAAACTCGCAGGCTCATTCTTCAAAAGGCACGCAGTCACGACTGACAGCACAAGTGCTGCCAGCGACGCTCCCACGGCTTGTAGGCACACGGTTTCAGGTACTATTTCACTCCGCTCCCGCGGTACTTTTCACCATTCCCTCACGGTACTATCCGCTATCGGTCACCAGGGAATATTTAGGCTTAGCGGGTGGTCCCGCCAGATTCACACGGGATTTCTCGGGCCCCGTGCTACTTGGGAAATACGCAAGAGAGCCGTACAGATTTCAGCTACGGGGGTCTTACCCTCTACGCCGGACCTTTCGCATGTCCTTCGCCTACCTGTACGGTTTCTGACTCTCCGACCAGCCGGCAGACTGATCAAGTGCACTCCCACAACCCCGCATGCGCAACCCCTGCCGGGTATCACACACATACGGTTTGGCCTCATCCAGTTTCGCTCGCCACTACTCCCGGAATCACGGTTGTTTTCTCTTCCTGAGGGTACTGAGATGTTTCACTTCCCCTCGTTCCCTCCACATACCCTATGTGTTCAGGTATGGGTGACAGCCCATGACGACTGCCGGGTTTCCCCATTCGGACACCCCCGGATCAAAGCTCGGTTGACAGCTCCCCGGGGCCTATCGCGGCCTCCCACGTCCTTCATCGGTTCCTGGTGCCAAGGCATCCACCGTGCGCCCTTAAAAACTTGGCCACAGATGCTCGCGTCCACTGTGCAGTTCTCAAACAACGACCAACCACCCGCCACCCCACCCTGTACAGGACGAGTTCACCGGGGCCGGCAACTGAAGACACAACCACGACGGCCGTACCCTCAGACACCCAACAGCGCGCCCGGCCCAGCCCTTCACGATCACCCGTTCCACGCCGAAGCAGTACTGGGGACAACCATGAAAAACTGTGCCGAATAGTCAACGTTCCACCCATGAGCAACCAGCACCGGACGTTCGCCGATGAACTGGCCTCTGACCAGGCGAACCTGGTGAGAAGTGCTCCTTAGAAAGGAGGTGATCCAGCCGCACCTTCCGGTACGGCTACCTTGTTACGACTTCGTCCCAATCGCCAGTCCCACCTTCGACAGCTCCCTCCCACAAGGGGTTGGGCCACCGGCTTCGGGTGTTACCGACTTTCGTGACGTGACGGGCGGTGTGTACAAGGCCCGGGAACGTATTCACCGCAGCAATGCTGATCTGCGATTACTAGCAACTCCGACTTCATGGGGTCGAGTTGCAGACCCCAATCCGAACTGAGACCGGCTTTTTGAGATTCGCTCCACCTCACGGTATCGCAGCTCATTGTACCGGCCATTGTAGCACGTGTGCAGCCCAAGACATAAGGGGCATGATGACTTGACGTCGTCCCCACCTTCCTCCGAGTTGACCCCGGCGGTCTCCTGTGAGTCCCCATCACCCCGAAGGGCATGCTGGCAACACAGAACAAGGGTTGCGCTCGTTGCGGGACTTAACCCAACATCTCACGACACGAGCTGACGACAGCCATGCACCACCTGTACACCGACCACAAGGGGGGCACCATCTCTGATGCTTTCCGGTGTATGTCAAGCCTTGGTAAGGTTCTTCGCGTTGCGTCGAATTAAGCCACATGCTCCGCTGCTTGTGCGGGCCCCCGTCAATTCCTTTGAGTTTTAGCCTTGCGGCCGTACTCCCCAGGCGGGGAACTTAATGCGTTAGCTGCGGCACCGACGACGTGGAATGTCGCCAACACCTAGTTCCCAACGTTTACGGCGTGGACTACCAGGGTATCTAATCCTGTTCGCTCCCCACGCTTTCGCTCCTCAGCGTCAGTAATGGCCCAGAGATCCGCCTTCGCCACCGGTGTTCCTCCTGATATCTGCGCATTTCACCGCTACACCAGGAATTCCGATCTCCCCTACCACACTCCAGTCTGCCCGTATCGAATGCAGACCCGGGGTTAAGCCCCGGGCTTTCACACCCGACGTGACAAACCGCCTACGAGCTCTTTACGCCCAATAATTCCGGACAACGCTTGCGCCCTACGTATTACCGCGGCTGCTGGCACGTAGTTAGCCGGCGCTTCTTCTGCAGGTACCGTCACTTGCGCTTCTTCCCTGCTGAAAGAGGTTTACAACCCGAAGGCCGTCATCCCTCACGCGGCGTCGCTGCATCAGGCTTTCGCCCATTGTGCAATATTCCCCACTGCTGCCTCCCGTAGGAGTCTGGGCCGTGTCTCAGTCCCAGTGTGGCCGGTCGCCCTCTCAGGCCGGCTACCCGTCGTCGCCTTGGTAGGCCATTACCCCACCAACAAGCTGATAGGCCGCGGGCTCATCCTGCACCGCCGGAGCTTTCAACCATTCCCCAGGAGGGGAACAGTATTATCCGGTATTAGACCCCGTTTCCAGGGCTTGTCCCAGAGTGCAGGGCAGATTGCCCACGTGTTACTCACCCGTTCGCCACTAATCCACCCGAAGGCTTCATCGTTCGACTTGCATGTGTTAAGCACGCCGCCAGCGTTCGTCCTGAGCCAGGATCAAACTCTCCGTGAATGCTTTCCCAACCCATTACGGTCGGGTGACACCACGAGAGCGGAACAACCAGTCGGAATAAGACCGGTTGTTCACAGCGTCCTCGCTGTGTTTCATTTCAAAGGAACCACCAACCCAACCCACAGATAACCGTGGACCAGGCCGGGGTATCAACATATCTGGCGTTGACTTTTGGCACGCTGTTGAGTTCTCAAGGAACGGACGCTTCCTTCGGCCCCGTCTCCGGGCCCTCCGGGCTTTCCCTTCGGTCTTACTGTTCTGCTGTTCTACTCTGTCTTGCTGTCTTGCCTGTGTTGCTGTCTTGCGTTTCCGACTCTATCAGAACCTTTCGGCGCCTGATTCCCAGTCAGCGGGATTGTCTTTCCGGCCCTGCGGCCGTTCCGACCTTTCAAACTCTAGCCCGTTTCCCCGCCGTCTCACAAATCGAGTCCCGGTAATCAATTTTCGGCATGCCGAAATGGTTCCCGGTGGAGGGTCACGCTGAGTTTGTTTGCCGCATTCAAACAAGCGGCCGGATGGTGCCGTAGAACCGTTACGGCTCTATGACAACTCGAAGAACCTTACGGAGCGGTCCCCGCGGTGTCAAATCGGCTCCCCGGGCCACCGTCAGTCCAGGTCGGTGAGCCGGCCGCCCGCGTCCGGCTGGGCGTGTTCCACCCGGCGGAGCAGGCGGATCAGCAGTTCTCCCAGTACTCCGCGCTCCTCCCCCGAGAGGTCCTGGAGCAGGTCCTCCTCGAAGTCCGAGGCCATCCGCATGGCCTCCAGCCACTTCGTACGGCCCTCGTCCGTCAGCTCGACGATCACGCGCACCCGGTTGGTCTCGTCCCGGTCGCGCGTGACCAGACCCTCGGCAGCCATGCGGTCGACGCGGTGGGTCATCGCCGCCGGGGTGAGTCCGAGGCGCTTGGCCAGTTCGCCCGGACCGAGGCGGTACGGGGCTCCCGACAGGACCAGGGTCTTGAGGACTTCCCACTCGGCGTTGCTGATGCCGAGGTCGGAGACCTGGCGTCCGTACGCCACGTTCATCCGGCGGTTGAGCCGGCCGAGCGCCGAGACGACCTGCTCCACCTGGGGGTCGAGGTCGTCGAACTCCCGCTGATAGGCGGCGATCTGCTCGTCGAGGCTCGGTTCCGCGGGGCTCTCTGGCATGCCGCGCAGTATGGCACGCCCGTCGTTGGCGTCGAAGTCCTTCGATGTGTATTGTTGAGGTTCTAACTTTAGCTTTGAAGTCTTCGAAGTTCAGGTCTTCCAGTCTTCAGTCTTCGGGCCTTCT
This sequence comes from Streptomyces sp. NBC_01498, assembly GCF_036327775.1. NCBI lineage: Bacteria > Bacillati > Actinomycetota > Actinomycetes > Kitasatosporales > Streptomycetaceae > Streptomyces > Streptomyces sp. NBC_01498. Next base: position 3,877,587 of record NZ_CP109598.1, on the reverse strand, counting down.
TCTTCCGCTTCTTCTCCAAGGCAGGTGAGTGTGACCAGGGTGATGGGCGCCGCGATGCGCCGAATCCAGGCAGGGAACGCGCTGAGCGCGTTCGGGCTCGGGTTCACCGTCCCGTATCTGTATGTGTATGTCGCCCAGGTGCGGGACCTGGGCGCGAGTACGGCGGGGGCCGTGCTGGCCGTGTTCGCCATGGCCGCGCTCGTCGCCCTGCCCTTCACCGGGCGCGTGATCGACCGGCGCGGGCCGGTGCCCGTCGTCGCGGGCGGCGCGGTGCTGGCCGCTCTGGGGGCCCTCGTCATGGGGCTGGCCGGCGACGTACCGACCGCCGTGCTCTCGGCGACGCTGCTCGGTGCCGGTACCGCCGTGATGCAGCCCGCGCTGGCCACGATGATCGTGTGGTGCTCGCCGCCGGCCGCCCGTACCCGGGCCTTCGCGACGCAGTTCTTCCTCCAGAACCTCGGGCTCGGCGTCGGTGGTCTGATCGGCGGGCAGTTGGTCGACGTGAACCGGCCGGGGAGCTTCACCCTGTTGTTCGGTGTCGAGGCGGCGATGTTCCTGGTGCTCGCCGCCATCGCCGGGACGGTCAGGATCCCGCGTACGTCCTCCGCCTCGACCGCGCTTCCCAAAGAGGGCGCCCGCCCCGGAACGGGCGGGACCCGGGCGCTGCTCGCGAACCGGGCGATGGTGCGGTTGTGCGTGCTGGGCTTCGTGCTGTTCTTCGCCTGCTACGGGCAGTTCGAGTCGGGACTGGCCGCGTACGGCACCGAGGCGGCCGGGATCGACCCGTCGGCGCTCGGTATGGCGCTGGCCGCGAACACCGCCGTGATCGTCGTCGCGCAGTTCGTCGTGCTCCGGCTGGTCGAGCGGCGCAGGCGGAGCCGGGTCATCGCGTGGGTCGGGCTGATCTGGGCGGTCGCCTGGCTCGCGGCGGGATACGCGGGGCTGGGGCACGCGAGCCAGACGATGGCGACGGCCGCGTTCGTCTCCACGTACGCGCTGTTCGGGCTCGGGGAGTCGATGCTGTCGCCGACCGTCGCCCCGCTGGTGGCCGATCTGGCGCCGGAAGGGGCCGTCGGCCAGTACAACGCCGCCTTCGCGCTGGTCAAGCAGCTCGCGCTGGCACTGGGGCCCGCCGTGGGCGGGCCGATGGGGGCCTCGCTGCACGGCCCGTACATCGTGACGTTCGTGCTCTTCTCGCTCGGCATCAGTGTGCTGGCGCTGCGGCTGGGCCGGCGGCTCACCCCCGTACAGGACCGGCCGTCGCTCGCGCACGTGTCGCGCGTGGTGGCCGTGCACAAGCCGGAGAGTCTGGCCGCCGCCCGTTGAGACGAGGCGGGTGACGGAGGCGGGCCGGGCGGGTCAGTGGGGCAGGGCGAACTCGCACCAGACCGCCTTGCCGCCGCCCGGTGTCCGGCGCGAACCCCAGGACGAGGCGATCGCCGCGACGATGGAGATGCCGCGGCCCGCCTCGTCCGCCGGTTCGGCGTGGCGGCGCAGGGGCAGATGGTCGTCCCCGTCGGTGACCTCGATGATCAGCCGGCGGTCCGTACGGCGGAGTCTGAGCCGCATGGGCGGGGTGCCGTGCTGGAGGGAGTTGGCGACGAGTTCGCTGGTGGCGAGGACCCCCAGGTCCCGGAGTTCGACCGGGAAGCGCCACGAGGAGAGGACTCCCGAGGCGAACGCGCGGGCGCGCGGGGCGGCCTCGATGCCGCCGAGAAGGTCGAGCGCGGCGTTGTGGAACAGCTCGGCTGCCTGTCCCGTACGGGCGGGGTGCTGGAGAACCAGGACCGCCACGTCGTCGTCGTGCTCGGCCGTGACGCCCATCGCGCGGATCAGCCGGTCGCAGACGACCTGGGGTGTTCCCTGGGCCCCGGCCAGGGCGCGTTCCAAGGAGGCCACGCCCTCGTCGATGTCCTCGCTGCGGCGCTCCACGAGCCCGTCCGTGTAGAGGACGGCGGTGGAGCCGGGCGCGAGGCCGATCGTGCCGGAGGTGTGGATCCAGCCGCCGGTGCCGAGCGGCGGTCCCGTGGGGTCGGCGGCACGCGCGACCGTGCCGTCCTCGGCGCGGACGAGGATCGGCAGGTGGCCGGCCGACGCGTAGACGAGGTGGCCCTCGTTGGGGTCGTGGACGGCGTAGACGCAGGTGGCGATCTGGCTGGCGTCGATCTCGGCGGCGAGTCCGTCGAGCAGTTGCAGGACTTCGTGGGGCGGCAGGTCGAGGCGGGCGTACGCGCGGACGGCGGTGCGCAGTTGGCCCATGACGGCCGCCGCGCGGACGCCGCGGCCCATGACGTCGCCGATGACCAGGGCCGTACGGCCGGCGCCGAGGGTGATCACGTCGTACCAGTCGCCGCCGACGGCCGCGTCCGTACCGCCCGGCTGGTACGTGGCGGCGACGCGCAGGTCGTCGGGCTGCTCCAGCTCCTGGGGAAGGAGCGAGCACTGGAGGGCGACGGCGGTCTCGCGGAGTCTGCGCTGGCTGGCGCGCAGGCGTTCGGCGGCCTCGGCGTGGTCGGTGACGTCGGCGGCGAAGATGAGGACGCCGGAGCGGTCGGAGCCGTCCGGTCCGCCTGGGCTGCCGGCGCCGCCCGATCGCCCGAGGTCGACGGGGGTGCAGGTCACGGTGTAGGAGCCGTCGCGGGCCGGGGTGGCCGAGCCGTCGGCCGGGGTGTGGCCGGTGCCGCACCCGGACGTCTGGACCTTGCGGGACTTGACGGTGCGGGGCGTTCCGCTGCGTGACACCTGTTCCAGGAGAGGCGTGAGGCCGAGCTCGGCCAGTTCGGGGCAGCTCTCGGCCGCCGGTGTGCCCGGTTCGCGGGGGCCGAAGGCGTCGGCGTAGGCGTCGTTGACGTACGCGACGCGGTGGTCGGGGCCGTACACCAGGGCGACGAGGGCGGGGAGTCCGTCGAGGACGTCACGGACGGCGAGTTCTTCGAGCGCGGGGATTCCGGTGGGTCCGCCGTCGGCGCCGCTGTCTCTCGAGGCTCGCTTGTCTCTTCTCTCCCGGCGCTCGCCGTTTCGTTCGAATTCACCACGGGCGGCGGGCACCGCGCTCGCGGAACTCGGCGCGTGCGCCTCTCCAGCGTCCGATCGCATGGCGATGCGGCGCTGCGTACCGGGGAGCCGGGCGCTCCAACGCGTGAAATTCACGGATTTTCATGCCTCATGGTGTCGTTGCCGTTCGCCTGGGCGGGCTGCCGGATCGCTCTCTGCGGAATCACTCTGTGCAGATGTGAACCCACCTATGGTCACACGGTCAGTGTGGCCGACCGCACTGACATGGGACGTCAGACGTCTCTGGGCCGTTCCCCTCCGGCGGCCAGTTCGAATTCCGCCCGAGGGTGTTCAAGGGAGCCGAGGGAGACGATCTCTCGTTTGAAGAGGCCGGAAAGTGTCCATTCGGCGAGGACGCGCGCCTTGCGGTTGAAGGTGGGGACGCGGCTGAGGTGGTAGGCGCGGTGGATCAGCCAGGCCGGATACCCCTTGACCTTGCGGCCGTACACCTGCGCGACCCCTTTGTGGAGGCCGAGCGAGGCGACGGAACCGGTGTAACGGTGCCGGTAGTCGCGTGACGGCTCGCCTCTCAAGGAGGCGACGATGTTGTCGGCGAGTACGCGGGCCTGGCGGACTGCGTGTTGCGCGTTGGGCGCGCAGGTGGCGCCGGGCTCGTCCACCGTCAGGTCGGGGACCGCCGCGGCGTCTCCGGCCGACCAGGCGTGGTCGACACCGTCGACGGCGAGTCCGGCCGTGCAGCGGAGCCGGCCGCGTGCGTCGAGGGGGAGTCCGGCGGCGGCGAGGATCGGGTGGGGTTTGACGCCCGCCGTCCAGACGACGGTGCGGGTGGGGAAGCGGCTGCCGTCGCTCAGGACGGCCACCCGGTTCTCGCAGGAGTCGAGGCGGGTTTCGAGGCGTACGTCGATGTTGCGCGCCCGTAGTTCGCGGACCGCGTACGTGCCCAGGTGGTGGCCGACCTCGGGGAGGACGCGGCCGGACGCCTCGACGAGGATCCACTTCAGGTCGTCGGCCTTGACGTTGTGGTAGGAGCGGGTGGCGTAGCGGGCCATGTCGGCCAGTTCGGCGAGGGCCTCGACACCCGCGTAGCCACCGCCGACGAAGACGAAGGTGAGGGCGGCGTCGCGCAGTTGCGGGTCTCGGGTGGAGGAGGCGATGTCCAGCTGCTCCAGGACGTGGTTGCGCAGGGCGATGGCCTCCTCGACGGTCTTGAAGCCGATGCCGTGTTCGGCGAGGCCGGGGACCGGGAGGGTGCGGGAGACCGAGCCGGGGGCGAGGACGAGTTCGTCGTACGTCATCTCGAAGCTGCCGGGCGGCTCGGGGGCCGGCGCCGGGTCGCGGGGTGCGGCGGTGGCGCGGGGGGCTCGCGCGGGAGCGCCGGCGGTGCGGGAGGGTGCGCCGGTGGTCCCGGAGCGTGGGTCGGCGGCTCTGGCGGCGGCCTCCTCCTCGGACGCGGGGGTGACGAGGGTGACGACGCGCCGGGTGTGGTCGACGGACCGGGCCTCGCCGACGATGATCGTGCAGTCCGGCAGGACGCGGCGCAGCGGCACCACGACGTGGCGCGGGGAGATCGATCCCGCGGCGGCCTCGGGCAGGAACGGCTGGTACGTCATGTACGCGTCGGGCGACACCACCACGACCTCGGCCTCGCCGCGCCTGAGCCGCCGCTGGAGCCGGAGCGCCGTGTACATCCCGACGTAGCCGCCGCCGACGACGAGAACGCGGGCGGGGCGCGGTGATGCGGGGGTCGTCCCCCGGGGGATCTCTGCCTTCACCACCCCATGAGGCATCGGGCTCCGGGGTTTGTCCACAGGCTCGGCAAATTGTGTGACCGGAGGCCCGCTCCGGCCCGATGTGCGCAAATCCCCCTGGGGCGGGGAAGGTTCGCAGGTCAGCGGGGATGGGCGAGGTGGTGGGCGGGTGCCGAATCAGGCATCTTCCGGTCCTTGCTCCGATCGGGGGGCGCTCCGTGCGGAACCACCCCCTTCTGAATTCACCGGGGCTCAACTATGTTCGTAGCTCGACGGGGGCGTCGACCGTGACTGGTCCGTACGGCCCCGGCTGTCAAGGCGGGGAGGTCTCCGGGGGGAGACGTCATTACCGGGGGAACGCTTATGCACATTCAGGATTCTCATTGGCAGGCCGTCGTGTCCGTGGACGGCGGCGGACGTGTGGGTACGGGCGGGTTGAACCGTTCCACACCACTGCGTGTCGACGCACAGCGCAATCTGGAACATGTTCTGCGAGCGGCTCGTGAGGTGTTCGGCGAGCTCGGCTACGGGGCGCCGATGGAGGACGTGGCGCGCCGGGCCCGGGTCGGGGTCGGCACGGTCTACCGGCGCTTCCCCAGCAAGGACGTGCTGGTCCGGCGAATAGCCGAGGAGGAGACCTCCCGGCTGACGGAGCAGGCACGGGCGGCTCTGGGGCAGGAGGAGGAGCCGTGGTCCGCGCTCGCGCGGTTCCTGCGGACGTCCGTGGATTCCGGCGCGGGAAGACTGCTGCCGCCGCAGGTACTGCGGGTCGGGGTGGACGTCGACGAGTCGACGGTCGTTCCGGAGACGGCGGACGGGGCGCGGGTGCCGCAGCAGCGGCAGTCCGGGCAGCCCGATCTGCGGGTCGTCGGTCCCGGTGAGCAGGTGGCGGAGCAGGCCGGTCAGCGTTCGCCGGCGTCCGACGAGCCGGTGGCGACCGCCGGTTCGACGGGGTCGCTGAGCGACGGGCTGGTCGATCCGTCCTCGGGCACGGTCGAACTGCTCGATGTCGTGGGGCAGTTGGTAGAGCGGGCACGGTCGGCCGGCGAGCTGCGGCCGGGCGTGACGGTGGCCGATGTCCTGCTGGTCATCGCTACGGCGGCGCCCGCGCTGCCGGATGCGAAGCAGCAGGCGGCGGCTTCGGCCCGGTTGCTGGACATCCTGCTCGAAGGGCTTCGCTCCCGGGCCGCGTGACGCGGTTCTGAACGGCTCCGAACGGGGTCGGCCGGGTCAGCTGCGGTCGGCTCCGCCGGATGTCGTGGGTGCGTGGGCTCCTGTCTGCTCGTGCCCGCGCAGGTGTTCGTGACGTCAACGTGGCTCTGTGGGGCGGTCGTTGGACGACAGTTCGGCCGTCGGCCCGGCCGCCTCCGCCGTGAGCCCGCGTTCGCGGGTGCCCGCCCGGGGTGCGTCCGGGCCCGCCAGGCTGGAATGTCCTGGTGAACGGCCCGTGCGCCGGGGCCGGTTGACCCTTTCCTCCGCGAGCGCCCGGCGAGGCGCTGTGGGCGTTGCCCGATCACGGACGAGTGGTCGCTGTCAACACGAGCTCGGTGGCGTCGGGCGCTGTGGCACGCTGACCCGGTGTTTCGGGTCTGACGCTACGGGGGCTTCCGTGATGAGTGGTGACGGACGGGGCGAGCCACTGGGTGGCGGCGGTGCCGGCGGTACGGAGACGGGCGGGCCGCCGTCCGGGCAGGTGCCGAGCCAGGGCCGGTCGGGAGGTTCCCCGGGAGCTGGCGGGCCTGTCGGGCCGGTGGTCCCGGTGGTTCCGTCGGCGGCTTCGCCGGGCGGGGCGGTTCCGAGTGTGCCGTCGCAGCGCGGGGGCGGCCGTGGGTCGGCCGCGCCGCATGCGGGGGCGGGGGACGGGGGCGCCGAGGGGCCGGTGGGTGATCTGCCGCCCTCGGACGCCGAGTTGGTGCGGCGGATGCGGAACGGCGACGACGGGGCGTACGAGGAGCTGTACCGGCGCCACTCGGGGGCCGTACTGCGCTACGCGCGCACCTGCTGCCGGGACGCGCACACGGCGGACGACCTGACGGCCGAGGTGTTCGCCCGCACCCTCCAGGCGGTGCGCGGGGGCGCCGGTCCGGAGCAGGCGGTGCGGGCGTATCTGCTGACGACCGTGCGGCGTGTCGCCGCCGCGTGGACGAAGACGGCCAAGCGGGAACAACTGGTCGAGGACTTCGCGGTGTTCGCGGCGGAGTCGGCCCGCTCGTCCGGGATCCCGGACGACGCGAAGCTCGACCTGGGCGCCGATGTGCGCGCCATGCGCGAGGCCGAGCGGTCGCTCGCGGTCAAGGCGTTCCGCAGTCTGCCGGAGCGCTGGCAGGCGGTGCTGTGGCACACGACCGTCGAGGAGGAGTCGCCGAGCACGGTGGCGCCGCTGTTCGGGCTGACGCCCAACGCGACGGCCGTGCTGGCCAGTCGGGCGCGCGAGGGGCTCAAGCAGGCGTATCTCCAGGCGCATGTGAACACGTCGGTGACCACGGCCGGGGACTGCGCGCAGTACGCCGAGCGGCTGGGCGCGTACGCGCGCGGCGGGTTGCGTATCCGGGCCGAGCGCGGGCTGCGCAAGCACCTGGAGGAGTGCGCCCGGTGCCGGGGAGTCGCGGGCGAGCTGGCGCACGTCAACGCGGGGATTCCGGCGGTGCTTCCGCTCGCGGTCATCGGCTGGTTCGCGGCCGGGTATTCGCTCAAGGCGGCCGGGGTCGTGGTCGGCGGGGCGGCGGGCGCCGCCGGGGCGGGTGCGGCGGCAGCGGCCGGTGGCGGCGCGGGCGCGGCCGGTTCGGGAGGAGGCGCCGCCTCGGGCGGGGCGGCGGCCGAAGGGCTGGGCGCGCCGTTGAAGGCCGGGATCGCGGCCGTGACCGCCCTCGCGGTGGCGGCCGGGCTGGTGTGGGCGCTGTCCGGGGACGAGGTCCCCGACCGGCCGGTGGCGAGGCCGCCCGTCGTGGGGCCCCTGCTGCCGGACGCGCCCGCGCCACCAACGAAGCCGAAGCCGAAGCTGCCCGCCGCACCCGGTCCGGTGGCGTCGGCCGCCCGGCCGTCGGCGGCTCCGACCCCGCCGCCGGAGCCGCCGCCCGCCGCGCCGGCGGAGGCGAAGCCCGTACCGCCGACGTCCGAGCCCCCGCCGCCGCCGGTGACCGACCGCCCGGAGCCGCCGCCCGTACCTCCCGCGCCTCGGGAGTACCAGGTGAGCCGGCTCGCGTACGACGTGACGGGGGACGGTTCGGGGCCGGAGGTGCTCATCGGGCAGAGCGGTTGGCTCTGGCAGCGATCCGGTATGTCGGTGGGCGGCACGCGCTACGGGCACGGGGTGTCGACGCACGCGCGGGGTTCGGTGACGATCGCGCTCAACCGGCCGTGCGCGACGTACCGGGCGCTGGTCGGTGTGGACGACATGACGCTCGGGCTGGGGGCGTTGCGCTTCTCCGTCTACGGGGACGGCAGCCGGCTCTGGCGCTCCCCGGTGGTGCGGGGCGGTGACGCGGCGGTGGCGGTGAACGTGGGGATCAGCGGCAGGAAGACGATCCGGCTGGTGGTCGAACCGCACACGCCGTTCGACTCGGTGGCGGTGGCGGACTGGGCGCACTCCCGCATCAGCTGCGCCTGAACCACGGGCGGGGTGCCGGAGGCTGTCCGCGTGTGCGCGAGCTCCCAGCGATGAACCGCCCCGCGGGCGTGTGGAGTCGGGGTGGTCACTTCGTGGCCGCGCCTCCCCCGGCGCGCCCGGCCTCCCTACCGATGCAGGGTCGGCCCGACGCTGTCCGCACCTGCGCGAACTCCCAGCGATGAACCGCCGCGCGGGCGCGCGGAGCCGGGCGGACGCTGCGTGGCCGCGCCTCCCCCGGCGCGCCCGGCCTCCTTACTGATGCAGGGTCGGGCGGGGCATCACGCCGCCCGCAACGGCGCGCTGGCGGGGTGCCGCCGAGCCCGTCCAGCAGGTGCCGCGACGGGACAGCAGGCGTCTGAGCCACAGTTCGGTGGAGACCAGGTCGGCGATGCCGTCCAGCGGGATCGGTTCGCCCTCGGCGGCCTTGCGGAGCGCCTTGCGCACCACGCGGGCCTCGATCAGACCGGCGTCGGCCAGCAGTGGCGCGTCGAACAGGGCCATCAGGTCGTTGACGGCGGCCCGCATCCCGGTGCGGGTCGCGGCGGCCTCCGTCGCGTGCGTCGTGGCGCCCCAGCCCGGCGGCAGGTCGTGTATGCCCGCCCCGGCGAGGACCGCGCGCAGCACGTCGGACCGGGCGCCGGGCTGCACCCGCAGGGACTCGGGGAGCGCCCGGCAGGCCCGTACGACCTGGTTGTCGAAGAACGGCGCGTGCAGCCGCTGGCTGCGGACCTCGGCGGCCTGTTCGAAGATGCGGTGGTCGGCGGCGTGCCGGGCCAGCGCGGCCCGTGCGCGGGCCTCGCCGGGCCGCTGGACGGAGGTCGGGCGGATCGCCGCCGCCGTCAGCCGGACCGACACCTCCGCGAGTGCCTCCCCCGTGAGCCACCGGGCCGCCGGTCCGGGGCGTGACCAGGTGAGCGCGGCCAGGGACGCGCCCAGCGGCCCGTCGGCGGCGGGCGCGTCGCGGTCGCGGTGTGCGGTGGGCAGCCGGGCGGCGGCCTCTTCGAGGCCGGTGCGGTAGGGCGTACGGGCGAGACGGCGGGCCGCGCGGTAGACGGTGAGGGGCACGAACAGCGAGCCCGCCGAGGGGCCCTGGGCCTTGGCGAGCGCGGTCGTCGGCCGCAGCAGGTCGCGGCGGCGCCGGTCGATGAGCAGGTCGGCCAGGCGCGCGGGGTGGGCGTCCAGCACCTCGCGGGCCCCGGCCCCGGTGAAGTGGTCGGCGCTGCCCGCGGCGAGCCGGCGGCGGTGGCGTTCGGCGATGACGAGGGAGGGGCCGGGCTCGTCGGTGAGCGGGCCCTCCAACTCGGCGTAGGGAAGGGCCTCTTCGCCCGCCGCGACGACCACGTGGTGCAGCCGGGGGTTGGAGGCCATGGCGCGGGCGCGTTCCAGTTCGGCCTCGCGACCGCCGGTGGAGAGGTCGTTGAAGGTGACGGCGAGGAGCCGTTCCCCGGCGCCGGTGCCGTGGCCGAGGACGGTGCCGGGGGCGCCGGGCAGTCCGGCGGCGAGCAGGGCGAGGGTGCCGGACGCGCTGCCGCCGGAGAGGTCGGCGCCGATGCCGGGGACGGGCGCGCCGCGTGCCGCGCGCCGGTCGGCGGGGCCCATGCCGGGCACCGGGCCGGGGTCCGGGGGCTGGGTCTCGGGGGCGTGACGGGGCGCCAGGAGGCGGGCGCGTACGGCTTCGACGAGGGCGTCCCGGACTCCCTCGACGGCGCGTTCGGGGTCGGTCTGGGGGGCGGCGACGGCGAGCGAGGAGACCTGTTCGTAGCCGGTGATCTCGCGGGAGCCCTCGCGCAGGACGAGGGCGTGGCCGGGCGGGACGCGCTTGACGCCCACGTACGGGGTGGAGTCGCGCAGCGCCTCGGGGGTCTCGGGGCAGGCGAGGAGCGCGGCCAGGTGCCCGATGTCCAGCTGGGCCTCGATGAGGTCGGCGAGCGGCAGGGCGGCGGTGGCGTACGCGGTGCCGTTGGCCCACGGCGTGTGGAACACGGGTCTCGCGCCCGCCAGATCGCCGGCGACGGTGATGCGGCGGCCGATCTGGGCGACGGCGGTGTAGCTGCCGGGCCAGGCGGTGAGGTGGCGCAGGGCACCGCCGCGCGCCGCGAACAGGCCCAGTTTCAGCTGCTCGTCGGTGGCGCCGCAGCAGCCGAACACGGCGAGCCGGGTGTCCGCGTCGACGCTGACGACTCGGACCTCGTCGTCGCGCCAGTCGCCGACGGCCCACAGCGGATCGGGGTCGCCCCACAGGAGTTGGGAGCCCACGGGGTGGACCGTACGCCCTTCGGAGCGGTCACCGACGGCTCCCGCCGTACCGAAGCTCGCGGCGATACTGCTCCACCCCACCAACCAGCGCATCGCCGCCTCCACAGCCCGTGGATCAAGTGTCGTGCCCGTGCCATCAGTCGTTCGTGAACATGCTGCCACGACAACGGCACACAGGAAGGGCCTCCGGGGCGGAGCGCGAAACGCGAACGTGTCCCCGGCAAAGGACATTTGGGGCGGCGAGGGGTCCGGGGCGGACAGTCGGCATTCAGCCAATCTCCGACCACGGTCCGCCGACAGAACGTCGGCAAACGTACAGTCCGGGAGGCTCCATCGCCTCCCGGACCGAGTCCGCCACCCGCGGGGAAATGAGGCGGCGGTGTCCCCCAGCCCACTGGTTCCAGTACGCAGTGGGCCGACCCACGCAGCACTCATGGAAGCGCTCCCGGCCGCTTTTGGCCAAGAGCGCACGGCCGGGCGCACGGCCACACACCCGGAGCACGTGCGCGTCGGGACGACTGACACGCGTTCTCCCGCACGGACAACAATCCCGCCATCCGGACGTCCGCCCCTTAACGGTAGGGATGCGGCGAACTACGCTGGGTTTACGAATGCCACGGGTTCCTCATAAGAGGGGCCGGCGAGGCGGCCGTCAGTGTGTCGAGGGGTGGCGCATGTCCAGGGAGCTACGCGGGCCGAACGAGAAACTCGGCACCGTTCTCGCCCTCGCGGGAATCAGCAACGCCGGTCTCGCCCGGCGGGTCAACGACCTCGGGTCGCAGCGCGGGCTGACGCTCCGCTACGACAAGACCTCGGTGGCCCGGTGGGTCTCGAAGGGGATGGTTCCGCAGGGCGCGGCTCCCCATCTGATCGCGGCGGCCATCGGCGCCAAGCTCGGCCGCCCCGTACCGCTGCACGAGATCGGCCTGGCCGACGCCGATCCGGCGCCGGAGGTGGGTCTCGCCTTCCCGCGCGACGTGGGCGAGGCGGTGCGGTCCGCCACCGATCTGTACCGGCTGGACCTGGCGGGCCGGCGGGCCGGCAGCGGCGGCATCTGGCAGTCGCTGGCGGGGTCCTTCTCGGTGAGCGCGTACGCCACGCCCGCCTCGCGCTGGCTGATATCGCCCGCCGACTCGTCGGTCGCGCGCGACGCGGCGATGGCCGAGGCGGCACGGAGGGCACACGCGGCGCACGGCGGGCCCCGGCTGACCGGGCCCGCCACCGGACCCGGCGGAAGGCCCGAGACGGGCCCCGGGGGCGCTCCGGGGCCCGACGGCGAGCTGTCCCCGCTGCGCGTGGGCCACAGCGACGTCGCCAAGCTCCGTGAGGCGGCGGCCGACGCCCGGCGCTGGGACTCCAAGTACGGCGGCGGGGACTGGCGTTCGTCGATGGTGCCCGAGTGCCTGCGGGTCGACGCCGCGCCGCTGCTGCTCGCCGCGTACAGCGACGAGGTCGGGCGCGGTCTGTTCGGCGCGACCGCCGAACTGACCCGGCTGGCCGGGTGGATGGCCTTCGACACCGGCCAGCAGGAGGCCGCCCAGCGGTACTACATCCAGGCGCTGCGCCTGGCCCGCGCGGCGGCCGACGTGCCGCTCGGCGGCTATGTGCTGGCCTCGATGTCCCTCCAGGCCACGTACCGGGGCTTCGCCGACGAGGGCGTGGACCTGGCCCAGGCGGCGCTGGAGCGCAACCGGGGGCTCGCGACGGCCCGCACGATGAGCTTCTTCCGGCTGGTGGAGGCACGGGCGCACGCGAAGGCGGGCGACGCCCCGGCGGCGGGGGCCGCGCTGAAGGCCGCGGAGGGCTGGCTGGAGCGCGCGCGGCCCGGCGACGCGGACCCGAGCTGGCTGGGCTTCTACTCGTACGACCGTTTCTGCGCCGACGCCGCCGAGTGCTACCGGGACCTGAAGGCGCCTCGGCAGATGCGGCGTTTCACGGAGCAGGCGCTGTCCCGGCCGACGGAGGAGTTCGCTCGGTCGCACGGTCTGCGTCTGGTGGTGAGCGCGGTCGCCGAGCTGGAGTCCGGCAATCTGGACGCGGCGTGCGCGGCGGGCACGCGCGCGGTGGAGGTGGCGGGGCGGATCTCGTCGGCGCGCACCACGGAGTACGTACGGGACCTGCTGCACCGCCTTGAGCCGTACGGCGACGAGCCGAGGGTCGCGGAGCTGGTGGAGCGGGCACGGCCGCTGCTGGTGGCTCCGGCGTAGCGGGAACGGGGCGCGGGGCGCGGAGCCGGCACGGGGGGCACGGGGGGCACGCGGGCGCGTTCGCAGCCGGCCGGGATCGCACGGAATTGGTCGGAACGCGCTAGAAGTTGACGGAACGCGAAGCATATGACTCAACACCGCACTTCGCTGCGGACCACCCGCAATGCGCGAAACGCACGGACGCACGGAACACTCGGAACGCCATGACCGGTCGCGGCGGATCTCCACGGATCTCCACTGATCACTTCGGACCACCCCGGATCGCGACGTTCGGACGATCATGCGGGACACGCGTGCCACCCCGGTGGTTTAAGGGCATTGTCAGTGGGCCAGTGCACTATCGGGGTGGGAGGTCGCACGCGTGATGAGAGACGGCTCGGGTCAGGTCGAAGGTCACGGCCGCGGTGACGACCGCGGTCGTCGCCACGGACACGACTGCGACGTGCTGGTGATCGGCGGCGGCATCGTCGGTCTCTCGACGGCCTACGCCCTCACCCGCGCCGCCCCCGGCACCCGCGTCACGGTCCTGGAGAAGGAGCCCGGCCCGGCGCGCCACCAGACGGGGCACAACAGCGGGGTCATCCACAGCGGGGTGTATTACCGCCCCGGCTCGCTCAAGGCACGGTTCGCGGTCAAGGGCGCCGCCGAGACGGTCGCGTTCTGCGCGGAGCACGGCATCCCGCACAAGGTCACCGGCAAGCTGATCGTCGCCACCGGCCGGGACGAACTGCCCCGGCTGCACGCCCTGGTCCAGCGCGGCCGGGAGAACGGCATCCCGGTCCGCGAGCTCGGCCCGGCGCAGATCATGGAGTACGAGCCAGAGGTGCGCGGCCTCGCGGCGATCCACGTCGGCACGACCGGCGTGTGCGACTTCGCCGCCGTCGCGGCCCGGCTCGCCGACTCGGCGGCGGCGTCGGGCACGACCGTGCGGTACGGCGCGGAGGTCACCGCCGTCGACCGGCGGGCGTGGGGCGTCGCGGTGCGTACGTCCTCCGGGGAGGTGGTCCGCGCCCGCGCCCTCGTCAACTGCGCCGGGCTCCAGTGCGACCGGGTGGCACGGCTGGCGGGCGACGACCCGGGAATGCGGATCGTCCCCTTCCGAGGCGAGTACTTCGAACTGGCCCGGCCGGAGCTGGTGCGCGGGCTGGTCTATCCGGTGCCCGACCCGGCGTTCCCGTTCCTGGGGGTGCATCTGACGCGCGGCGTCGACGGCACCGTCCACGTCGGGCCCAACGCGGTGCCCGCGCTGGCCCGCGAGGGCTACTCCTGGGCCGCCGTGCGCCCCCGCGAGCTGGCGGGCACGCTCGGCTGGCCCGGCACCTGGCGGATGGCGCGGCGCCACTGGCGTTACGGCGCGGGCGAGCTGCGCCGCTCGCTGTCCCGGCGGGCCTTCGCCACCGCCGTACGAAGATTGCTGCCCGCCGTGACGGAGGCGGATCTGCGCCCCGCGACGGCGGGGGTGCGCGCGCAGGCGGTGCTGCGGGACGGCACACCCGCCGACGACTTCCTGATCCGGCAGGCACCGCGCACGGTGCATGTGCTCAACGCGCCGTCCCCGGCGGCGACGGCCGCGCTCCCGATCGGCCGTGAGGTCGCGAGACGGGCGCTGGTGATGCTCAGGGACACCGACGCGGTCCGGCGCCCGGCGGGTCCGTAGTATCGAAGGCTCCTGTCCGAGTCGGCGGCCCGCCGGCGAGACCGGGAAACGAGACCGGGCGACCTGCCGGGACGCGGCCCGAGCCCGGGGCGACGCCTCGGCGACCCGGACGTCCCAGAGCGAGAAGACCGTGACGCAGAAGAACGTGACCCCGGAGACCCCGGCGCAGGAGATCCCGGCGCAGGGGGACGTGACGCGGGAGAGCCTCGTGCCCGCGAGCGCGACCGGCGACCACGACCACCCCGGGAACGAGAACGCGGACGTGGACGCGAATGTGGACGCGAATGTGGACGCGAATGTGGACGCGGGTGACGGCGTACGCGCCGGCGGCCCCGTCCGGTCCCGGATGTTCCCCGGGGGCACGGGGCCGGCCGCCGACCCCGCCGGATCGCACTTCGAGCGCCGTATCCGCAGCTTCCAGCCGCGCCGCAGCCGGGTGACCACCGGCCAGGCCGATGTCCTGCGGCGGCTGTGGCCCGCCTGGGGCCTGGACATCGACGGGCAGCGGGTCATCGACCTCGACACGATGTTCGGCGGGCTGCCGGTCGTCCTGGAGATCGGCTTCGGAATGGGCGAGGCGACCGCGCGGATGGCCGCCGACGACCCGGCCACCGGGATTCTCGCCGCCGACGTCCACACCCCGGGCCAGGGCAATCTGCTGCGTCTCGCCGAGCGGAACGGTCTGTCCAACATCCGGGTGGCCAACGGCGACGCGATCATCCTGCTCCGGGCGATGCTGCCGCCCGCCTCGCTGGACGGGATGCGCGTCTACTTCCCCGACCCGTGGCCCAAGACCCGCCACCACAAACGGCGGCTGATCCAGCCCGAGTTCCTCACGCTGGCCGCGCCCCGGCTGAAGCCCGGCGCCGTACTGCACTGCGCGACGGACTGGGAGCCGTACGCCGAGCAGATGCTCGACGTGCTGACCGCGCACCCGGCGTTCGAGAACACCGCGCCGGACGGCGGCTACGCGCCACGCCCCGGCTCCCGGCCGCGTACACGCTTCGAGGGCCAGGGCCTGGACAAGGGGCATCGCGTACGGGACCTGCTCTTCCGCCGCGTCGCGGACACGCCACCGGCGCGGTAGCGGACCGGCCGGGCCGTGGGCAGTCCGGATCTTGGGCAGGCCGAGCCGTGGGCGGACCGGGCCGGGCCCCTGGCGCACGAAGGGCCGGAACCGGGCCCGGAGCACGCGACGTCCGTGCCGGGCACCGGCCGGGGCGGGCGCCGTCGCGCGTTGTCAGTGGTGCTCGTTATGGTCATGAGATGTCCGAACCGTCCCGACCGGCCCCCTGGGCCCCGCACGAGCCCGCCGCCGCGCAGTCGGCCGCGTACACGCCCGCGCCCGGGTACGGGTACGGGCACCCCGCGGTCCCGGAGTTCGAGCGGTTCGAGCGGCAGGAGCCCGGGGACCTGTGGGCCGCCGTGCCGGACCGTTCCCGGTGGCGCTACCGGCCGCACCGGGCCCTCTGGCGGCATCCGCTCGTGCGCGCGGGCGCGGTGGTCATCGTCCTCGCGCTCTGCGGCCTGCTGATCCTCTCCCTCGTCCGGGAGCAGACCGGCACCCGCGGCTTCCTCGTCGGCCTCGGTCTGGCGCTCCTGCCCGTGCCGTTGCTGATGGCGGCCTTCCGCTGGCTGGACCGGGTGGAACCGGGGCCCTGGCGGAATCTGCTGTTCGCCTTCGCCTGGGGCGCCTGCGCCGCCGCCCTCGTGGCGATCACGGCGAACTCCTTCGCGACCCAGTGGATAGCCACCGCGACGGCGGATCCCACGGGCGCGGAGTCCCTGGGCGCCACGGTGGTCGCGCCGATCGTGGAGGAGAGCGCGAAGGCCGCCGCGATCCTGCTGATCTTCCTCTTCCGGCGGCGGTCCTTCACCGGTCTGGTGGACGGCGTCGTCGTCGCGGGCTTCACCGCGACCGGCTTCGCCTTCACCGAGAACATCCTCTACCTCGGCAAGGCCTTCGGCGAGGACCAGCAGACCGGCGGCCCCGGCCTCGGGGCCGTGACCGCCGCGACCTTCTTCATACGTGTCCTGATGTCCCCCTTCGCGCATCCGCTCTTCACGGTCCTGACCGGCATCGGCTTCGGCATCGCCGCGCTCGCCACCCGCCGGCAGGCCGTGCGCCGGTGGCTGGCACCGGCGGTCGGCCTGCTGCTCGCCATGGGCACACACGCGCTGTGGAACGCCTCCGCGACGCTGTTCGGCCCGTACGGGTTCTTCGCGGTGTACGGGGCCTTCATGCTGCCCGCGTTCGCCCTGCTGACCTGGCTGGCGATATGGAGCAGGCAGCGCGAACTGCGTACGGTCTCCGCCGAGTTGCCCGCCTACGCGGCGGCCGGCTGGCTCGGCGAGACCGAACCGCTCGCGCTGTCCTCGATGCGGGCGCGCTCGACGGCGCGCAAGGCGGCGGGACGGCTCCACGGCCCCTCGGCGGCACGTACGGTCGCCGAGTACCAGTCGTTCGCGACGGCCCTGGCGTTCCTGCGCCACCGGGCGGGACGGGGCACGATGGGCGCGGACTTCGCCGAGCGCGAGAGGGAGTTGCTGCACCACCTGTGGCAGCGCCGGGAAACGGCGTCGCCCGCGCTGGCTTACGCGGCGCGGGCGACGGGGCGGGTGTGGTCACCGCCGCCGTACATCGACTACGGCGGCTACAACCCGTATCGGAGCTAGAGCACTGTCCGGCGGGTGTCCGGGCGGACACCCGGCCGGTCAGGTGCGCGTCAGGGGTTGAGGCCCTTGCTGCGCAGCCAGCTCAGCGGGTCGATCCCGCTGCCGCCCGGGGTGTGGACCTCCAGGTGCAGGTGCGGGCCCGTGACGTTGCCGGTGGCTCCCACGCGGCCGATGGTCTCGCCGGTGGTGACCTTCTGCCCGGCGGCGACGGTCATCGAGGACAGGTGGGCGTACCAGATCTCCGTACCGTCGTCGAGTTCCAGCACCACGCGGTAGCCGTACGACCCCGACCAGCCGGCCGACTGGACGGTGCCGCCGTGGACGGCCTTGGCGGGCGTGCCCGTGGGGGCCGCGAAGTCCAGGCCCGTGTGCTGGCCGGAGGACCACATGGAGCCGGTCTGGCCGTAGGTGGAGGTCAGCGTGTAGGAGGAGGTGGGGAGCGAGAAGCTGGCGGCCAGCTTCTCCAGGCGCTTCTCTTCGGCCTTGCGCTCGGCGGCCTCCTTCGCCTCGCGCGCCTTCTCGGCGGCTTCCTTCTCCGCGTCGGTCTGCTGCTGCTCGGCCTTCGCCGCCGCCTCGGCGGCGGCGGCGGCCTCCACGCTCGCCTTCTGGGCGGCGTCGGCACCGGCCTGCTGCTGCTCGGCCTGCTGGAGGATGCGGGCGCGCAGCGCCTCGCCGGAGTCCGTGGCGCCCTGCTGGGCGTCCGCGGCGGTGAGCCCGGCGGTGGTGAGCGGGGAGGGGGTCTCGTCGGCGGCGCTGTCGCCGTCGGACATGAAAGACCCGACACCGGGAAGGGACTTGGCGTCGGGGAGGCTGTCCGAGATGGCGTCGGGCAGGGATATCGAGACCGGAGGCTTGTCCTGCGCGGAGGCGATGCCTCCGGCGCCGACCGCGGCGATGACACCGACGCCGAGGACGGTGGAGCTACGGGCGAGAGCGTTGCGCTGCTTGGCGACACGGTGCTTGCCGCGTACGGGACGGACGGTCTCCGCGGTGGGATTCCATTCCTCCCGCTCTCCGTTCACCTCGCCGTCGGCGGGACCGGTACCGGCGAACCGGCTTCCGGGGCCGAAGTGGAGCCGGGCCGAGGTCTCGGAGACAGGGCTGTTTGACGCCACGGGGGCGCTCTCCTTTCCTTCCTTCTCGCCTACCGGGTTAGCTGACGGGTTCGGAGCAGGAAGGTCTCCTACGGGCGTTCTTCACCGCACAAGGCAGCAAGAGGCGCCCGATTCACCCCAATTGGTGGTTCCCCGGTTTCCTTACGGAATTCGGCACATGCGCACGGCGCCGACTCTTTCGACGGCTGGGACAACCGCGCTGCGTTATCGAACGTTAATAGACGACGGGGGCCTATTCCAAGCTGTTCCAGGTGATCGTTCACAGCTGCGGCCTGGACCAACCGGGACACAAGCAGGCGGAATCGGGCGAGTTGATCGTCCTTCGGGCAATGTGCGATCGCCCACTCGAACTGACGGTGCGTCAAATGTTATGCGGAGCGGCGCATATCGACTACGGAGCGTGCCGGGCGCGGGACGGCCGCGTCCGGCGAGGCGGCGATGTCAGGTCGCCACGGGCTCCACGGGGCTCCGTTCCGGCAGCAGATCGACGGGCCGGCAGACCGCCAGCAGCGCCATGTCGTCCGTACGGCCGCCTCCGGTGTGCGCCCGTACGTCCCCGACGATCACCTCCAGCAGTTCGTCCGGACCGGGGAAGACCCGCCCGGCGAGCCGCTGGCGCGGGTCGTAGAAGACCCCCGCGGCGTTACGGGCCTCGGTGAGCCCGTCGGTGTAGAGGAGCAGCGTCGTCCCCGACCGGTACGGGACCTCCTCCGCGAGGTCCGGCCAGGTGCCCAGCTCGCCCATTCCGAGCGGCAGCGCCGGTTCGGTCGGGTCCAGCACAGTCAGCACCCCGTCGGGGGCGAGCAGCAGCGGCTCCGGATGGCCGCGGTTGACCACGCGGACCATGCCGTCGGTGTGCGGGATCTCGGCCAGTACGGCGGTGGTGAACCCCTCGAACAGGTCGATGCCGTCGCGCCGCGTGCCCTCCCGCGCGAGCGCCCGCTCCAGCCGCCGCGCGACCCCTTCGAGCGTCGGCTCCTGCTCGGCGGCCTCGCGGAACGCGCCGATGACGACGGCCACGGTCTCGACGGCGCCCATGCCTTTGCCGCGTACGTCACCGACCACCAGCCGCACCCCGTACTCCGTGTCCTGGACGGCGAACAGGTCACCTCCGATGAAGGCGCCCTCCTCGGCGGCCTCGTAGCGCGCGGCGACGTGCAGCCCGCCGATTCTGGGCGCGGGTGTGGGCAGGACGGCGCGCTGGGCCGCCTCCGCGATGACCCGCGCCGAGGCCAGGCGTTCGCCGCTGCGGCGTACGACACCGTTGATGGCCAGCGCGAGGACGGAGACCGTGAAGACGGTCAGCGATTCGGTGATCGTCTCCAGGCCGCCGGCCGTGCCGTTGTAGACGTGCAGCCCGAGGACGATGGCGACCGAGACGATGCCGACGACGAGGGTGCGCGCGAACGAGAAGAACGGGGCGGCGACCAGGGAGGCCGCGGCGAAGAACGGGGCGGCGGTGAAGGCGGCGGGGGTCGCCTGGTCGAGGACGACTCCGAACGCGATGATCATGAACGGCAGGACCGCCACGACGGGATGCGCCCGCCGGGCGGCGTGCCGGCCGTGCCGCCGGCTGGGCGGGCGGGCGTCGTCTGGGCCGAAGCCCGGGGGGTGCTTCACGGCGGCGGGCGAGCTGTCCCCGAGGAACTCCTCCGGGTCGAAACCGGGCCGGACGGGGTTCGCCGGGCGGGAACCCGACGGACGGTATCCGACGGGGCGGACGGCGGGCGTGGCGGCGGGCGCGCGGACGCCGGAGGGAGGGGGGCCGGGGGAACGGGGGCCCGCGTGCCGGGGCTCCGAGGAGCCGCCGGGGAGGCGGGTGCGGCGGGCGGGAGCGGGGGCGGGACCCGGAGTGGGGGCGGGGGTGAGGGCGGGACCCGGGTCCCGGCCGGGGTCGGGGTCGGTGCCGGCGGGACCGGGGCCGGGGCCGGGACCGGGGCCGGGAGTGGGACCGGGGCCCGGGTCCGCACCGGAGCCGCGGCCCGCGAGACCGGAGCCCGGTTCGGGACCTGGTTCAGGACCCGGGTCGGAACCGGGGCCCGCGCGCCGGAATCCGCGCCGGGCTCTGTCGCCCAGCCCCCGGACCCTGGCCGACAGCCCGGAACGGCGGACGTTCCCCCCGGCGGAACGGGCCCGCTGCCCGCTCTCGGCCGACGTCTCGTCGTCCCCACTGTCTCGCGGGTGCCCCACAGTGGCCTCCTGCCCGGTCCGCCGACGGCTGCGGACGGTACCGCGCTCCTCCCAGGCTGGCTCTTTACGCGCCAGGAAGCCAGCCGCGTCGACCGACCGGGCTATCGACAGGCCCGGACCCGCTCGGACGCGTACGGAGCCCGGCACGGCCCCGTACGGCGCCCCGTACCGTCCCGCGAGGCCCGGTACCGCCCGTCAGTCGGTCAGATGGCGCTCGGCGTACACCGTCAGCGCGTCCCGTACGAGGACGGCGGCGCCCTCCGCGTGCGTGTCGTAATTGCGGCCGAAACGCGGGTCGTCCACGTACATCGCGCCGACACCGACGACGTACGACTTCGAGACAGGCGTGCTGCTCGCCAGCCAGTCGCAGTGCCGGCGCGCGAGGGCCTGAGCCTCCTCGCTGTCTGGGGCGAGACCGGCTTCCTTGGCCCGCCCCCAGTCGCGGGCGATGGCCTCGTGCCGGCCCATGAACTCCCGGCGCTCACTCTCGCTGAGCGCCCGCCACCAGCGGTCTCCCTTGTCGTACGCGTCCCGGCCCCAGCGCTCGGTCACCTCCTGCTCGTACACCGTGTGATCGAAGCCGTCGAGAATCTCCTCGGCCATGAGCTGTTCTCCTCTCTCGGTCTTGTGGAGAGTGGTCCGCACCGATGTGATCAGCCGTCCCACCCGCTCGCGCTCCTGTTCGAGCAGAGTGAGATGGGTACGCAGGGCGGCGGCCGTGTCCTGTTGGCCGTCGAGGATCCCGGCGATCGCGGGCAGGCCGAGCCCGAGCTCCCGCAGCAGCAGGATCCGCTGCAAGCGGACGAGGGCGTCCTGGTCGTAGTAGCGGTAGCCGTTGGCGCCGACCCGGCTCGGGGACAGCAGCCCCAGCTCGCCGTAGTGCCTGAGCGTGCGGCTCGTCGTACCGGCCTTCTTCGCGATGTCCTGGATCGACCACTCCATGACCGGAACGCTAAATCTTGACGTTGCGTAAAGGTCAAGCACGACCGGCCGGGGCGACGACGAGATGAGTGGGGGGATCGATCGGGCACGACGAAGGCCCGGATCCTGTGTGGATCCGGGCCTTCGTTCTCTGCGAGTAGCGGGGACAGGATTTGAACCTGCGACCTCTGGGTTATGAGCCCAGCGAGCTACCGAGCTGCTCCACCCCGCGCCGTTGAGCGCAACACTACGCCATTCCGACCAAGATCATTTCCATTTGCCGGGAGGGCCCGGCGAACACGGGCCGATGCGCGAAGATCCGCCGGGCAGACCTAGGCCGCCTCCACCACATCGGCCCGGACCGCCGCGGCCCACTCGACCAGCAACCGTTGATACGTCTCCTGCTCGACCGGCGACAGCGCCCGGCCCGCACGCGCCCACAGGGCGCGGATCTCCGCGTTGACGACGCCGGCGGGACGGACGGAGGCACGGGCATCCGAGATATCCGAGGTGTCCGGTGAAACTGACATGCCGTAAGGCTACGGCCCGCCACTGACAATCGGCAGAGCGTGTCCCCGGTCACTCGCCGCCGTACTCGTGCGGATGTCCGCCCTGCCACTCCACCCAGGCGGTGTCGTCCAGCAGTTCCCACGCGTCGGGCAGTCCGGCGCGGCGCAGGAATTCGATCAGATGGTCGTCGTTGTGCGCGAGTCCCATGATCCGGCCGCGGACGGTGACGCGCCGGCCGCCCGTCCCGGACGGCCGGTGTACGACGATCGGTATGTCACTCATACGGTCAAGAGTGCGACCACCGGCGCCGGTGTGCAGCATCGGGGGCGGATTTCTGCTCGTTCATCAGTTCGAATTAGGGGGGCTGGCAGCCCTTCCGTACGCTTTGTCGCCGACCAGGATCCGCCCCGTGGTCGCCGCGTCGATGCCCTGTCCCCACCCTGTCGATGTCCTGTCGATGTCCTGTCGATGTCCTGTCGATGTCCTGACGGGTGTCCTGACGGGTCCTGCCGAAGTCCTGTCGCGCCGTGCCGCCGCCCCCGCCGCCGCCCGGATGCGGGATACGGCGGGCGCCCCGATGCTGGGAGGAGCAACCCATGAGGGAGGACGACCCATGTCGATGCTCGACAAACTCAAGGGCCTGGTGAAGGGCCGCGAGGACACCGTCCGCAAAGGCGTCGACAAGGCCGGTGACGCCGTCGACAAGAAGACCGGCGGAAAGTACCAGGGCCAGGTCGACACGGCCCAGGAGAAGCTCAACGAGCAGCTGGGTTCGCGGGAGCGGCCGACGCCGGGCGACAACCGCCCGCCGCAGAGCTGACCCGGGCACCGCCCCACGCGACCACGCCGACGAGGACCCCGGACCGATCCCGCTGATCCGGCCGGGGCCTTCGCGCGTACGGGCCCGCCACCGCAATGCCCCCGCACCGCGACCACCCCACAGCCACCGCCGAACCCCCGGCGACGCCCCGGGCCGACCGCCCGGGCTGTAGTCCCGTACGTCCCGCCGGTCCCCGCGCCCTCGCCGGTACCGCCGGTCCCGCGTCAGCCGTGGCGCTCCACCGGCGCGTCAGTCGTGGCGCTCCGCCGGCGCGACGGCCCCCAGCCCCAGTTCGCCCGCGCGCAGCCCCGCCTGGAAGCGGGAGTCCGCCTCCAGCGCCCTCATCAGGTCCGCCACCCGTCGCCGGTACGTACGCAGGGAGATCCCGAGCCGTCGGGCCGCCGACTCGTCCGTACGCCCCGAGGCCAGCGCCGCGAGGATCTCCCGGGCCTCCGGGCCGAGGTGGGGGACGTCGCCGCGCAGATAGGTGTCGAGCTCCACGGCCGCGTCCCAGATCGCCCGGAACAGCGAGTCGACCCCCGCGACCAGGGTCTCCGACGTCGTCACCGTGTACTCCCGGCCGCCCGGCGCCTCCCGCCCGGCGACGATCATCACCCGCCGGTCGATGAGGATCGTCTCGTGCGGCAGCCCGGACGCGCTGATCCGGACGAGGGCGCCTTCGCCCCGTACGCGCCGCAGATGGGCGCGGGCCTCCTCGTCGGCGAGCGCGACCGGGCTGAGCAGCTTGCGTACGGTGAAGCCCGGCGAGCCCACCGCGCGTATCCGGCCCCCGGCCGCCGCCCTGGCCTCCGGCCGTGACCAGGTCCGCAGATCGCGGGCGGCGCAGACGAACTCGGTCCGCGCGGACGCGAAGAGGTGCCCGGCGCGTGCGACGAGGTCCGCGTCCCCTCGCACCTGAAGCACGTGTTCGTTCCGCATTCCGCCAGTCTGGCACCAAGCTGCCACCGACTCGCCGGTCGCCGCCCACGCCCCCAGCATGGACACCATGACGATCACGACCTTCTCCCTCGGCGGAAACCTGACCATCGACCGGCTCGGCTTCGGAGCGATGCGCCTGGCGATGAGCACCTTCGACGGCCCGGCGCGGGCTCCCGAGAACGGCGTCGCCGTTCTGCGGCGGGTGGCCGAGCTGGGTGTGAACCACATCGACACGGCGGGCTTCTACAACCGAGGAGCCGTACGGGCCAACGAACTGATCCGCACCGCGCTCTCCCCCTACCCGGACGGCCTGGTGATCGCGACCAAGGTCGGCCCGCTGCCCGGCCCGAACGACCTGCCCAGCGGGCAGGCGGCCCCCGATCAGCTGCGCGGCCTGGTCGAGGCGGATCTGCGCGCCCTCGGGCTGGACCGGCTCGACCTGGTGTATCTGCGGGTGGGCGGCATGTCCGGGCCGGGCGGGGAGTCGATCGCCGAACGCTTCGCGGTGCTGGACGGGCTCCGCCAGGAAGGGCTGATCCGGCACTTGGGCGTCAGCAACGTCGACTCCGCGCAACTGGCGGAGGCCCGCGCGATCGGGCCCGTCACGGCGGTGCAGAACCAGTACGCCGACGACATGGGGCTCCTCGCCGAGTGCGAGCGGGCGGGAATCGCGTACGTACCGTTCTTCCCGCTCGGCGGTGGCGGCAGGCCGCTCGACACCGAACGGCTCGGCAAGCTCGCGGCCCGTCTCGGCGCGACCACGCCGCAGGCCGCGATCGCCGCGCTGCTGGCCACGTCGCCGGTGATCCTCGCGATCCCGGGCACCGGCTCGCTGGACCACCTGGAGGAGAACGTCGCCGCGCGCGAACTCACCCTCGGCGAAGAGGACTTGGCCGCGCTGCGGGGCTGAACGGCCCACTCCGCGAGGCGGGGCGTAGGGCCGGCCCCCGATACGGCCCGGCCGGGCGCAGGCACCTCGCACGGCCGGGCCGGCGTCAGCCGCGACCACCGGTCACGCGATCGGCTGCGACCGGTCAACGCGACTGCTCGCGTGACCAGTTACGTGACCGGTGAACACGACTGTTCACGCGACGAGCTACGCGACGAGTTGCGCCACCGGTCAACGCAACAGTTCACGGGACCAGTTACGTGACAGGTCAACGCAACCGCTCACGCGACCAGTTGCGCCACCGGCAACGCAACCGCGTACGCCACCAGTTACGCGACGGGCAGGCCGGCCGCCCCCGCCATCGGCCGCCCGACCGATCACGCGGTCGGCCGACCGGCTGCGTAACCAGCCGACCGACGAGCTACGTGATCGGTTTCGTCCGGGTGCAGTTCTTCCACTCGACCCACGGCCGGGCGCCGCCGCTCGTCGGCCCGGTGGCGTACGTCGGATCGCCGGTGATCGTCTGCTCCTTGCTCTCGTGGGTGATCTCGATCCCGAAAAGCTTGAAGCCGAGGGTGAACTGCCCGGCCGAGACCCCGAAGCCGATGCCCAGTGAGGCGTTCCACCAGTCGGTGTTGGCCTCGTAGTCGAGCCGGCTGAGCTTCCCCTTGTCGTGCAGCAGCCGCTCCAGCGGGCTCGCGTCCGGGCCCGGGACCCCGGCCGCGTCCGACGGGGAGGGCAGCGGGTTCTTCGCGGGGTGGTCGCCGTTGCCGCGCAGCCAGTCCTCGACGAGGGTGCTGTCGGCGTCGTTGTCGAGGACGAGTTCCGCCGTCTCCGTATGGATCCGGGAGTTGACGCTTCCGCCGCCGCCACCGACGTCGATCGTCACGGGACCCGCGTTGGCGCCCGCTTCGAGCTTGAGGCCACCGCCCTCCCCGGCGTCCTGGCTGGTGGTGACGACCAGCTTCTCCGGGCGGTGCGCCGTACCGTCCGCCTCCTCCTGGTCGTACGCGGCGGCGTCGTACGTGACGGCGACCTGCTGCATCCGCTCGCCGGTGGCGACGCCCCCGGCCCCGGCCGTGCCCTTCACCGTGAAGGTGTAGACGAAGGTGATCTTCCCCGCGTTCGCGCCGGTGTGGGCGCGCATGACGACGACGTCCTCGGTCATCGTGCCGGAGAGCAGTTCACCGGATATCTTGCCGAGGTCCTTGGGGCCGTCGCTCTTGCCCGCGTCCTTGCCGCCCTTGCCGTTGCCCTTGAACTTCCCGCCGAAGCTGACGTTGCCCGACGCCTCGACGGACGTCTTGGTGATGTCGACGTCCGGCGCCAACTCCGGTTCGAGGTCGGGTTTTCTGGAGGCCGCGTCCTGCTGGCAGGCTCCCATCGCGGCACCGGGGTTGTAGCCGCTCTGGTAGCGGCAACCGTCGTTCTGTCTGAGGTACGCGGCGAACTTCTGGGCGTCCGCGAGATTCAGCTCCAGGTCCTTCTGCGGATCGCCGGTCTTGTTGCCGGAGAAGAGCCACTGGCCGCCGCTGCCGCTGCCCGCCAGATACGTACCGCTCAGCTTGGCGCTGCCGCCCCAGTCCTTCAGGCCCGGAATGCCGGCCGAGATGCTGGCGGTGACCCCGCCGCTGGTCTCGTTCACCCGCTCCAGGGTGACGGTGCCGTCGGACCACTGCTGAAGCTTGACCGTCTCCGAGGAGCTGATCTTGACGAAGACCACCTGGATGACGACGGTGTCCTTGGTCTGCTCCTGGGACAGCAGACACCTCGCGGGCTCGAACGGATCGCCGTTCGGTACGAAGGGATCCCCGCCCTCGCCACCACCGCCGCCCTCTCCCCCACCCTCGCCGTCCGCGTAGTCGCCGGTGGCACACGCCTCGTCCCCGCTCAACGGATGCAGCACCCGGCACACCGCGCTCTTCAGCCCGGTCGCCTCCTGATCCGGCAGGCTCAGCCCGACGATGGCGGCCACGATCGTGGCCACGACCCCGAACACCGCGGCGTACTCCGCACCGCTCTGCCCTCTGTCCCGCCGCCGGTCACGCACCTGTTCCCCCGCTTCACGCCGTTGTCCCCGAGGCCCGGGGCGGCAGCAGCGTAAGGACGGGCCCGGACCCGGGTGCAGGGCCCACGGACCTACCGGAGGGCCCGCTCATGCCTCACCCGGCAGACGTTCATTTGCCGGTTGACCAGCGGACATGTCCAGAGCACCGGCTTGTCCGGTGCCGACCGCGGGAAGCGTGACCGGGTACGCGGGACGGACCTCAAAGCCCCGACGGCCCGGCGGACTTGACGGACTTGACCGACTCGACGGACCCGACGGACCC
This sequence comes from Streptomyces sp. NBC_01498, assembly GCF_036327775.1. Classification (NCBI taxonomy): domain Bacteria; kingdom Bacillati; phylum Actinomycetota; class Actinomycetes; order Kitasatosporales; family Streptomycetaceae; genus Streptomyces; species Streptomyces sp. NBC_01498. The sequence goes on along the minus strand of NZ_CP109598.1, from coordinate 3,850,707 downwards.
GGCGGACCCGGCGGACCCGGCGGACCCGGCGGACCCGACCCCGGACACGACGAAACGGCCCCGCCCACCGAGTGCGCTCGGTGGGCGGGGCTGACACGCGTCCGGGATCCTGCCGGAGGCGCGCACGGGGAGGAGCGCTCGCGCTCCTGGCGGTTTCGGGTCCGGTCCGGTCGGGGCGGGCCGAAGGCGCGATGCTCCGGCGGTGTTACGTCGGGATGGGCTTGATCTTGCTGCAGTTCTTCCAGTCCACCCACGGGCGGGCGCCGCCGCTCTTGGGGCCGGTGGCGTAGGTGGGGTTCCCGGTGATCGTCTGGGTCTTCTCCTCGTGGGTGATGTCGATCCCGAAGAGTTTGAAGCCGAGGGTGAACTGCCCGGCGGAGATGCCGAAGCCGATGCCGAGCGAGGCGTTCCACCAGTCGGTGTTGGCCTGGTAGTCGAGCCGGCTGAGCTTGCCCTTGTCGTGCAGCAGCCGCTCCAGGGGGCTCGCGTCGGGGCCGGGAACCTCGGCCGCGTCGGTGGGGGAGGGCAGCGGGTTCTTCGCCGGCTGGTCGCCGTTGCCGCGCAGCCAGTCCTCGACAAGCGTGCTGTCGGCGTCGTTGTCGAGGACGAGTTCCGCCGTCTCCGTATAGATCTGCGACTCGGTGGAGCCGCCACCGCCGCCGACATCGATCGTCACGGGACCGGCGTTGGCACCGCCCTCGACCTTGATACCGCCACCGCCACCGAGCTCCTCGCTGGTCGTGATCACCAGCTTCTCCGGGCGGTGCGCCTTGCCGTCCGCCTCCTCCTGGTCGTACGTCGCCGCGTCGTACGTGACCGCCACCTGCTGCATCTTCTCGCCGGTGACGACACCGCCCGCGCCGCCCGACCCCTTGACGGTGAAGGTGTAGACGAAGGTGATCTTCCCGGCATTGGGTCCGGTGTGCGCGCGCATGACGACGACGTCTTCGGTCATCGTGCCGTTGGCCACCTCGCCGGAGATCTTCCCGAGGTCCTTGGGGCCGTCGCTCTTGCCCGCGTCCTTGCCGCCCTTGCCGTTGCTCTTGAACTTCCCGCCGAAGTTCGCGTTGCCCGACGCCTCGATGGAGGTCTTGGTGACATCGACGTCCGGGGCCTTCTCCGGCGGCAGGTCGGGCTTCTTCTTGTTCGCGTGGTAGCCGCAGATCATGCCGAGTTCGGAGGAACGGGGCCCGGCGGGGCGGGAGTTGCACTCGTCCTGGGCCTTCAGGTATTCGGTGAACTGCTTGGCGTCCTCAAGATTCAGCTCAAGGTCCTTCTGCGGGTCACCGGTCTTGTTGCCGGAGAAGAGCCACTGCCCGCCGCTGCCGCTGCCCGCCAGATACGTACCGCTCAGCTTGGCGCTGCCGCCCCAGTCCTCCAGACCGCGAATCCCGGCGGAGACGCTGGCCGTGACACCGCCGCCGACCTCGGTGATCCGCTCCAGGGTGACGGTGCCGTCGGACCACTGCTGAAGCTTGACCGTCTCCGAGCTGCTGATCTTGATGAAGAAGATCTGGACGACGACGGTGGTCTTGGTCTGCTCCTGGGACAGCAGACATCTGGTCGGCTCGAACGGATCGCCGTTGGGTACGAAGGGGTCCCCGCCCTCACCTCCGCCTCCGCCGTCGCCTTCTCCTCCGCCGTCACCGTCGGCGTAGTCGCCGGTGGCACACGCCTCGTCCCCGCTCAGCGGATGCAGCACCCGGCACACCGCGCTCTTGAGCCCGGTCGCCTCCTGGTCGGGGAGACTCAGTCCGACGATGGCGGCGACGATCGTGGCCACGACCCCGAACACCGCGGCATACTCCGCACCGCTCTGCCCCCGGTCCCGCCACCGGTCACGACGGAGCGAATCCGGTTGTCTCCCTTCGTGCGGACGCACCTGACACCACTGGAACCTCCGGGCCTTCTTCACCTGTTCTCCCACCTCACGCGACCGTCGCCCACCCCGAGCGCGAGCAGAGTAAGGACAGGTCAGGGCCCACAGGGCAGGGTCCACGGGCCCAGCGGGGACGCCCTCAGGCCCGATACGCCAGACGTTCATCTCCCGGTTGACCAGGGGTCCGCTCGCCAACTGCCGGATGTTCCCCGTACGTACGAGCCGACGTTCCGGACGGCCACCCGAGACCCGGTTTCCGCCCCCGGCCACCTCCGACACCACCGTGGAGCGCCCCGGCCGACTGGGCCCGATGTGGGCCGGGGCCTGGGGGTGGGGCGGACGCGTACGTAGCGGCCCGAACTGATGTTTCCGCTGACGGTCGTTGTCCGGCGTCCGTACCGTCGTCGGGGAACCAGGAGAGGTGATCCGGTGGAGTGGACAGACCCGAGGTACACGGACGTCGTCGCCCGGTACCGGGAAGCGAAGGCAGAAGCGGGCCCGGCGCCGGATCGACCCGGCCGGAAGAAGGGGCGGCGTTACGGGGACCCGTTCGTCATCGTCGTCGACCCCGTCACCATGAAGCCCCACACCGTCGGCCGCTGAGCGAAACCGCCCCGCTCACCGAGCGCATCCGGTGGCCGGGCGCGGCCCTGCCGTGCTCACCGGCGCTCGGGCCGGCAGCGGGCCGGCAGGCGCCCCGTCACGCGCTGAAACGACAACGGGCCCCGGTCAGAACCTTCCTGACCGGGGCCCGAGTTGTAGGCCGTGTGGGACTCGAACCCACAACCAACAGATTAAAAGTCTGCTGCTCTGACCAATTGAGCTAACGGCCCCTGACGCGTCACCCACGAGCATAGCCGCCCCCGGAGCGGGAGCCGATCGGGTATCCCCCCGGGCGGGGGTGGGGGAGCGGGCGGGGCCCGTACCGCGGCCTGGATGGCGCGGTACGGGCCCCGTCAGCGGGTGCGGCGGTCAGCCGTTGCGCTTCCAGCGCGGCTTGTCGTCGCGGCGGCCGAACGAGCCCGTGCTCGTGCCGGTCGTGCCGCCGCGGTGGTCGTCGCGGCGGCCCGACGGGCGGTCGTGGCCGCCGGAGCGGAAGCCGCCCGCGGGGCGGTCGTCGCGGCGGTCGCGGTTGAACGGGCGGTCACCGGTCGGGCGGTGCTCGCGGCGCTCGAAGGGACGGGCGCCGTCACGGCGCTCGCCGCCCGCGGGGCGGTCGTCGCGGCGGTCGCGGTTGAAGCCGCCTTCCTTGCGGTCGTCACGGCGGAAGCCGCCACCGGCCGGACGGTCGTCCCGGCGCTGGTAACCACCGGACGCCGGACGGTCGTCACGACGCTGGAAGCCACCGCTCGCGGGCCGGTCGTCCCGGCGCTGGAAACCGCCCCGGTCGTCCCGGCGGTCGCGGTTGAAGCCGCCGGACGCCGGACGGTCGTCGCGGCGCTGGAAGCCGGTGCTGCCGCTGCCCTCGCGCGGGGTGTAGCCCCGCGCGCCGCCACGGCCGCTGCGCTCGCCACGGTCGTCCCGGCGCGCGTAGTTGCCACGGTCGTCGCGCTGCGTCTGCGCCGGTACGGGCGCGGACGCCGCCGCTGTCGCGGCCTCGACGGCCGCCGCGGCCTCGGCGGTGACCTCCGCCACCGCGGCCTCCGGGTCCTCCCCGCGCTCGCGCGCCGCACGGGCGACGAGGCGGTCGGCCTCCTCGCGCAGTTCGACGGCCCGGCGCTGGAGGCGCTCCAGTTCCTTCGTCAGGTCGGCGACCTCGCGCTCCGCCTGCTTGGCGGAGTTGTTCGCGGAGTCCGCCTGCACCTCGGTCAGCGAGCGGGCACCGGTGATCTCGGCGACCTCCGGCTCGAACGCGCCCGCCCCGGCGACCATGTGACGCGCGGCGTCCACGCCCGCGTCCTCCATCAGCCGGAAGATCTGGCGGCGCTGGTGCGGCAGGGCCAGCGAGACGACGACGCCGGACTTGCCGGCCCGCGCCGTACGGCCGGAGCGGTGCAGGTAGTCCTTGTGGTCACCGGCCGGGTCCACGTTCAGGACCAGGTCGATGCCGTCGACGTGGATGCCGCGGGCGGCCACGTCGGTCGCGACGAGCGCGTTGACGTAACCCTCCTTGAAGTCCGCCAGCGTCCGGGTGCGCGCGCCCTGCGTCATGCCGCCGTGCAGCGCGTCGGCCTTCACGCCCGACTCGCGCAGCTGCTCGGCGATACGGTCGGCGCCCAGCTGCGTACGGACGAAGATGATCGTGCGGCCCTTGCGCGCGGCGATGGCGGCCGTGACGGGCGCCTTGTCCTTGGGCTTCACGACGAGCACGTGGTGGCTCATGGTCGTGACGTTGCCCTGCGCGCTGTCGACCTCGTGGTGCACGGGGTTCTTCAGGTAGCGCTTGACCAGGGTGCTGATCTCGTTCTCCATCGTGGCGGAGAAGAGCATGCGCTGGCCGCCGGCCGGCACCTGGTCGAGCAGTTCGGTGACCTCGGGCAGGAAGCCCAGGTCGGACATCTGGTCGGCCTCGTCGAGGACCGCGATCCGGACGTTCTCCAGCGAGCAGGCGCCGCGGTTGATGATGTCGCGCAGCCGGCCCGGCGTGGCGACGAGGACGTCGACACCGCGCTCGAGGGCGTAGATCTGGTTGCCCATCGACGTACCGCCGCAGACGACCTTCATCTTCAGGCCGAGGACGTCGCCGTACGGCTGGAGGGCGTCGGCGACCTGCATCGCCAGCTCGCGGGTCGGGGTCAGGATGACGCCGCGCGGCTTCTTCTTCTCGGTGTGGCCCTCGGCGAGGGTCGCCAGCAGCGGCAGACCGAAGGAGAGGGTCTTGCCGGAGCCGGTACGGCCGCGGCCCAGGATGTCCTTGCCGGCCAGGGCGTCCGGGATGGTCGCGGCCTGGATCGGGAAGGGGGCGACGACACCGTTCTGGGTGAGCTTGCGGACGATGCCCTCGGGCAGCCCCAGGTCGCCGAAGGTGATCTCGGGGGTCTTCGGGGCCGCAGGGGCCTCGGTGGTCTCGGTGATCCCGGTGATCCCGGTGGTCTCGGGAGCGTCGGGGGTCCTGATGGCCTCGGTGGCCTCGGCAACCTCCGCCGTACCGGCCGTCTCCGCCACCTCGGCGGTGTCGGCGTCGGTGTCGGTCGTCCCGACGGTGTCCGCCGCGATGCTCTCGACGCTCACGATCGAGTCGTCGGAGTCGTTCTCGGGCATGACGGTGTGGTCAGTACTGGAAATGGACATGCGAAATGCGAAACCTTCCGGAGTCTCGGCACGCGCCCAAACTCCGTGATTCGCAAATCGACCGCCTCAATGCGGTCTGCCACGGTAAGGGAGAGTACGCGCCACGCGGCGCTCTTCTGTGTCGGCGCCGGGCAATGATCAAACGATCTACTACCATACGCACCGCTCCCCCTCCCTGGCAAACCGCCCCCGCGCGATCCCCGTCACACCGGCCCGCGCCCCGTCGCGCACGCCCCTCTCCGGGCCTCTCTCCGGGCCTCTCGCGGACCCCTTTTCCGCATCGCGCGGCGTCCTCACACCGGCCCCAACTGCGCAGCCGCCACAGGCTCCTTGAACATCCCGGTCCCGTGGTCGCCGGGCGACAGCGCGCTCGTCCGCAGGTCGGTCACCGGGGAGGCCGACGGCGGCTCCAGCGGGGGCTCCGGCTCGGGCTCGGCCGGCGGCTCCGGCTCCGGTACCTGCGGGGAGGGTTCCACGGGCGCGGGCGGGGTCCGGGTCGGCTGCTCGGGAGGCGGTACGACGCCGCCCGGCGGCCTCGGGGCGGGCGGTACGGCGGCGCCCGGCCCGGTCGACGGCCGCGCCGACGGCTCGCCCGGCTTCTCCGTACCGCCCGCCTCCACCGGCTCACCGCGCCGGCCGGTCTGCTCGGCGTCCCGAGGTCCGGCTTCGTCCCGGCCGTCGACGGGACGGCCGCCCGTACCGGCGTCCGCCGCCGTACCGCCGTCCTGTTCGGCCGCCGCCCCGGAACGCTCGGCAGGCCGTGCGGGGGCCGGCCCGCCTTCGTCGTCGCCGACGCTCATGCAGCCGGTGGTGGCGGCGACCGCCAGGGAGGCGACGATCCATACGGCGAAACGGCCGGGGGCGGACAACTGGCGCACGCGGGGCACCTCCGGGAGCGTGGAACGACTCGCCCGCCGCGGAGAATCCGACGGCAGGGATCGATGGCCCTGCTCAACTTCCTTTCCGCCACAAGGGACACGCCCGCCACCCGACAAGCGCCGACCGCCACGCGCGCACGGGGCAGCCAGGGCCGCCGGACAGGGCCTAGCGCGCCCCGAGTTCCCAGCCCGCCCACACCGCGCCCAGCCCCACCAGCACGGAGGCGGTGACGTACGCGCCCGCCAGCAGCCCCTTCCCGCGCTCGGCCAGCCGCAGAACCTCGTACGAGAAGGTCGAGTACGTCGTCAGCGCCCCGCACAGCCCCGTACCGAGCAGGGCGTACGCGGGCGACGACACCGCCGCCCCGGCCAGCACGCCCAGCACCAGGCTCCCCGCCACGTTCACCGTGAACGTCCCCCACGGGAACAGGGTTTGGTGCCAGGTCTGCGCCGTACGGTCCGTCAGATAGCGCAGCGGCGCGCCGATCGCGCCGCCCAGGGCGACCAGCAGCCAGTTCACAGCGCCGCCTCCCGCGCCACGGCCCGCCGGGTGAGCGTGGCCGTCAGCCCCACGGCAACGAGGGCGCCGACCAGGGTCACGGCCGCGTAGCCCAGTGCCGCCGGGGCCTCCCCGTGCCGTACCAGCCGCAGGAAGTCCAGCGTGTACGCCGAGAACGTGGTGAAGCCGCCCAGCACCCCCACCCCGAGGAACGGGCGCAGCAGCGGGTGCGCCGGCCGGCCGCCCTCGGCGACCAGCACCATGAGCACGCCGATCAGCCCGCAGCCCACCACGTTGACCAGGAACGTGGTCCAGGGGAAGGCGCCGTCGGGGGTCGGCAGCAGCCGTTCGGCGCCGTGGCGTGCCGTCGCGCCCGCCGCGCCGCCCACGGCGATGACGGCCGTCACCCGCCAGAGCCGGTGCCCGGCCGTCTCGGCGCGCTGGCCGGGCACCCGCAGATCGACGTCGGGGTCGACCGGCTCGACGAGTGCGACGGATGCGACGGGTGCGACCGGCTCGCGTTCGCGTTCAGGCTCGCGTGCGGAGTCGGGTTCAGACTCGGGCGCGGGTTCGCGTTCGGACTCGGAGTGGGGTTCAGACTCGGGCGCGGGTTCGCGTTCGGACTCGGAGTGGGGTTCAGACTCGGGCGCGGGTTCGAGTTCGGACTCGGAGTCGGGCTCGGGTTCAAACCCGGGTTCGCGTTCGGGCCCGGAGTCGGGCTCCGGCTCGGGCCCGGAGTGGGGCTCGGACTCGGAGTCGGGGGTCGGCTGGGGCCCGGAGTCGGGCTCGGGCCCGGAGTGGGGCTCGGGTTCGGGGGTCGGGCTCACCCGTACCCCAGCTCGTGCAGCCGCTCGTCGTCGATCCCGAAGTGGTGGGCGATCTCGTGCACCACCGTGATCTCCGTCTCCGCCACCACCTCTTCGCGCGTCTCGCACATCCGCAGCGTCGGCCCCCGGTAGATCGTGATCCGGTCCGGCAGCACCCCCGCGTACCACTCGCCGCGATCGGTCAGCGGTGTCCCCTCGTAGAGCCCGAGCAGATCCGGGTCGAACTCCTCGCCCGACTCCTTCGCCGCGCCGGGGTCCGGCTCGTCCTCCACGAACACGGCGACGTTGTCCATCAGCCGCATCAGTTCGGGCGGGACGCGGTCGAGCGCCTCGGCCACCAGTTCCTCGAACTCCTCGCGCGTCATCTCCAGCACCCCGCCATTGTCACGCAGCCCACGGCGTTCCGGGAGAGACGGGGCCCGCGCGTGATCGCCGCCCGCCGCCCGACGCCCTGCTGCCCGGCGCCCGCATGATCGCCGACCTCCCTGGGCATACGCGCCCAATGGCCCGCGACGTACCCCCTGTCCCGATACGCTCCGCCCGTACCCCCGGTTCCGCCCGCACCTCCCGTTCCGCCCGGTCCCCCCGCACCGGGCTCGCGGCGGTCCACCGCGTCCGGCGGCACTACCGGTCCCACCGCGCCGGCCCGACCAGCGCCCTGGTCAGCGCCCCGCACCCGTACGTCCGCGCGCTCGGCCTCGTCGCCGTCGTCCTCCTCGGCGCCTGGCTCGGGCTGCTGATCGTCGGCAGTGTGCGGACGCCGGTGGGCCCGATGGACACGAAGATGACCCTGCGGCCCTCCCTCACCGGCGGCACGAAGATCAACGTCTCGCCGCTGGGCGCCCTGGAGCTGGACTCCCACATGGCGCCGATCCGCCTCGACGTCGACGTCGACCAGCTCGACCCGGTCCGCTCCCAGGCCCTGGTCGAGCACCCCGAGCGTCTCGCGGGCCTCCAGGACGAGGTGGTGCGGGACATCTCGGCCGGGACCACCGAGCTGGCCCTGCGGTCCTGTGTCGCCGTCGTCTCGGGCGCCACCGCCCTCGGCCTCGCCGTCTACCGCCGCCCCCGCCGCGCGCTCGCCGCCGGCGGGCTGGCGCTCGCGCTGCTCGGCGCGGCCGGCGCCACCGCCTTCGCGACCTGGAACCCGAAGTCCGTCCTGGAGCCCCGCTTCTCCGGGCTGCTCTCCTCGGCCCCGCAGGTCGTCGGCAGCGCGCGTTCGATCGTCACCGAATTCGACGTCTACCAGAAGGAGTTGGCGCGGCTGGTGACCAACGTGACCAAGCTGTACGACGCGACGTCCACGCTGCCCTCGTACCAGCCCGACCCCGGCACCCTGCGGGTCCTCCAGGTCTCCGACATACATCTCAACCCGGCCGCCTGGCACATCATCGGCTCGCTCGTGGAGCAGTACCGGATCGATCTCATCATCGACTCCGGCGACACCATGGACCACGGCTCGCCCGCCGAGAACGGCTTCCTCGACCCGATCCCCGACCTCGGCGCCCCGTACGTGTGGGTACGCGGCAACCACGACTCGGCCGCCACGCAGAAGTATCTGGAGGGCCTGAAGAACGTCCATGTCCTGGACCACGGGCGGGCCGTCACCGTCGCCGGAATCCGGGTGGCGGGCACGGGCGACCCGCAGTTCACCCCCGACCGCTCGCTCTCCAACGGCGGTGACCCGGCGGAGGAGATGGCGGGTGTACGGCTCGCCTCGGCCATCCGCGACCAGGAACGGGCCGGCACCCCGGTCGACATCGCCGTCGCGCACAACCCGGTCGCGGCCAGGGAGACCGACGGCACCGTGCCGCTGGTGCTGGCCGGGCACATCCACCAGCGGCAGACCGAGATCATGCCGTTCGGGACGCGGCTGAAGATCGAGGGCTCGGCGGGCGGCGGCGGGCTGCGCGCGGTCCAGAACGACCAGCCGGAGAAGGTCCGGGCCTCGCTGCTCTATCTGGACAGCACGACGAAGCGGCTCCAGGCGTGGGACGAGATCACACTGGGCGGGCTGGGGCTGACGACGGCGGAGGTGAGCCGCCATCTGCCGGAGGAGGCGGGCGTACCGGGCACGGACCCCTCACCGTCGGCGACACCGGTACCGTCCGGCTCCCCCGCCCCTTCCGGATCACGGTCGGGATCGGCGTCGCCCTCCGAGCCGGGCCCGGGGCCGAGCCGGACCCCGGTCGGTTCGCGAACCGGACCGACCACCGGACCGGCCACCAGGTCGACGGGCGGTGCGGCCACCGGCCCGCCGACCGCGCCGCCCCGCGCGCCGGGCGGCCCGTCGCCCGCCCGGTAAACCGTTTTGGCGATAGCTCCCCGCATCGCCTATGCTTCTCACGTCCCCGACGCGCTGACAAAGCGCCCAGGCGGGCCCTTAGCCCTCATCGTCTAGTGGCCCAGGACGCCGCCCTTTCAAGGCGGTAGCACGGGTTCGAATCCCGTTGGGGGTACGCAACACTGTGTGCGAGACTCGTCTCGCACATTGCTTGGTCCTGTGGAGCAGTTTGGAGTGCTCGCCACCCTGTCAAGGTGGAGGCCGCGGGTTCAAATCCCGTCAGGACCGCTGTGGCTCGCGAGAGCCGCGTGGCTGGGTAGCTCAGTTGGTACGAGCGATCGCCTGAAAAGCGATAGGTCGCCGGTTCGATCCCGGCCCCAGCCACTCTTCATTCTTCATGTGGATGCCCCTCCCGAAACTCTTCGGCAGGGGCTTCTCGTTTCCCCCGCACCGAAATGGGTTCGCCACTCCCCCGGCCCGGGTGAGACCCTGGGCTCGGTATGTCTACTTCCCTCGCCGACCTTCAGTCCCTGCTGGCCGAGGTGTCGCTGCGCGACGCGCAGCGCCTCGGCCGCCGTCTCGAAGGCGTCCGGCGCATCCGCAAGCCCGAGGCCCGGCAGGCCGTCCTGGACGAGATCGCGGCCGAGGCGGGCAGGTCCGCCGGGCGCGTACGCGCCCGCGCGGCCCGGATGCCGGCGATCACGTACCCCGAACAACTGCCCGTCAGCCAGAAGAAGGACGTGATCCTGGAGGCGATACGCGACCACCAGGTCGTGATCGTCGCGGGTGAGACGGGGTCGGGCAAGACGACACAGATCCCCAAGATGTGCATGGAACTGGGCCGGGGCGTCCGGGGGATGATCGGGCACACCCAGCCCCGCCGGATCGCCGCCCGTACGGTCGCCGAGCGAGTCGCCGACGAGTTGAGGTCCCCGCTCGGGGAGGCCGTCGGCTGGAAGGTCCGCTTCACCGACCAGGTCAACCAGGACTCGACCTTCGTCAAGATCATGACGGACGGCATCCTGCTCGCCGAGATCCAGTCGGACCGGGATCTGCGCGCGTACGACACGATCATCATCGACGAGGCCCACGAACGCAGCCTCAACATCGACTTCCTGCTCGGCTATCTCGCCCAGCTGCTCCCCCGGCGCCCGGACCTGAAGCTGGTCATCACCTCGGCGACGATCGACCCCGAGCGGTTCTCCCGCCACTTCGGCGACGCACCGATCGTGGAGGTCTCGGGCCGTACGTACCCGGTCGAGGTCCGCTACCGGCCGCTCCTCGAAGAAGAGGGCGACGAGGGCGACCGGGACCAGATCACCGCGATCTGCGACGCCGTGGACGAGCTCCAGTCGGAGGGGCCCGGCGACATCCTGGTCTTCCTCTCCGGCGAGCGGGAGATCCGCGACACCGCCGACGCGCTCGACAAGCGCAAGCTGCGGCAGACCGAGGTACTCCCCCTGTACGCGCGGCTCTCGCACGCCGAACAGCACCGGGTCTTCCAGAGACCGGGCGGCGGCGCCACCCGCCGGGTCGTGCTCGCGACGAACGTCGCGGAGACGTCCCTGACCGTGCCGGGCATCAAGTACGTGATCGACCCCGGCACCGCCCGGATCTCCCGCTACTCCCACCGCACCAAGGTCCAGCGGCTGCCGATCGAGCGGATCTCGCAGGCCAGCGCCAATCAGCGCAAGGGCCGTTGCGGCCGTACGTCGGACGGCATCTGCGTGCGGCTGTTCTCCGAGGACGACTTCGAGTCGCGGCCCGAGTTCACGGACGCCGAGATCCTCCGGACGAACCTGGCGTCGGTCATCCTCCAGATGACGTCGGCCGGTCTCGGCGAGATCGAGAAGTTCCCCTTCATCGACCCGCCGGACCACCGCAACATCCGCGACGGTGTCCAACTCCTCCAGGAACTGGGCGCGTTCGACGCCGCCCAGAAGGACCCGCGCAAGCAGCTCACCCCGCTCGGCCGCAAGCTGTCGCAGCTGCCCGTCGACCCGCGTCTGGCACGCATGGTCATCGAGGCCGAACGCAACGGCTGCGTACGGGAGGTGATGGTGATCGCCGCCGCGCTCTCCATCCAGGACCCGCGCGAGCGCCCGGCGGAGAAGCAGACACAGGCCGACCAGCAGCACGCCCGGTTCCGCGACGAGACCTCCGACTTCCTGGCCTTCCTGAATCTGTGGCGGTACGTCCGCGAGCAGCAGAAGGCGCGCGGCTCCTCGGCCTTCCGCCGGATGTGCAAGGCGGAGTATCTGAACTTCCTGCGGATCCGCGAGTGGCAGGACATCTACTCCCAACTGCGCACGGTCGCGCGGCAGATGGGCATCACGTTCGACGAGAGCGACGACACCGCCCCGGCGCCCGACCAGTCCGTGCACATCTCCCTGCTCGCCGGACTGCTGTCGCACATCGGCGTGAAGGACGTGAAGAACGCCGGAGGGGAGAGCGGGAAGAACACCGCGAAGAACGAGTATGTGGGCGCCCGCAACGCCAAGTTCGCGGTCTTCCCCGGCTCGGCCCTCTTCAAGAAGCCGCCGCGCGTCCTCATGTCCGCCGAACTGGTCGAGACGTCCCGGCTGTGGGCGCGGGTCAACGCGAGGATCGACCCGGACTGGATCGAACCGCTCGCCCAGCACCTGATCAAGCGCACGTACAGCGAACCGCACTGGGAGAAGGACCAGGCGGCCGTCATGGCGTACGAGAAGGTGACGCTGTACGGAGTGACGATCGTCGACCGGCGCAAGGTGAACTTCGGCCGAATCGACGCGGAGGCGTCCCGGGACCTGTTCATCCGCAACGCGCTAGTCGAGGGCGACTGGCGGACGCACCATCAGTTTTTCCATGACAATCGCAAACTCCTGGGCGAGGTAGAGGAGTTGGAGCACCGCGCCCGGCGCCGCGACATCCTCGTGGACGACGAGACGCTGTTCGACTTCTACGACGGGCGGGTGCCGGACCATGTCGTCTCCGGCGCGCACTTCGACTCCTGGTGGAAGCACAAACGCACGGAGGAGCCCGAACTCCTCGACTTCGAGCGCTCGATGCTCATCAACGAGACGGCGGGCGCCGTCACCAAGGACGACTATCCGGACTCCTGGCGGCAGGGCCCGCTCAAGTTCCGGGTGACGTACCAGTTCGAACCGGGGGCCGACGCGGACGGCGTCACCGTCCACGTACCGCTCCAGGTGCTCAACCAGATCACCTCCGAGGGCTTCGACTGGCAGATCCCGGGACTGCGCGAGGAGGTGGTGGTGGAGCTGATCCGCTCCCTCCCGAAGCCGATCCGCCGCCACTACGTCCCGGCGCCGAACTACGCGACGAAGTTCCTGGAGCGCGCGGTGCCCCGCCAGGAGCCGCTGCCGGTGACGCTGGCGCGCGAACTCCAGCGGATGGTCGGGGTGCCGGTGACGGCGGACGACTTCGATCCCGGCCGGGTGCCGGACCATCTCAAGGTCACCTTCCGGATCGTGGACGAGCGGCGCCGCAAGATCGCCGAGGACAAGGACCTGGAGGCGCTGCGGATCGCGCTCAGACCCAAGGCCCGCCAGGCGATCTCGAAGGCCGCGGCGGCGGTGGCGGGGCCCACGGGCGAGTCACTGGAGCGCTCGGGCCTCACGGACTGGACGATCGGCACGCTGTCGCGCACCTTCGAGACCCGGCGCGCGGGGCAGCCGGTCAAGGCGTACCCGGCGCTGGTCGACCAGGGCGCGACCGTGGCCGTACGGCTCTACGACACCGAGGCCGAGCAGCGGGAGGCCATGTGGCGGGGGACGCGGCGGCTGATCCTGCTCAACATCCCGGTCAACCCGGCCAAGTTCGCCTCGGACACCCTCACCAACAAGCAGAAGCTGGCCCTGTCCCGCAACCCGCACGGTTCGATCCAGGCGCTGTTCGACGACTGCGCCACGGCGGCGGCGGACCGCCTGATCACCGAGCACGGCGGGCCCGCGTGGGACGAGGAGTCGTACCGCAAGCTGTACGAGAAGGTCCGCGCCGACCTGGTCGACCTCACCGTCCGGACCATCGGGCAGGTCGAGCAGGTCCTGGCGGCCTGGCAGGCGTGCGAGCGGCGGCTGAGGTCGACCAACAGCCTGGTCCTGATCAACAACGTCCAGGACGTGAAGGACCAGCTGGCGGAGCTGATGCCGGCGGGCTTCGTGACGCGTACGGGGCTGCGCAGGCTGCCCGACCTGATGCGCTACCTGGTGGCGGCGGACCGCCGGCTCCAGCAGATGCCGACGAACGTCCAGCGCGACACCACGCGCATGGAGAAGGTCCACGAGATGCGGGACGAGTACGCCTGGCTGCTCGAACAGTTCCCGCGCGGGCTGCCGGTGCCACGGGAGGCCCTGGACATCCGCTGGCTGATCGAGGAGCTGCGGGTGAGCTATTTCGCGCACGCGCTGGGGACGTCGCAACCCGTGTCGGACAAGCGGATCGTGAAGGCGATCGACGCGGCGGTGCCGTGACCGGGGCGGGACCCCGATCCGGTTCGACCGCACCCTCCGAGCTGCTGTAGAGTCTCGTTTCGCAGCCGCCGGTGAGGAACTGACCGAGGCCGCGAAGATGGTCCTGTGGAGCAGTTTGGAGTGCTCGCCACCCTGTCAAGGTGGAGGCCGCGGGTTCAAATCCCGTCAGGACCGCGTTGATTCACCCCGGAGCCCGCATCCTTCTGGATGCGGGCTCCGGTGCTGTGCGGGGCCGGTGCCCCGGCGGACCCGTTGGCCCGAGGCCGCGCCCGCGGCGGAGCCGCAATCCGACACAGCAAATCCCGTCAGGACCGCGCGGGATGACCCGCCGAGCCCGCCTCCCCTCCGGGACCGGGCTCCGGTCCTGCGCGGGGCCGCTAAGCCGACGGACCCCGCGAACCCAACCCGCAGCCGGGCTCCGGCGCCGACGGACCCGTTGGCCCGAGGCCGCGCCCGCGGCGGAGCCGCAATCCGACACAGCAAATCCCGTCAGGACCGCGCGGGATGACCCGCCGAGCCCGCCTCTCCTCCGCGACCGGACTCCGGTCCTGCGCGAAGCCGGTAACCCCGCGTACCCAACCCGCGGCCGGGCTCCGGTCCTGTGCGGGGCCGGTGACCCCGGCGGACCCCGCGAACCCAACCCGCAGCCGGGCTCCGGCGCCGCCCGGAGCCGGCGCGCCCGTTGGCCCCGGCCTGCTGGAGCGTGACCGCACCCCTCCGGACCCGGGCTCCGCTGGTGCCGGAGGCCGTTGGCCCCGGCCTCCCCGGCCGCGCGCACGCCCTCCGCCCCTGCGTATCGCCCCCGCACCCCGCGTACCGAGCCCCCCGCGCCCCGCCCTCTCCGTGCGTGCGGTCTCCGTTGCTGTCTCTTGGGCTGACGCTGTCGCGTCTTGGGTTGACGGTCCTCCGTGGCGCGGGTAAGCCTTCAAATGGGGTTCGTACCAGGGCATCGGGGCCGGTCGGCCGGGGGTGGCGCGCATGGCGGCATCAGCAGCGAAGCACGAGACCCGCGCGCTCCTGCGCGCCCATCTGGCGGCCGCGACCGGCTATCGGCACGTCACGTATCACTGCGCGGTCTGCCATCGTCTCCAGCGGCTCGTCATGGACCCCGCCGCCCCCGTTCCCCCGGGCGCCGGGGAGGCCACCGGCACCGTCTCCGCCCCGCGCCGCGCACCAGAAGCGGACAGCGACCCTCATTAGGCGATATCGGGGGCGTGGGCAAGGGGTTGGCGCTGTGACGGGTGTCACGGTCCCTCTTCGCCGAAGGACCGCGCTCACACCTCGCCTCTCAGGCGTCCATTTTATATGTGCAATTGCACGAGCCCTTCAACAATTCCCCCCAGACCCCCAACTCCCGCCCCCGCACACAAAAAAGATCGCGCTGGACTCGGCGGAGTCCAGCGCGATCGAAGCGACTTGCCCCCGTTGAGGGGAGCGTGGGCCCTGTTGGGGCAGATGCCCGTCGTGTACAGCGTTGCGGTGCTGCGTGAAGCTTGTGATGCTGTGTGCTGCTATGCAGGTGGACGACCGGATTGGGGCTCCGGGTGTCCGGTTGGGGTTGGTTGATTGTCAGCTGTGACCTGACGAGGCGTTCAAGCCTCGCTGCGCTGCTGCGGAATACCCGCAAGCAGTGCGCGGACTTCAGCCTCGCGGTACCGGCGATGCCCACCGAGCGTGCGGATGGACGTGAGCTTGCCGGCCTTTGCCCAGCGTGTGACCGTCTTCGGGTCCACGCGGAACATCGTGGCAACCTCAGCCGGGGTCAGCAGCGGCTCGGCATCAGGGGTGCGAGCGGTCATGAGCGGCCTCCTCGGGAGAACCGAACCTTCTCGGTTCTTTCCTCTAAATTCTGCACCTTGACCCGCGTTGCCCGAAATGGCGGACGCGGGCCGAGTCGGTTATAGGACGAACGGCTTGTCCTCGGCACTACAACTACACCATCTGTCCAGCCTCGTCGGCCAAACCGATGGAATTGCCCTCTCAGTTGTTCATCAACGACGGAAGCCGATGGACCATGCCATAGCGGACAGTTACGTCGCAGTGACGATCAGTCACAGGAGCAATCAGGAGTCACCAGACCCCCTATAGAACGCAATACTGAGCATGAGGCACGTATGTGGACGGAGCGAGCCCTCCCCGGACTCCTTGTCCTATTTTGACACGAGGGGGGGTGATGGGCGCAAGAGCCCCGTTAGTGCGGTCCGTCACCCTTGGGCTTCTTGGCGCGAAGAATCCCTATCGGGGCCTACGTCCCCGGCGCACGGCCGTGGCGGACGCGCCCCCGCCCGCCGCACCGCGCCGGGTGTGCCCTCAGTTGGCGAACTGGCGGTCCCTGACCGCCCGCCAGCGCTCCGCCAGCCGTTCGTACGCCTCGCCCGCCGCCTCGCCGTCGCCGGCCCGCAGCGCGGCGATCCCGGCCGCCACGTCCGCCGCCGAACGGTCGTCGGCGAGCTGCGGACCGGTGAGGGCGTGCACCAGCCCGCCGTAGTCCAGTTCGACCAGCGAACGCGGGTGGAATTCCTCCAGCCAGCGCCCCACGTCGGTCAGCCCGTCGATGAGCGGCCCCTCGTCCACCGACTCGCGCATCGCCTTCAGCGCGCGGGCCAGCCGCCGCCGGGCCTGCACCATCGGGGTCCGGTAGCGCAGGGCGGGCGCGACGGAGCCCTCCTCCTCGTACGCCCGGTACTCGCGCTCGTCGTCGGCGAAGAGCGTGAACCAGCGCACCGGCACCTGCCAGATCGCCGTACGGATCCACGGCCGGGCGTCCGGATTACGCTCGCGCCACTGTTCGAAGTCCGCGGACGCCTGTTCACGCACCACCGCCGGCAGTACGGCCTCCAGCAGCGGCTTCGGGAGCGTGTCGCCCAGCGACTCCAGGGCCAGCCAGCCGCGTAGCCGGGTGCGCCAGGGGCACACGCAGAGCACGCCGTCCAGCTCCGTCACGAACGCCTCGGCGCTCTCGTGCACGGGCACCGGAACGGGCGGGGTGGGCAGCAAGTCGGCCAGGGAGCGCCGGAGTTCGTCCTGGGCGGTGAGCGTACGGTCCCGGGCGGCGTAGCGCGCCCAGTGGCTCCGTTCCGGCTCCGGAAAGGCCGCCAGCGGCTCGTACACCCGCAGGTAGGACGCGTAAGGGACGAGGAGGGAAGACACCGCTGGCATGGGCCGAATCGTCCCACGCCCGCACCGCCCGGAGGGGTGATCCTCGGCACTGCGTCGGATCTTCGTCGCCGCAGGACTTACCCTCTTGCCCAAACAGTCCCTCCCCACCCCCAGGAGGGTCTACTCACCGCTTCGTACTTGGGAGTCACCACCGTGACCGATGTGACCGGAGCCCCTGCCGCGCCCGTCGACGCACTGCACACCCTGTTCCACTCCGAGCAGGGTGGTCATGAGCAGGTCGTGCTCTGTCAGGACCGCGCCAGCGGACTGAAGGCAGTCATCGCCCTCCACTCCACCGCCCTCGGCCCCGGCCTGGGCGGCACCCGTTTCTACCCGTACGCCTCCGAGCAGGAAGCCGTCGTGGACGCGCTGAACCTGTCGCGCGGGATGTCCTACAAGAACGCCCTGGCCGGACTGGACCACGGCGGCGGCAAGGCCGTGATCATCGGTGACCCCGAGCAGATCAAGACGGAGGAGCTGCTGCTGGCGTACGGCCGGTTCGTCGCCTCGCTCGGCGGCCGGTACGTCACCGCCTGCGACGTCGGCACGTATGTCGCCGACATGGACGTCGTCGCCCGTGAGTGCCGCTGGACGACGGGCCGTTCGCCCGAGAACGGCGGCGCCGGCGACTCGTCCGTGCTGACCGCCTTCGGTGTCTTCCAGGGCATGCGCGCGAGCGCCCAGCACCTGTGGGGCGACCCCACGCTGCGCGGCCGGAAGGTCGGCATCGCGGGCGTCGGCAAGGTCGGGCACCACCTGGTCGGGCATCTGCTCCAGGACGGCGCCTCCGTCGTGATCACGGACGTCCGGGACGAATCCGTACGCCGTGTCGTCGAGCGGCACCCCGAGGTCACGGTGGCCGCCGACACCGACGCGCTGATCCGCGCCGAGGGGCTGGACGTCTACGCGCCCTGCGCGCTCGGCGGCGCGCTGAACGACGACTCCGTGCCCGTACTGACCGCGAAGGTGGTGTGCGGGGCGGCCAACAACCAGCTCTCGCACCCCGGTGTCGAGAAGGACCTCGCCGACCGCGGTGTCCTCTACGCGCCCGACTACGTGGTGAACGCGGGTGGCGTGATCCAGGTCGCCGACGAGCTGCACGGATTCGACTTCGAGCGGTGCAAGGCGAAGGCCGCGAAGATCTTCGACACCACGCTTTCAATATTCGCACGTGCGAAGGATGACGGGATTCCGCCGGCCGCCGCGGCCGACCGGATCGCCGAGCAGCGCATCTCGGAGGCCCGCGCCCGCTGAGGCCGGACGGGTCCCGAAGGGGTCACTGCGGGGTCGGGGAGGGGCGGTCGGCGTGTGCGCGGCGACGGGGAGACGAGACTCACCCCGGTCGGCGGGTCGCCCCTCACCAAGAGGTTAAAATCGCAGCTGACCAGCGAGGACACACGTTCCCGCCGGTCCCGCGCCGAGGCGCGTCATGCGGGCGGCGTACCGTAGGGGCGCGGAAGCAGGTACCGTTGAAGTCCAAAGGACGGGTCTCTCCACGGAGAGCTCGTTCTGAAACATGAACGCGTGTCAAGACTCTGGGGCCGTGGAGCCCCGTCACCGAGGGGGTCGAGCCATGGGGCGCGGCCGGGCCAAGGCCAAGCAGACAAAGGTCGCCCGCCAGCTGAAGTACAACAGCGGCGGGACAGACCTGTCGCGTCTGGCCAATGAGCTGGGCGCATCGCCTTCGAGTCAACCGCCGAACGCTGAGCCGTTCGAGGATGACGACGAGGAAGATGACCCGTACGCACAGTACGCGGAGCTGTACAACGACGACGACGAGGACGAGGAGTCCGGCCCGTCGTCACAGCGTCGCGGCGCTTGACGTACGTACACCTCACCGAGCAGTCACCATGTGACCCGGTCCGGGCTCCCCGGACCGGGTTTCACCATGTGTTCCGCCCTGCCCGGCAGGGTGCCTACCGGCTCGCATAGTCCCCGGTCAGCGCCGCGCCCGTGGTGGCGCCGCCGGTCTCCCGGTCCACGATCCCGCCGACCACCCAGGCGTCGACGCCCCGGTCCGCGAGGGTGGTGAGGGCGCTGTCCACGGCCTCCTCGGGGACGACGGCGATCATGCCGACGCCCATGTTGAGCGTCTTCTCCAGCTCCGTCCGCTCCACCTGACCCGCCGAGCCGATCAGGTCGAAGACCGCGCCGGGCGTCCAGGTCGAACGGTCGACCGTGGCGTGCAGATGATCCGGGACGACCCGCGCCAGGTTGTTGGCGAGGCCGCCGCCCGTGATGTGGCTGAAAGCGTGCACCTCGGTGGTCCGGGTCAGGGCCAGACAGTCGAGGGAGTAGATCCTGGTGGGCTCCAGCAGTTCGGCGCCGAGGGTCCGCCCGAACTCCTCGACCTCGCGCTCCAGGGACCAGCCGAGCCGGTCGAACACGACGTGCCGGACGAGTGAGTACCCGTTGGAGTGAAGCCCGGAGGACGCCATGGCGATCACGACGTCACCCGTACGGATACGATCCGCGCCGAGCAGCCGGTCCGCCTCGACCACTCCCGTACCGGCGCCGGCGACGTCGAAGTCGTCCTCGCCCAGCAGACCGGGGTGCTCGGCGGTCTCGCCGCCGACCAGCGCGCAGCCCGCCAGGACACAGCCCTCGGCGATGCCCTTGACGATCGCCGCGACGCGCTCGGGGAAGACCTTGCCGACGCAGATGTAGTCGGTCATGAACAGCGGTTCGGCGCCGCACACGACCAGGTCGTCGACGACCATGCCGACGAGGTCGTGGCCGATGGTGTCGTAGACGCCCATCCGGCGGGCCAGGTCGACCTTCGTCCCCACGCCGTCGGTGGCCGAGGCGAGCAGCGGGCGCTCGTAGCGCTTGAGCGCCGAGGCGTCGAAGAGGCCGGCGAAGCCGCCGAGGCCGCCCACGGTCTCGGGCCGCTGGGTCTTCTTCACCCACTCCTTCATCAGCTCGACGGCGCGGTCGCCGGCCTCGATGTCGACGCCCGCGGCGGCGTAGGAGGCACCGGAGGATTCAGCTGGCATGGCGGGGAGCTTTCGTGTCGGTGCTGCGGGGCGGAGGCGGAGGCGAAGTCAGGGGCTGAGGTCGGAGCCCGGGTCCGTGCGGTCGGAGCCGGTGCGGTCCGGGCCCGTGCGGTCGGGACGTGGCGGCGGGCCGCCGCGACCCCGGGGCGGGGCGCGGCGGAGCCGTACGGGCACGTGCGCGGGCACTCATGGCCGCGGTTACGGCCGCCGGAGGGCGTCGGCGGCGTCGGCGCCGCCCGCCAGCTCGGTCTCCAGCAACTGCTTGCCGAGGAGTTCCGGATCGGGCAGGTCCATCGGGTACTCGCCGTCGAAGCAGGCGCGGCAGAGGTTCGGCTTGGCGATGGTGGTCGCCTCGATCATCCCGTCGATGGAGATGTACGAGAGGGAGTCGGCTCCGAGGGACGTGCCGATCTCCTCGATGGACATGCCGTTGGCGATCAGCTCCGCGCGGGTGGCGAAGTCGATGCCGAAGAAGCAGGGCCACTTCACCGGCGGGGAGGAGATCCGGATGTGGACCTCGGCGGCGCCGGCCTCGCGGAGCATCTTGACCAGGGCGCGCTGGGTGTTGCCCCGGACGATCGAGTCGTCCACGACCACCAGGCGCTTGCCCTTGATGACCTCTTTGAGGGGGTTGAGCTTGAGCCGGATGCCGAGCTGGCGGATGGTCTGCGAGGGCTGGATGAACGTCCGGCCCACGTACGCGTTCTTCACCAGTCCCGAGCCGTACGGGATGCCGCTGGCCTCCGCGTAGCCGATCGCGGCGGGGGTGCCGGACTCGGGTGTCGCGATGACGAGGTCGGCGTCGGCCGGCGCCTCGGCCGCCAGCTTGCGGCCCATCTCGACGCGGGACAGGTAGACGTTCCGGCCGGCGATGTCGGTGTCGGGGCGGGCCAGATAGACGTACTCGAAGACACAGCCCTTGGGCTTCGCTTCAGCGAATCGGGAGGTCCGCAGGCCGTTCTCGTCGATGGCGATCAGTTCGCCGGGCTCGATCTCCCGCACGTAGGCGGCGCCGCAGATGTCGAGGGCGGCGCTCTCGGACGCCACGACCCAGCCGCGTTCGAGCCGGCCGAGGACCAGCGGGCGGATGCCCTGGGGGTCGCGGGCCGCGTACAGGGTGTGCTCGTCCATGAAGACGAGGGAGAAGGCGCCCTTGGTGTGCGGCAGGACGCGGGGCGCGGCCTGCTCGACGGTGAGGGGCTTGCCGTCGTCGTCCGTCTGGCAGGCGAGGAGGGCCGTGATCAGGTCGGTGTCGTTGGTCGCGGCGACCCGGGTCGTGCGGCCGTTCTCCTTGGGCAGGTCGGCGACCAGTCCGGCCAGCTCGGCCGTGTTGACGAGGTTGCCGTTGTGACCCAGGGCGATCGAGCCGTGGGCGGTGGCTCTGAAGGTCGGCTGCGCGTTCTCCCACACCGAGGCACCGGTGGTGGAGTAGCGGGCGTGACCCACGGCGATATGGCCCTGGAGGGAGCCGAGGGAGGTTTCGTCGAAGACCTGTGAGACAAGGCCCATGTCCTTGAAGACAAGGATCTGGGAGCCGTTGCTCACTGCGATGCCCGCGGACTCCTGTCCGCGGTGTTGCAGTGCATACAGTCCGAAGTAGGTGAGCTTGGCGACCTCTTCACCGGGGGCCCAGACTCCGAAGACGCCGCAAGCGTCCTGAGGGCCCTTCTCGCCGGGGAGCAGGTCGTGGCTGAGTCGTCCATCACCACGAGGCACGCCACCGAGTGTAGGCGAGATCGACCGCTGGTCCGAATGCGGGACGGCTGTGGGCCGTGCGGTGGACATGACGACGGGCCGGCGGCGTGTCGCCACCGGCCCGCCCGGCTGCGCCCCTGTTCACCTGGGACGACCGGCTCGTCGTTACGGCGCCGGGGTGTCGGCGGTGGCTCCGAAACCGGTGCCTCCGGCCGCCGTGAGGGTCAGAGCACGGTGGTGCACCTCATACGTCACCTTGCCGTCGAGCACCTTGAGCAGCTCCCGTTCCAGGGACATGCCCGGTTCCGGGCAGAGCTTCCTGGTGGACCTGACCGGGCCGAAGGTGATCGTGGAGCCCGTGGTCTTCGCGGACGCCGAGAAACCGTTGCAGCCGAGGCTGCCGCTGACGGTGCCGTCCTTGGCGAAGGTGAGCGTCGCCTTGCCGGTCTCGCCCTTCTTGTCCTTGGGCAGCGAGGACGAGGTCTCGCCGGAGACCAGGCTGTTCACCGTCCACTCGGTGCCGACGAGCGGTGCGGGCTTCTCGGCGGACAGGGCGATGGTGTCGCCCCCGGCGGTGGTGAGGGTCAGTTTCTTGTCCTCGACCTTGGCCTTGATCTTGCCTTCGAAAGCGGCGCCGAGGGCCTCCTCGAAGGTCCCGGGCACCCCCGAGCAGCCCTTCTGTGTCGACGGAAGCCGCTCACCGACAGTGATCGTGTCGCCGTCGATGGTGACCATCGCTCCGACGCCGTTGCAGCCGGTGTCCACGGTGGCCGTGCCCTTGGAGTCGATCTCCAGGCCGGCCCCGGCGGGCACCGCGATCCGCTTGCCGTCGACACCGAGGCTGTCGATGCTCCATCGGACATCGGTCAGGGGCAGCTCGGGCGCCACCTCGCTGCCCGCCGGCGCTCTGCCGGACTCGCTGCCGCAGCCGGCGAGGGCGAGGAGGGCCAGGGACGTGAGGACTGTGACGGTGGTCACTGACTGTTTCCGCATGCCGGTGTGACGAGGCGGCGACGGATCCGGTTCCGTCCGCCGGCCGGCCGGGTGCGGCGCGCCGGTCCGGCCGCAGCGTGGCGGGCGGCGGTCGGCGGGCGGCAAGCGGCGGTCAGCGGTCAGCGGTCAGCTCATGACGGGCAGCAGGGCGCCGAGGTCCGCGCGTTCGCCGCTGGCGGCGACCCGGGCGGATGCCAGGGCCTCGGCCCACGTCGTCCGCCCGGTCGCGAGCCGCAGCCAGGTCAGCGGGTCGGTCTCCACGACGTTCGGCGGGGTGCCGCGGGTGTGCCGGGGCCCCTCCACGCACTGCACGACGGCGTACGGCGGGACGCGTACCTCCGTCGAGGCGCCCGGCGCCTTCAGCGCGAGCGCGTCGGCGAGCAGCCGGGTGCAGACGGCGAGCGCCTGCCGGTCGAGGGGGATGCCGAGCCCGGCCGCCCGGTTCAGGTCGTCGGTGTGGACGACGAGTTCGACGGCGCGGGTGACCAGGTAGTCGCCGAGGCGCATGGCGCCGACCCGGATGCCGATCAGCCGGGTCGGCGGGGCCTCCGCCAGCAGGACAGCGATCCGCCCGGCCGCGTGGTCGAACAGTTCGGCGGGTGCGGCGGTGGCCGCGTACGCCGTGACGTCGTCCGCGATCGGGGCGGCCACGGCGGCCGTCGCGAACGCCCACTCGGGCAGACCCAGCTGGACGGCGGGCGGCTCGGGCCGCTCCAGGGCGGCGCTGACGCTCTCGACGCCCATGCACAGGTGGGCGGCCAGTTCGCGCACGGTCCAGTCGCCGAGACCGGAGGGCAGGGCGAGCTGCTCGGGGGTGAGGGCGGCGACCGCCTCGCGCACGTGCGCGAACTGGGTGAGGACAGCGGTACGGGTCTTGGCGGAGTCGTACACCCGCTGCTTGCGCTTCTTGGCCGGTGGCATGCCCAGGAGGCTAATCGAGCGGTTCGGCGGGGGCGGTTTCTTTTCGGGGGGCGGGCGGCTCGTCGGCCTGCGGGGGCCCGTCGGCCTGCGGGGCCACGCCCTCGCGCGACTCCTCCGTGAGCGCCCCGTCCGCCCGCGCCGTGAACGCCTCGCCGTTCGCCGGGACGCCGACGCCGCGCCAGGTGAACGGCACGCCGCGCGCCGTGTCCAGGTCGGGGCCGTCCATCAGCTGGAAGTGCAGGTGCGGCTCGGTGGAGTTCCCGGTGTTGCCGCAGTCGGCGATCCGCTGCCCGGCGCGGACCGTGTCGCCCGGGGCGACGGTCACCGAGCCCTGCCTGAGGTGCGCGTACCCGGCGAAGACGCCGTCGCCGAGGTCCAGGATCACGTGGTTGCCGACGATCCACGAGGGGCCGGTCGCGTCCCGTACGGCGCTCTCGACCAGCATCATCCAGACGAGCGCGGGCAGGGACGTGCGGGTCAGATGGTCCCGGCGCCCGTCCAGCACCCGCACGACCGTCGCGTCGGCCACCGCCAGGACGGGGGCGCCGAAGGCGGGGTAGTGGCCGTTCCCGCGTGCGAGCGGCCACAGTTTCGCGAAGGGCGGCCGGGTGTCGGGCTCCGGCACGACCAGGATGTCGACGGCGTAGGTCTGGCCGTAGCTGTGCACGCCGTGGCTGGGCACCTTGGTCGCCGGGCTGTTGAGCGCGGTCCAGCGCCCGGTCACCGGGGGCAGGACCTCCAGCGGCGCCCGGTCGGCGGCCTTCAGCGCCGCGGCGGACAGCCGTCCCAGGGTCACGAAGACGGCGATCGGGATCAGGGCCAGGATGAGCGTCCACGCGGGAGCCGGGCGGCCGACGAACATGGCCAGGACCAGTACGGCGACGCACAGCAGACAGCAGCGGGCCACGATCATGGCGAGTTTCCGGACGGACATGGTCCGTGTCACCTCGGCTCTCCGGGTCGGTGTCAGGTCTTCGGGCGGATCCGTGGGGTGGGATCGGGGCGGTGGGATCGGGGCGGTTCGCGGCCCGGTCCTCAGGCGCGCACCGGGGTCTGGTCGGTGTCCGGTTCGGGGCCGGTTCGGGGCCGATCCGGGCGGCTCGGGGCCCGGTCTTCGGGTGTCCCGGGGCTGGTCGGTGTCAGTTTCTGGTGGCCGACAGCATCACCAGCAGCGGTACGACGCGGGGCGCGGGCACCTCGTAACGTCCCCGGCCCGTCGTCCGGAGCCAGCCCGCGCCGGTCAGCTGGCGCAGATGGTGGTAGATCTGGCCGGTGGTGCCGATGTCGTCCAGCCCGGCCAGTTCGGCGGCCGTGCGCAGGCCGCCGAGGATCTCGCGCAGCAGCCGCAGCCGTACGCCGTGCCCGAGCGCCGCGAAGGAGTCGGCGGACTCCGCCCAGTCGGCGTCGAGGATGTCGCCGGTCAGTTCGGTGAACTGCCACGCGTAGGACTGCCCGGCCGGCAGCCGTACCGAGCCCGCGTACATCACGCCGCCGCTCTCCGCGTCCGCCGCCGTGAGCTGTTCCTCCAGGAGTTCCAGCGGCCGGAAGGTGTCGTCGGCCGGGCGCCCCGGCCGCTCCCCTCGCCGCGGCCGGGACGCCGGCTCCTCCGGCTCACCGCGCTCCAGCGCCGCGAGCCGGCGTTCCAGTGCGGCGACACGGTCCTCAAGTTCCATGAAGGGAACTTACGTAATTACGTAATCACGCGCAAGAGATTTCCCGCCCCGCTCGGGACAGGTCCGAGCGGGGCGGGAGCGTCCGGGAACATCAGTGAACGTCCGGGAATGTCCGGGAACGGAAAAACGCCGGGCGGACCGCGTATGTGCGGTCCGCCCGGCGTGGGACAACGGGGAGAACGTCAGGCCAGCAGCGCCTCGATCGTCCCTTCGTGCGCGTCCCGCAGCTCGCTCAGCGGAACGGTGAACTCGCCCTGCACCTCGACCTCGTCACCGTCCACCACACCGATCCGTGTCGCGGGCAGCCCGCGCGCCCCGCACATGTCGGTGAAGCGCAGCTCCTCGCTGCGCGGCACGGCGACGACCGCGCGCCCCGCCGACTCGCTGAACAGGAACGTGAACGCGTCGAGCCCGTCCGGCACCACCAGCCGCGCCCCGTGCCCGCCGCGCAGGCAGGACTCGGTCACCGACTGGATCAGACCGCCGTCGCTCAGGTCGTGCGCCGCGTCGATCATGCCGTCGCGGGAGCCCGAGATCAGGATCTCGCCGAGGAGCTTCTCCCGGTCCAGGTCCACCGCCGGCGGCAGCCCGCCCAGGTGGTCGTGGACGACCTGCGACCAGGCCGACCCGCCGAACTCCTCGCGGGTGTCGCCCAGCAGATAGAGCAGCTGGCCCTCTTCACGGAAGGCGATCGGCGTACGGCGCGTGACGTCGTCGATCACACCGAGCACGGCCACGACCGGGGTCGGGTGGATCGCCGTCTCGCCGGTCTGGTTGTACAGCGAGACGTTGCCGCCGGTCACCGGCGTGCCGAGCTGGAGGCAGCCGTCCGCGAGACCACGCGTGGCCTCCGCGAACTGCCACATCACGCCCGGGTCCTCCGGGGAGCCGAAGTTCAGGCAGTCCGAGATGGCGAGCGGCTTGGCGCCGGAGGCGGCGACATTGCGGTACGCCTCCGCCAGCGCGAGCTGCGCGCCCGTGTACGGGTCGAGCTTGGCGAACCGGCCGTTGCCGTCGGTCGCCATCGCCACACCGAGATTGGTGGTCTCGTCGATCCGGACCATGCCCGCGTCCTCGGGCTGCGCGAGCACGGTGTTGCCCTGCACGAAGCGGTCGTACTGGTCGGTGATCCACGCCTTCGACGCCTGGTTCGGCGACGAGACGAGGCGCAGCACCTGTTCCCGCAGCTCGGCCGCGTTCGCGGGCCGGGCCAGCTTCCCCGCGTCGTCGGCCTGGAGCGCGTCCTGCCAGTCGGGGCGGGCGTAGGGGCGCTCGTACACCGGGCCGTCGTGCGCCACGGAGCGCGGCGGTACGTCCACGATCTGCTCGCCGTGCCAGAAGATCTCCAGACGGCTGCCCTCGGTGACCTCGCCGATGACGGTCGCGAGGACGTCCCACTTCTCGCAGATCTCCATGAAACGGTCGACCTTGCCGGGCTCGACCACCGCGCACATGCGCTCCTGCGACTCGCTCATCAGGATCTCCTCGGGCGACAGCGAGGAGTCCCGCAGCGGGACGGTGTCCAGCTCGACCCGCATACCGCCCGAACCGGCCGACGCCAGCTCGCTCGTCGCGCAGGAGAGCCCGGCGCCGCCGAGGTCCTGGATCCCGGCGACCAGCCGCTCGGCGAAGATCTCCAGGGTGCACTCGATGAGGAGCTTCTCCTGGAACGGGTCGCCCACCTGGACCGCCGGGCGCTTCGTCGGCTTCTGGTCGTCGAAGGTCTCTGAGGCCAGCACCGAGACCCCGCCGATACCGTCGCCGCCGGTCCGGGCGCCGTACAGGATCACCTTGTTGCCGGGACCCGACGCCTGCGCGAGGTGGATGTCCTCGTGCTTCATCACGCCGATACAGCCCGCGTTGACCAGCGGGTTTCCCTGGTAGCAGGCGTCGAAGACGACCTCGCCGCCGATGTTCGGCAGGCCCAGGCAGTTGCCGTAGCCGCCGATGCCCGCGACGACACCGGGCAGCACCCGCCGGGTGTCGGGGTGGTCGGCCGCGCCGAAGCGCAGCGGGTCCACGACGGCGACCGGGCGGGCGCCCATGGCGAGGATGTCGCGCACGATGCCGCCGACCCCGGTGGCCGCGCCCTGGTAGGGCTCGATGTACGAGGGGTGGTTGTGCGACTCGACCTTGAACGTGACCGCGTACCCCTGGCCGACGTCCACGACGCCCGCGTTCTCACCGATGCCGACGAGCATCGCGTCGTTGGCCGGGGCCTTCTCGCCGAACTGCCTGAGGTGCACCTTGCTGCTCTTGTACGAGCAGTGCTCGGACCACATCACCGAGTACATGGCCAGCTCGGCGCCGGTAGGACGGCGCCCGAGGATCTCCCGGATCCGGGCGTACTCGTCCTCCTTGAGGCCGAGCTCCTTCCAGGGCTGATCGGTCTCGGGCGTCCCCGTCGCGTTCTTGACGGTGTCGAGGTTCTTGATCGTCATCAGGCGCTTACCAGCTTCTTCAGGATCGAGGTGAAGAACCCGAGCCCGTCGGTACGGCCCGTACCGATCAGCGGTTCCACGGCGTGCTCGGGGTGCGGCATCAGGCCGACGACGTTGCCCGCCGCGTTGGTGATGCCCGCGATGTCGCGGAGCGAGCCGTTCGGATTGCCGTCCAGATAGCGGAAGGCGACCCGGCCCTCGGCCTCCAGCTCGTCCAGGACCGGCTCGGCGGCGACGTACCGGCCGTCGATGTTCTTCAGCGGTACGGAGATCTCCTGGCCCGCCGTGTAGTCGGCGGTCCACGCGGTCCCGGCGTTCTCCACCCGCAGCCGCTGGTCGCGGCAGACGAAGTGCAGATGGTTGTTCCGCAGCATCGCGCCCGGCAGCAGATGGGTCTCGGTCAGGATCTGGAAACCGTTGCAGATCCCCAGGACCGGCATGCCCGCCTTCGCCTGCTCGATGACCGTCTCCATCACCGGCGAGAAACGCGAAATGGCGCCGGCCCGCAGATAGTCGCCGTAGCTGAATCCGCCCGCGAGGACGACGGCGTCGACCTGCTTCAGGTCCTTGTCCCGGTGCCAGAGCGCCACGGGCTCGGCCCCGGCGATCCGTACGGCGCGAAGACTGTCACGGTCGTCGAGCGTGCCGGGGAATGTGACGACTCCGATACGAGTGGTCACGACTCCACCTTGACGACGAAGTCCTCGATGACGGTGTTGGCGAGGAACGTCTCGGCCATCTCATGGATACGGGCGAGGGCGGCGTCGTCGACCGGGCCCTCCACCTCCAGCTCGAAACGCTTTCCCTGGCGGACGTCCGCGATCCCGTCGAAACCCAGCCGGGGCAGTGCGCGCTGCACTGCTTGTCCTTGGGGGTCGAGGATCTCCGGCTTGAGCATGACGTCGACTACGACGCGTGCCACTGGCACTCCCGGTGGTGTGGTGCGGCTGTGTGCAGCTGTCTGCGGCTGTGGTTCTGACCGGGGAATCCCGGACCCCCCGAGTGCCTTCAGCGTACCGGTACACAAAATCTACGCGGGTAGATATCCACCCAGCCCCGGACTCTCCGGCGATCTCCGTCGAAATCGCACCGCATGGCCGACGGAAAAAATCACGGAAAAAAGTAGCCACCGCCATTGCCGTCTGACACGCTGATGCAATTGGCTGGGCTTCACAATGCGTGGCGGTTCGCTGTAGAAAGAGATATAGCGAATGGTCGCATTGCCCCTAAACAGCCGGAAGGCCGGTATCCCCGCACGTCAGCCGTGTTTCAGAGACAGGGACGGGCGTGACGGGTGCCGCATGAAAGGACCGATATCCGTGGCGCAGCGCGTAGTGGTCACGCTCTCCGACGACATCGACGGCGGAGAAGCGGCGGAAACGGTCTCGTTCGGCCTCGACGGGAAGTCGTACGAGATCGACCTCAATCCCGCCAACGCAAAGAAACTGCGCAAGGCCCTGGCCCCGTACCTCGCCGCGGGCCGGCGGCAGACGCACGCCGGAAAGAACCGCACGTCGTACCGGCACACCGCCCTCGCGCCCGACCCCGCCGCCGTACGCGCGTGGGCGCTCTCGCACCGGATGGAGGTGCCGGCCCGCGGCCGGATCCCCAAGCGGGTCTACGAGGCGTTCAGCCAGGCCAGTTGAGGGACCGTCCGCCCGGCGGCGGCCCGCCGGGCTCGCGGGGGAACGGAGTTGCACAGCACCCCCAGCCATCGGCTAGAGTCTGAAGCACGCCGAAGGGCAAGGCCGAAAAGCCGAACCCCAAGCAGCGTGCGGGTGTAGTTCAGTAGTAGAACGCCCCCTTTCCAAGGGGGAGGCGCAGTGTGCGATCCCTGTCACCCGCTCTGCATCACATCGACGATCGTTGTCGGTGATCGATGCGATGCGGACGTAGCTCAGTTGGTAGAGCGCAACCTTGCCAAGGTTGAGGTCGCCAGTTCGAACCTGGTCGTCCGCTCCGTATCGAAGGCCCCGGTCTCCTGAGACCGGGGCCTTCGTCGTGCTCCCCCTCCTGCGGGGGCGGGGACGGCATCACGGGACGGCCTCACGGAACCGCCGCACACGGGCGATGACATTTGTCATGTGCAGTGGTGACAGCGCGCACTGCTGCCGGCCCCGGTCCGGCGGAAGCCTGGTGACCATGACAAGGACTCAAGGAGACCGCGGCACGATCGCCGCGGATGTGGACCGGAACGTCATCGAGGTGGACCGGCTCCGGCGCACGTACGCCGGAGGATTCCAGGCGGTGAACGAGATCTCGTTCACCGTCGGCGAGGGCGAGCTGTTCGCGCTGCTCGGCACGAACGGCGCGGGCAAGACGTCCACCGTGGAGATGCTGGAGGGCCTGGCCCGCCCCAGCGGCGGCACCGTACGGGTGCTCGGCCACGACCCGTACACCCACCGGGCCGAGGTACGGCCCCGGACCGGGGTGATGCTCCAGGAGGGCGGCTTCCCGACCGACCTGACCGTCAAGGAGACCGTGCGGATGTGGGCGGGCTGCACGAGCGGCGCGCGGCCCGTCGGCGAGGCGCTGGAGCTGGTGGGGCTGGGCGGGCGCGCCGGGGTACGGGTCAAGCAGCTGTCCGGCGGCGAGCGGCGGCGGCTGGACCTGGCGCTGGCGCTGCTCGGACGGCCCGAGGTGCTGTTCCTGGACGAGCCGACGACCGGACTGGACGCCGAGGGACGGCGCGACACCTGGGAACTGGTGCGGGCGCTGCGCGACGGCGGCACCACCGTCCTGCTGACGACGCACTACCTGGAGGAGGCCGAGGGCCTCGCCGACCGGCTGGCGATCATGCACGGGGGACGGATCGAGGTGTCGGGGACCCCGGCGGAGGTGACGGCGACCCGGCCGGCCCGGATCCGTTTCACCCTGCCCGAGGGGATGACGCCGGCCCAGCTGCCGCTCTCGCTGCGGGCCGGGGCGGACGGCCGGCGGATCGAGATCCGCACCCGCGACCTCCAGCGGGACCTGGCCGAACTGCTGCACTGGGCCGAGGAGTTCGGTGTGCACCTGGCGGGGCTCGACGCCCGCTCGGCCTCGCTGGAAGAGGCGTTCCTGGACATCGCGGCGCAGCGCGCGGGGGCCGGGTCCCCCGGCACGGGAGCGGGCACGGACATGGGCGACGGCAACGGCAACGGCAACGGCACGGGAGAGGCGGTGGCGGCATGAGTACGGCGGTCGCGCGGAAGCACGGGACGACGGGAACGGCGACCGGGACCACGACCCGGGCGGGGCGCCTCGGCGCGCTCGGCCGGGCGGAGCTGACCCTGTTCGTACGGAACCGGACGATGCTCTTCATGGCCCTGCTCATGCCGGTCGGGATGATCCTGTCCACCAGGGTCTCGCTCCAGAACGTCGACCTGGGCGGCACCGGGTTCAGCATCGCCGAGGTCGCGCTGACGGGCGGCGTCGGCATGGTGCTGCTCCTGGTCGTGTACATGAACCTCACCTCCGCGTACACGGCACGGCGTGAGGAACTGGTCCTCAAACGGCTCCGTACGGGCGAGGTCTCCGACCCGGAGATCCTGGCCGGGACCGCGCTGCCGGCCGCCTCGCTGGCGCTCGCGCAGTGTGTCCTGCTGGTCGCCGCCGGGGTCGTGTTCCTGGACGTGAGCGCCCCTCAGCGACCGGAACTGCTGGTGCTGGGCGTGCTGGCGGGCACCGGACTGATGACGGTGCTGGCCGCCGCGTCGGCGGGATTCACCCGTACCGTGGAGAGCGCCCAGATCACCACCCTGCCGATGCTGCTGGTCTCTGCGATGGGGTCGGGGCTGTTCATCCCGCTGGAGGCCCTGCCCGACAAGGTCGCCTCGGTCTGTGAACTGCTGCCCATGACGGGGATCGTGACGCTGGTACGGACGGGCTGGCTGGGCGACGCCGTCACCGGTGACCTGGTCTCGGCGGGGCTCAACGCCCTGGCGTGGACGGTGCTGGCGGTGTTCGCCGTCAGGAAGTGGTTCCGCTGGGAGCCGAGGCGCTGAGCGGCTTGCGGCTTGCGGCTTGCGGCTTGCGGCTTGCGGCTTGCGGCGAGGTTGAGCGATACGCGGCGCTGAGCGGCGCGCGGCGAGGCTGACCGGTTGTCCGGTTGTCCGGCGGGATGGGAACGTCCGGGGCGTGGACGAGAGAGCGGGAGGAACGGCGTGGTGAGGCTTCGCAGGACGGGATCGTGGGCCGGGAAGAGCCAGCCGGCCAAGGTCGAGATCTACACCCGCTGGTCCTTCCACTCCTTCATCGCGATCGAGATCGGGCTCGTCGGGCTGCCCGCCGTCTCCCTCTTCGGCTCGCCGATCGGCGGCTGGTTCATGCTGCTCCTCTCCGTCCACGCGATCGTGAGCGCCGTCTCCACGTCGTACGCCCTGTCCTGGGCGCTCGGCCGGCGGGAGCGACCGGTCCGGCCGATGGTCGCGACGGCCGTGATCACCGCCGTCGGCTGTCTGGCCGTCACCCGTATGTTGCCCTCGGCCGAGCCGAGTCTGAAGGACGCCGAGGCGCTCTCCTATCTGCTGGTCACCTTCGCCGGTTTCGGGATCGGGTCGCTGGTCGTGGGGCTCCGCCGGGTGCGGAGCATGCTGCTGACGGTGCTGGCCGCCATGGTGTTCGTGGGGCTGGCCGGCCTCGTGTTCGGGTTGTCGTTCGGCGCGATCTTCGGCGCCGTGCTCGGGGTGCTGATCGCCGGGCTGTCCCTCGCCTTCGCCTGCGGTTTCTCGGTCTGGCTGGTCAGGTCCGTGTGGGAACTGGACCACGCCCGTGAGCTCCAGACGCGGCTCGCGGTGGCCGAGGAGCGGCTGCGCTTCGGGCGGGACATGCACGACGTGATGGGCCGCAATCTGGCGGTGATCGCGTTCAAGAGCGAACTGGCCGTCCAGCTCGCGCGGCGCGGGGGTACGGAGCGGGCGGCCGAGCAGATGGCCGAGGTGCAGCGGATCGCCCAGGAGTCGCAGCGCGAGGTGCGGGCCGTGGTGCGGGGCTACCGGGAAGTGGATCTGCACACCGAACTGGAAGGCGCGCGGGGCGTGTTGAAGGCCGCCGGTATCCGGTTCCGGCTGGACCGGGAGGGGACGGCGGGGTCGGGGGCGCCGCCGGGGGCCGCCGGAGCGGCCGAGGGACTGACACCGGGCGTGCAGTCGGCCCTCGGGTGGGTGGTGCGGGAGGCCGCGACGAATGTGCTGCGGCACGGGGACGCGCGGCAGTGCACGGTGCGGCTGACGGTACGGGAGGGGAGCGAGGTGGTGTTGGTCGTGGAGAACGACGGGGTGCCGGACGAGGAGGCCCCGGTCCGGGCCGGTGCGGGCGGGGACAGCAGGGCGGGTGCGGCTGGTGGGGTCGGCGGGGCTGGCGCGGCTGATGTCGCCGGTACGCCCGCCGACGGCGGTCCAGCCGGTCATGCCGGTCGGGCCGGTGGAGTCGCCGTAGGCGGTACGGCCGCTACGGCCCCCGCCCCCCGTACGCCCGGGGCCGGGCTCGCCGGGCTGCGCGAGCGGCTGGCCACCGTGGACGGCACGCTCGACGCGGGCCGGGTGGCCGGGGGCCGCTTCCGGCTCACGGCCCGGGTGCCGCTCCCGGCACCGTCCGGCGCGTCCGCGCGGGTCGGCGGCCCCGCCACGAGCCCCGCCACCAGTCCCGCCACCGGTCCCGCCGCAGGCTCCGTCGCCAACGAGGTGAGCGCGTGAGTGCCGTGCCCCGCGCCGAGAGGGGAGCCGCTCCCGTACGCGTTCTCCTCGCCGACGACGAGCATCTGATCCGGGGCGCGCTCGCCGCGCTCCTCGGTCTGGAGGACGATCTGACCGTCGTCGCCGAGGCCGCGTCCGGCCCCGAGGCGCTGGCGATGGCGCTGGCGCACCGCCCGGACGTCGCCGTCCTCGATCTCCAGATGCCGGGTGCCGACGGTGTGAAGGTCGCCACATCCCTCCGTGCCCAACTGCCCGGCTGCCGGACGATGATCGTCACCAGTCACGGCCGGCCGGGGCATCTCAAGCGCGCCCTGGCGGCGGGCGTGCGCGGCTTCGTACCGAAGACCGTCAGCGCCCGGCAGCTCGCCGAGGTCATCCGTACCGTGCACGCCGGAAACCGGCACGTGGATCCGGAGTTGGCCGCCGACGCGATCGCGGCCGGGGACTCGCCGCTGACCGCCCGCGAGGCCGAGGTCCTGGAGCTGGCGGCCGACGGGGCGCCGATCGCGGAGATCGCGGCGGCGGCCTCGCTGTCCCAGGGCACCGTCCGGAACTACCTGTCGTCGGCCGCGTCCAAGCTGGGTGCGGAGAACCGGCATACGGCGGTGCGTCTCGCCCGCGACCGAGGTTGGGTATAGTGGGCCTCGCGCCACGGCGCACGCGGACGTAGCTCAGTTGGTAGAGCGCAACCTTGCCAAGGTTGAGGTCGCCAGTTCGAACCTGGTCGTCCGCTCAGTGTGAGAAACCCCGGCCGGATCATCCGGCCGGGGTTTCTTCGTCGTCCACCCGCTCCCGCGGGCCCGCCGGCTACCAGCGGGTGCCGGTGAGGAGCTCGTACGCCTCCAGGTACTTGGCGCGGGTCGCCGCCACCACCTCGTCCGGCAGCTGCGGCGGCGGCTGCTCGCTCGCGCGGTCCCAGCCGGACGCGGAGGAGGTCAGCCAGTCGCGTACGTACTGCTTGTCGTACGACGGCTGGGCGTGGCCCGGCTCCCAGCCCGCCGTCGGCCAGAAGCGCGAGGAGTCCGGGGTCAGCACCTCGTCGGCGAGCACCAGCCGGTCGTCGGTGTCGAAGCCGAACTCGAACTTGGTGTCGGCGAGGATGATGCCCCGCTCACGGGCGATGTCGCGGGCGCGGGCGTAGATGTCGAGCGTCGTACGGCGCAGCAGCGCGGCGGTCTCGGCGCCGGTCTGGCGGGCGACCTCCTCGTAGGACACGTTCTCGTCGTGGTCGCCGACGGCGGCCTTCGTGGCGGGGGTGAAGATCGGCGCGGGCAGCTCGGAGCCGTCCATCAGGCCCTCGGGGAGGGCCAGTCCGCAGACCGTACGGGTCTGCTCGTACTCGGCGAGGCCGGAGCCGGTGAGATAGCCGCGTGCCACGCACTCGACCGGGGTCATCCGCAGGGGTTCGCAGACGAGGGTGCGGCCGGCCCAGTCGGCGGGGGCGCCGTCGGGGAGGTCGGTGGAGAGGACATGGCTGGGCGCGAGGTCGGCGAGCTTGTCGAACCACCAGAGCGACAGCTGCGTCAACACCCGTCCCTTGTCGGGGATTTCGGTGGGCAGGACCCAGTCGTAGGCGGAGATGCGGTCGCTGGCGACCATCACGAGATCGCCCGCCTCGTTCCGGTACAGGTCGCGCACCTTGCCGGTGTGCAGATGCACCAGGCCCGGGACCTGAAGGGGCTCGGGCTTCTCTACGAATCCGGACACGGTTCCTCGTTCCTCGCCACGGGGGTCTTTGCGCTGCCGATTCTCCCGTACGGGCGGGGCCGGCGCGCGCGTGGGGCGCTGCGGGGCGGGGGCAGGGAGCGTCCGGGGACACTCTCAGTCGCGTTTGCAGATGCGGTCGAGGAGGTTTGCGGTGGCCCGCTGGACGCGCGGGTCGACATGGCCGGGCCGGTCGAGCGCGGGCGACCACGCGAAGGTCCCGGAGGCGAAGACGAGAGCGCCGGACGGGGAACGGTAGAGCGAAGTCTCCTGGTGGCGAAGGGTGTTGTCGCCGTCCCGGTAGGGCGAGTGCGCCAGCAGCATCCGCTCGTCGTGCTCGGGCAGCGCCGTACGCGGGAAGTAGCGGTCGGCCTCCCCGGCGACCAGGCCCGGGAGTTGGTCGCCCTCGAAGGCGCCGGTGGCGTCCCAGAACCAGTGCGTCGCGTTCCGTACGACCATCGGGTGCGGCTCGGGGACCCGGCCCGCGTACTGGATGCCGAGCAGTTGCTGCTCCGGCTTGTCCACCTCCCGCCAGAGCGCGGGGCGTCCGGGGCCGTGGCGCTTGCGGCAGGTGAGCAGCCGGTCCGGGACGCCGGACGGCGACGGGCCCAACTCGACCTGCCAGTACATGGTGTTGGCGGAGAGGAAGACCAGCGACGTGCCGCTCTCGCGGGCCCGCTCGACGGTGCGGCGCATGGGGAGCGACCAGTACTCGTCGTGGCCGGGGAAGACCAGGCCCCGGTAGCGGGTCGGGTCGATCAGCCCGGCGTGCAGATCGCCGGCGTTCGCGTATGCGATGTCGTAGCCGTACCGCTCGGCCCAGCGGATGAAATCGTAGGCGTGGCCGACATGGATGGGCAGCCCGGCGCCCGCGTACGGGCGGTCGAAGGAGACGGTGATCGCCGCGTCCTCCTCGCCGAGGAGCCGGCCCTCCTCGTCCCAGGCGTGGTAGAGGCTGGCGCCGAGACGGCCGTCCTCCGGGTAGAGGTTGTACGCCTGCCAGGTGATGTCGGGCAGCAGGAGCAGCAGGTCGGCGGGGTGGGTGTCGCGGACCGTGAACGGCACGTGGGAACGGTGGCCGTCGGTCGTGGTGAGGACGGCGACATACGCGCCGAGCGACCAGTACGACGGGATCTGGAGGCGCCAGGAGAGCCACCAGTGGTGGCAGGACACGGTGCGTTCGGCGGCGAGCGGGGCGGGCTGGACGATGCCGGAGAGCCGGGGGCTCGTGGTGATCTTGCGGGCGCCCTCGCCGGCGTAGTGCCCGATCCGGTAGATGTCCACGGAGAACGGCTGGGGCGGATCGACGGTGATGTGGAAGTCGATGGACTCGCCGGGGGCGACGGCGCCGGCGGAGGCGAAGCCCTTGATCTGGCGGTGGACGTCGTCGGCGGTACGGGTGCCGCCCCGGTCGCGGCCGAGCGTCGGGTCCGCGTACCAGGGGACGACCTGGCCCGTGTCGTCGAGGTAGTTCTCGCTGCCGCGCAGCCAGGGCACCGGTCCCTGGCCGAAGGGATCGGAGACGGCGTGGGCGAGCGCGCCCGATTCCCACCGTCGGATGTGATCGGCGCACATTGGCGCGCCCCTCCCTGGAAACCCCGTGCAGGTGCTGGTGAGTGGTCGACTGCCGCTCGGCGGGCCGCTGTTGGGGCGGGCCGCGTCGGCGGCGGCTTCCCAGCACATCACATTCAGCACGCGGCCCGTCACCGTTCGTCGCGAATGGAAAGGCATGCAAGCGGGCGGAAGGGGATGCAATCGGGATACAAGCCCCTCCGACCGGCGGAAACACCCAGCTCCGGCGGGGTGTTGAGCACGCCGGCGCGGGACGGGGGCCGGGAGGGAACGGCCGACGGGGCCCGAGCGTGACCGACCTCACACCGGCTGGGCTCCTCCGGTCCGGGAATCCACACGAATCCGCACTGATCGGCGATGAGGGGAGGCGCACGCGACACACCGGGGTGGGCGGGACGGGGGCGGGGGGCCGTCCGAGCCCGGTACGGGATGACCAGGCGGGCGCGGGCCGGCGCGGGCGAGCCGGGCCGACACGGGTGGGCGCTTGGCGGGCTGGCGCGGGCCCGCCGCACCGGCGTACGAGGGACGGGGGCTAACCCCCGCCACCGACGCCGGACAGCCGGGCGGACAGGCGCGAGCAGACGGCCGTCCCCACTCTGGTGCCGCGTGACCGGGCTCGCACCAGGCGGGCCGACACGGCGGGCCGGCGCGGGCCCCACACACTGGCCTACGCGGGACGGGGGCCGACCCCCGGCACCGACGCCGGACGACCGGGCGGACAGGTGCGAGCAGACGGCCGTCCCCACTCTGGTGCCGCGTGACCGGGCTCGCACCAGGCGGGCCGGCGCGGGCCCCACACACTGGCCTACGCGGGACGGGGGCCGACCCCCGGCACCGACGCCGGACGACCGGGCTCGCACCGGCCGGGCCGACACGGCGGGCACGCGCCGGGCGGATCAACCCCCGCACCGACGCGACGACGTACGCACGACGACGCCCCCCGAGGGCGAACGCCCCCACCCCGGCGTCACACCAGACGAACCGGTTTCTCCGACCGTACGCCCGTCGCGGCCAGCCACATCCGCAGCGGCTCCCCGTCGCCGTCCTCCACCAGGCTCAGCACCCCGCCCGCCAGGTCCGTGCGCCGCTTGCCGTCCATCAGCAGCGCCGGGCCGTCCAGCCAGTCGAGCCCCGGCGTCGCGCCCGCCGTGTCCACGGCGGCGCAGCAGACCATGGCGGTGACGTGGTCGGCGAGCAGCTCGCGTCCCGTGCGCGGCGGCATGAGCGGCAGCAGCGGCAGCGGGTCCGCCCCCCGGAGCGCCAGGGCGTCCCCCGCGGCCTCCGGGGCGGCCGGCTGCGCGGGCAGCACCGCCTCGGCCTCCTCGCGTGCCACCTCGGCGCTGATCCCGGCGGCCAGGCTGTCGCCCGCCTCCTCGCCCCGGCCGGCGAGATGGTCCATGACCCGGTCCAGCGTGGGCCCGAGCACGGCGTCGCCGGCGGGGACGGCGGCCGGACCGGCTGTGGCGTCGCCCGGCCGCGCGGAGCGGCGTACCCCCATCCCGTCCAGGACGCGGTGCAGTCTGGCCGCCTCCGTACGCCACTTGCGGTCCACGACCTCCTCCGGATACTGCTGCCAGTCGACCGGGGACCAGTCGGGGCCGGACTCGGCCGGGCCGCCGTGGAAAAGGCGCGCGGCAAGCAGGGATGTCGCCTCGTCGACCGCACCGGGTTCTTCGAGCAGATCGCAGGCGGGGCGTTCGCCGAGCCGGGAGGCGAACCCCTCGGCCAGCCGGTCGCGCCGCGAGAGCTCGGTCAGCGCCGACACGACGCCGACGTCGAGCCGGGACGGCCAGCGGCCCATCCGCCAGGCGGGCAGGGCGACGCGGGTGAGCAGCCGGTCCCAGCCCGCGTAGGCGAGGCCGACCTGCTCCTGGGCGACGATCCGCAGCCCGTAGTCGACCCCGTGGGCCCGCTCGGACGCGGCGGAGGCCACGCCGCGCTCCATCAGGGCGGTGTGCTCCGCGCAGGCGCGCAGCATCAGTCGGGCGATCCGGCTGACGAGGCGGAGGCCGGTGCGGCGTACCGGCCGCCCCGGGTCGCGGCGGTCGGCGAGCGCCGCGGCGGCGTCCAGGCTCCGTACGAAGCGGCGGGCGGCGGCTATGTCGGGGTGCGACGCCGGTCCGGTCCCGGCCACGACAGGGGCCAGCACGGCGCGCAGCTCGGCGACGCGCATCCACCACAGGAAGGGCGATCCGATCACGAGGACGGGGGCGGCGGGCACACGGCGGCGGGCCGCGCCGGGCATTCCCACGCTCTTGGCGGGGGCCCTCCCGGAGGCGGTCGCTTCGGCGCGTGCGGCGCCGTTCGTAGCCGGATCGGCCGCGCTGTCGGCGGGGGCGTGCGCGGGGTGCGTACGGTCCTCCAGCCAGCTGTCGCAGTCCGGCGTCAGGGCTATGGACGAGGGCGCGGGCACGCCCAGCCGGTCGGCCAGGTCCCGCACCAGGCGGTACAGGTCCGGGGCGGTGTGCTCGGCGATCTCCACGGTGGGGCTGAGGGCCGGCTCGGCCCTGACGATCACGGTGGCGACGGCCGCCGCGCAGAGCAGCACGAGCACGGCGACGGCGGTCACGATCCAGCGCGTGGTGTCCCAACTCCCGCCGGTGAGCAGGCCCGTGGCACCGCCCGCGAGCAGGACGACCGCCGCCGCGGCGGGCAGCAGTGCGAGAGCCGCCGCCCTGCCGCGCACACGCAGCACAGCGAGAGCCCGGGATCTGGCGCCCTGGGCACCGATCTCCTCACCGACACCGGATACGGACACGTCCGGATCTCACCCCCTCTGCCAGCACTGCGGCGGATTTGCTCACTTCCCCACTGTGGCACCCGCCACTGACATCGCAATGTCGGTGGGCCAAGTGCCCGAACGCTTGCGCCGCACCATAGTTGGGGCCCCGGCGGGGGTCATTCGGATGGGTCAACCGTCACCCGATGGAATGGCTTAGGTCAAAGGTGCTGGCGTCACCGGTGTTTTGGGGTGCCGTTTCCGGGCGCGAGACGGGGACGCCGGGGCCGTACGCGAACGTCCCCGTCCAACCAGGTCGGACGGGGACGAACAGGGCCGGACGGGACAGCGGGGTCGTTCGTGCGCGGACCGGGTCCGGGCTGGGCCCAGGGCTCAGGCGTCGGCGGCCTCGCGGGCGATGTCCGTGCGGTGCTGCGACCCGTCCAGCCGGATCCGGCCCACGGCCGCGTACGCCCGTTCCCGCGCCTGCGCGAGGTCCTTGCCGGTCGCCGTGACGGACAGCACGCGTCCGCCGGCGCTGAGGACCGTGCGGCCGTCGTCCGCGAGCCGGGTCCCGGCGTGCAGGACGTACGCGTCGGGGGCATCCTGCGCGACGACGTCGGCCAGTCCCTCGACGGGGTCGCCGGTACGCGGGGTGCCCGGGTAGTTGTGCGAGGCCACCACCACGGTGACCGCCGCGTCGTCGCGCCACACCAGCTCCGGCAGGTCCGCGAGCCGTCCTTCGGCGGCGGCCAGCAGGACACCGGCGAGCGGGGTCCGCAGCCGTGCCAGGACCACCTGCGTCTCGGGGTCGCCGAACCGGGCGTTGAACTCGATGACCCGCACACCCCGGCCGGTGATCGCCAGGCCCGCGTAGAGCAGCCCGGAGAACGGCGTGCCCCGGCGGCGCATCTCGTCCACGGTGGGCTGGAGCACGGTCTCCAGGACCTCGTCGACCAGTTTGGGGTCGGCCCACGGGAGCGGGGAGTACGCGCCCATGCCGCCGGTGTTGGGGCCCTCGTCGCCGTCGAGCGCGCGCTTGAAGTCCTGGGCGGGGCGCAGCGGGAGCACCGTACGGCCGTCGGTGACGGCGAAGAGGGAGACCTCCGGGCCGTCCAGGAACTCCTCGATGACGACCCGGCCGCAGGCGAGCGCGTGCTCGCGGGCGGTCGCGAGGTCGTCGGTGACGACGACGCCCTTGCCGGCCGCGAGTCCGTCGTCCTTGACGACGAAGGGGGCGCCGAAGGCGTCGAGGGCGGTGTCGATCTCCTCGGGGGTGGTGCACACGTAACTGCGACCGGTGGGGACGCTCGCGGCGGCCATCACGGACTTCGCGAAGGCCTTGGAGCCCTCCAGCCGCGCGGCCTCGGCGGACGGGCCGAAGCAGGCGATGCCCGCGTCCCGTACGGCGTCGGCGACCCCGGCGACCAGGGGCGCCTCGGGGCCGACGACGACGAGGCCGGCCTCCAGGCGGGCGGCGAGCCGGGCGACGGCCGTGCCGTCCGTGGCGTCGACCGGGTGGAGCTCGGCGACTTCGGCGATACCCGCGTTGCCGGGCGCGCAGTGCAGCGCGGTGACGTCGGGATCGAGGGACAGGGAGCGGCACAGGGCGTGTTCGCGGGCGCCGCCGCCGATGACAAGGACCTTCACGGGGCGCAGCCTAGCGGGGTCGGGTCCGGGGGCGGGCCGGGCGCCCGCCCCGTTCCGGTGGGTGGACGGCGGGGCCGGGCTCCGTCCCGGGGGGCGGCGGGTGTACGTGGTGCCGGGCGCGGTCGGGCTCGGGGCGCCGGGTGCGTCGTGCGGGACCGCAGCGTTCCGGGAGCACGGGGCAACGGCGTTCTGGGGTTCCGGAGCCGCCGAACCCCCGAGCCCCGGAGCGCGGCCTACTCGTTCGGGAACTCGTCGACGAGCGTGGCGCCCAGCTCGCGGACGATCAGGTCGTGGCCGGAGAGCGCGGAGTCGGCCAGGCCGGCGTCGTCGTCCTCCGGGATGTCGTCCTCGGGGGCGACCTGGGGGACGACGGGGGGAGGGGGCGCGACGGGACCGCCGGACGGGCGGCGCTGTTCGGGCGGCGCGTGGCCGGGGGCGGCCGTGGCGGTGGCGGTGGCGGCCGAGGCGTGGCCGCCGGGCGCCGGGGAGCCCGCGCCGGGGCCGGAGTCGGCGGGGTGCTGGGCGGGCGGCGCGGGTCGCTGGGAGGGGGCGGGAGCCGGGGGCCGGGCGCCGCCTCCGCCGCCGTAGCCGCCGGGCGCACCGCCACCGCCCCCGCCGCCGTAACTCCCGCCCCCTGAGGGGCCGTTGCCCCCGCCGGGGGCGGGCGGCGGCTGGGTGCCGCCCGAGGGGTCGATGATCGCCTCGATCTTCCACTGGACGCGGAAGTGCTCGGAGAGCGCCTGCTTGAGGACTTCCTCGCTGCCGCTGGTGGCGAAGTTGTCGCGGGCTCCCGCGTTGAGGAAGCCGAGTTGGAGGGTCGTCCCGTCGAAGCCCGCGACCTGCGCGTTCTGGCTGAGCAGGATCCAGGTGAAGCGCCGGCGGTTCTTCACCGCCTCCAGGATCTCGGGCCACATGTTCCGCACCTGTCCGGCGCCCTGGGTCATGCCGGGACCGCCGCCGGCCGGGGCGGAGGGGGCCCCGGACTCGTACGCCGGGGGCGCGGCCGGGGCAGCTTCGGGGGCCGGGGCGGGCCTGCCGGGTGTGGAGGCCGTGGGCCAGCCACCGGGCTTGCGGGCGGCCGTCCCGGGCGCCGGGGGCCGGGGCGGAGGCGCCGCGGCCCCCGGCCAGGCACCGGGCCGGGCGCCGGCGGCCGGAGCGGGCGTCTCGGGAACGGGCGGCGCCTCGGGAACGAAGGGTGCCTCGGCGGGTACGGGAGGTGCCGGTGTCCGCGCCTCCCCTCCCCCGCCGCGAGCGTTGCCGTGACCGTTGCCGGGCGTCGCGGGGCGCGCCGCCGGGTGACCGCTGCCGGGCGGCGGCATGTGGGCCTCGGGCCCGGGGACGTACCCCACGGCGGGTCCGGCCCCCCCGGTCGAGAACGCCGCCGAGGCCACCCCCCGCTCCAGCCGGTCGAGCCGCGTCTGGACGGACCGTTCGTCGTCGAAGGCGGCGGGCAGCAGCACGCGCGCGCAGATCAGTTCGAGCTGGAGCCGGGGCGAGGTGGCGCCCCGCATCTCGGTCAGCCCGGTGTTGACGAGGTCGGCGGCCCGGCTCAGCTCGGCGGCCCCGAAGACCGCCGCCTGGTCCTGCATCCGCTGGATGACGTCGTCGGGGGCGTCGATGAGCCCCTTCGTACCGGCGTCCGGAACGGCGGCCAGGATGACCAGGTCCCGCAGCCGCTCCAGCAGGTCGGCGACGAAGCGCCGGGGGTCGTTGCCGCCCTCGATGACGCGGTCCACGACCTCGAAGGCCGCGGCGCCGTCCCCGGCCGCGAAGGCGTCGATGGTCGAGTCGAGGAGCGAACTGTCCGTGTAACCGAGCAGCGACGTCGCCATCGCGTACGTCACACCGTCCTCGGCGGCGCCCGCGAGGAGCTGGTCCATCACGG
This sequence comes from Streptomyces sp. NBC_01498, assembly GCF_036327775.1. Lineage (NCBI taxonomy): Bacteria > Bacillati > Actinomycetota > Actinomycetes > Kitasatosporales > Streptomycetaceae > Streptomyces > Streptomyces sp. NBC_01498. The sequence continues at coordinate 3,807,551 of NZ_CP109598.1, read as the reverse complement.
ACATCGAGTCCCGTACGGACCCGGCCCCGGCCCGGACGACCAGCGGCAGCACCCCGTCGGCGACCGGGATCCGCTCCTTGCCACACACCTCGCCGAGATACTCACGCAGCGTGCCGGGCGGCACCAGCCGGAACGGATAGTGGTGCGTACGCGACCGGATCGTGCCGATGACCTTCTCCGGCTCGGTGGTCGCGAAGATGAACTTGAGATGCTCCGGCGGCTCCTCGACGACCTTCAGCAGGGCGTTGAAGCCCGCCGGGGTGACCATGTGGGCCTCGTCGATGATGTAGATCTTGTAACGACTGCTCGCCGGCCCGAAGAATGCCTTCTCCCGCAGATCACGCGCGTCGTCCACACCACCGTGCGAGGCGGCGTCGATCTCGATGACATCGATCGACCCGGGCCCGGTCCTGGCCAGGTCCTGACAGGACTGGCAGACCCCGCAGGGGGTCGGGGTCGGCCCCTGCTCGCAGTTCAGACACCGCGCGAGGATGCGCGCGCTGGTCGTCTTCCCGCAGCCCCTCGGCCCGCTGAACAGGTACGCGTGATTGACCCGGTTGTTCCGCAGGGCCTGCTGCAACGGGTCGGTGACATGCTCCTGCCCGATGACCTCGGCGAAGGACTCGGGGCGGTAACGGCGGTAGAGCGCTAGGGACGACACACCTACGACGATATCGGCCCGGTCCGACATCCCACTCCCGCCAACGCGGACGCCCCTCACGTACCCGCCAGAGCCGACCTACCCTTGCTGCCTTCCGGCCCTGGGGGAGTTCAGTCAGATAGCGCCACGTGAGGGGCTGCGCCCACAGTACCCGATGCCCACCCCCGGGAACGAGTTCGCGAGCACGGCTCAACGTCTTGTATGGTTCGTCGCGGAGGATTCGCCTAGTGGCCTAGGGCGCACGCTTGGAAAGCGTGTTGGGGGCAACCCCTCACGAGTTCGAATCTCGTATCCTCCGCCATTGCTCTCACCGGGCAATAGTCGAAGGCCCGCCGTCGCTAGCGATGGCGGGCCTTCGACGTGTCCGGTCCCTGACGGTGCGGCCGGCGGATCTCGATCGAGGGTGGGAATGGACACGGCGAAGCCCCGGGAGCTCTTCGAGCAGGCCCGAGCGGCGTGGGACGCGGAGCGGTGGCAGACCGCCGCCGACCGGTACGAGGAGTTGCTCGGCCGCCTTCCCGACCACCCCCGGAGCGCGGAGTGGTGGTACGACGCGGCCCTGGCGCACAAGTTCCTGCGCAACTGGGACAAGGCGTACACGCTCGGCCGCGAGGCGGCGGCACGATCACCGCGCGGCGAGGGGGACCCGGCATTCTGGAACCTCGGCATCGCGGCAACGGTGAAGCGGGAATGGGCCGTTGCCCGCGACGCGTGGGAGGGCTTCGGGATCACCATCCCCGAGGGCGAGGGAGAGATCGTCGGCTCGTTCGGCCGCTGCTGCGTACGCCTGAGCACCGACACCGGCCACGAGGTCGTGTGGGGCGTACGGCTCTGCCCCACCCGGGCACGGGTCATCAGCGTTCCGGTGTCCCCGGGCCGGCGCTTCGGGGAAGTGGTCCTGCACGACGGCGAGCCCCGGGGCGAGCGGACCACGGACGGCCGGACCCACAGCGTCTTCGACGAACTCCTGCTCTTCGAACCCTCCGGCCTCTCCACGCACACCGTGACGGTCTCGGCGGCAGCGGCCTCCGACATCGACGCGCTGGAAAGGGACTTCACGGAGCGCGGGTACGGCGCGGAGCCCGCGAGCAGCTTCGAACTCATCTGCTCCTGCTGCAGCACAGGAACCCACCCCCAGACCCGATCGGTCCACCCGGGCACCCAGAAGGTGTCGTTGGCAGCCCCAGGACCGGAGATACCCGCCCTGCTCAACGCATGGGCGTCGGCGGGCCCGGGTCGCTCCTGGGAGAAGTTGACCCTCGCCGGCTGAGGGGATCCTGTCCGGTGCGGGTCGGTGCGGGTCGTCCTCGGCGAGCGGCGACCCACCTGCCTACTCCGGCCACCGGCGGTCAGGTCGCGGGGAGTTGGTAGTTCACGAGGGGCATCCACCAGCCACCAGGCCGCACTCCCATTTGGTGAGCGAGGTCCCGCAGATTCGTCAGGCTGCGGCAGCCACACGTAGCAACGCACCCATCAAAAGGTCGTCATCTTGGCCGTCACGCCACTGAGCCATTTCTGAGATGGAGAAACCGTCGGAACAGGCCGCGGGGCGGCGCAGTCCCACGGCTTTTCCCGCACCATCCGACGCCACCTCCGCACCCCTCGTTCCGGACAGCTGTACGCGCCCGCCCCTGCGCAACGTCAGGCCGCCCCGCCCGCGCACCCCGGGCACACCCCCCGGTACGTGACGGCCGCCCCCGTCACCGTGAAGCCGAAGCGTTCCTCCGGTGGGAGGGCGGACAGGGGGTCGCTCGTCGGGTGGACGTCGCGGATCGTGGCGCAGGTGGAGCAGATCAGGTGGTGGTGGGGGCGGTGGGCGTTCGGGTCGTAGCGTTTGGCGCGGCCCGTCGTGGAGACCTCCACGACCTCGCCCAGGGTGACCAGTTCGCCGAGGGTGTTGTAGACCGTCGCCCGCGAGATCTCCGGCAGGCGGTCCGCCGCGAGGGCGTGGACCTCGTCGGCCGTGAGGTGGACGTGTTCGCCGTCGAGGACCTGGGCCACGACCCGGCGCTGGGACGTCATCCGCCAGCCCCGGCCGCGCAGTCGCTCCAGCAGGTCGCTCATGTCGGTTCACCAGTTCCGGGGGTGGCGGGACATCCAGGATTCATCGGGAGATGTCTGGATGGCCGGTTTTTACCAAACGTACGTTTAGTTCGCTTCTTGACTTGGACTCTGTCCATCGTAGGATCGGTTCCGGCTCAATGCCAAGGAACAGGCGCGTGACGGCTCCCGGCCGCCCCCGGTTCCGCAGCACCGCAGTTCCCGCAGCACCGAGGACCCTGATTCGCCTGGTCCGGAAGGATTTCCATGTCTGAGAACCATGATGCAATCGTCGTAGACGCGAAGTCGGAGGGCGAGGGCGGCGGCTGCCCGGTCGCCCACGGCCGCGCCCCGCACCCCACCCAGGGCGGCGGAAACCGCGAGTGGTGGCCCGAGCGGCTCAACCTGAAGATCCTCGCCAAGAACCCCGCCGTGGCCAACCCGCTCGGTGAGGAGTTCGACTACGCCGAGGCGTTCAAGGCCCTCGACCTCCCGGCCGTCAAGCAGGACATCGCCGGGGTGCTCACCACCTCGCAGGACTGGTGGCCCGCCGACTTCGGTCACTACGGGCCGTTCATCATCCGTATGGCGTGGCACAGCGCGGGCACGTACCGCATCAGCGACGGCCGCGGCGGCGCCGGTGCCGGCCAGCAGCGCTTCGCGCCCCTCAACAGCTGGCCCGACAACGGCAACCTGGACAAGGCCCGCCGCCTGCTCTGGCCGGTGAAGAAGAAGTACGGGCAGAGCCTGTCCTGGGCCGACCTGATGATCCTCGCCGGCAATGTCGCCCTGGAGACCATGGGCTTCGAGACGTTCGGCTTCGCCGGCGGTCGCGCGGACGTGTGGGAGCCCGAGGAGGACGTGTACTGGGGTCCCGAGAAGACGTGGCTCGGCGACGAGCGCTACACGGGCGACCGCAACCTGGAGAGCCCGCTCGGCGCCGTCCAGATGGGCCTCATCTACGTCAACCCCGAGGGCCCCAACGGCAGCCCCGACCCGCTCGCCTCCGCGCGCGACATCCGTGAGACGTTCCGCCGCATGGCGATGAACGACGAGGAGACCGTCGCCCTCGTCGCGGGCGGCCACACCTTCGGCAAGACCCACGGCGCGGGCCCGGCGGACAGCGTCGGCGCCGACCCCGAGGCCGCCCCGATCGAGCAGCAGGGCTTCGGCTGGAAGAACAGCCACGGCACCGGCAAGGGCGGCGACACCATCACCAGCGGCCTTGAGGGCATCTGGACGAACACCCCCATCACCTGGGACAACAGCTTCTTCGAGATCCTCTTCGGCTACGAGTGGGAGCTGTTCAAGAGCCCCGCGGGCGCCAACCAGTGGCGGCCGAAGGACGGCGCCGGGGCCGGCACCGTACCGGACGCCCACGACTCCTCGAAGACGCACGCCCCGACGATGCTCACGACCGACCTCGCGCTGCGCGTCGACCCGTCGTACGAGGAGATCTCGCGCCGCTTCCTCGCCCACCCCGACCAGTTCGCGGACGCCTTCGCCCGCGCCTGGTACAAGCTGACCCACCGCGACATGGGCCCGATCGTGCGCTACCTCGGTTCCGAGGTGCCGTCCGAGACGCTGGTGTGGCAGGACCCGCTGCCGGCCGTCACGCACGAGCTCGTCGACGCCGAGGACGTCGCCTCCCTCAAGGAGCAGGTCCTGGCTTCCGGTCTGTCGGTGTCGCAGCTCGTGTCCACGGCGTGGGCCTCGGTCTCGTCGTTCCGCGGCAGCGACAAGCGCGGCGGCGCCAACGGCGCCCGTGTCCGCCTCGAACCGCAGAACGGCTGGGAGGTCAACGACCCCGACCGCCTCGCGGTGGCGCTGCGGACGCTCGAAGGCATCCAGGAGTCCTTCAACTCCTCCCCGAACGGCGGCAAGCGCGTCTCGTTCGCCGACCTGATCGTGCTTGCGGGTGCCGCGGGTGTCGAGAAGGCCGCCGAGGCGGCGGGCTTCGACATCGAGGTGCCCTTCACGCCGGGCCGCGCCGACGCGACGCAGGAGCAGACGGACGTCGAGTCCTTCGCCGCGCTGGAGCCGGTCGCGGACGGCTTCCGCAACTACCTCGGCAAGGGCCACCGGCTGCCCGCCGAGTACCTGCTGATCGACCGCGCCAACCTGCTGACCCTGAGCGCCCCCGAGCTGACGGTGCTCGTGGGTGGTCTGCGCGTCCTCGGCGCGAACTACCAGGAGTCGTCGCTGGGCGTCCTCACCGACACCCCCGGCACGCTGACCAACGACTTCTTCGTCAACCTGCTCGACCTGGGTACGACGTGGACGGCGACCTCCGAGGACGCGAACACCTTCGAGGCCCGTGACACCGCCACCGGCGACGTCAAGTGGACCGGCAGCCGCGCCGACCTGGTCTTCGGCTCGAACTCCGAGCTGCGCGCGGTCGCGGAGGTCTACGCGAGCGACGACGCGAAGGAGAAGTTCGTGAAGGACTTCGTCGCGGCGTGGACCAAGGTCTCCAACCTCGACCGGTTCGACCTCGTCTGACCGTTTCGGTGGTCAGGTCGGTCTGATCGGTCTCATCGGTCCGGCCGGTCTCATCGGTCCGGCCGCCGGTCTGATCGGTCCGGTCGGCCTGATCAGACCGGCTGGTCCGGTCGGCCTGATCAGTCCGGCTGGTCCGGCTGGTCCGGTCAAGGTGTCCGACGGCGACGGCCGGGTTCCCCGTGTACGCGGGCGGGCCCGGCCGTCGTCGTGCGTGGGCCGCCCGGCGAGGTACGTGGTCAGTTCCCGTACGTGTCCTTCCAGCGTCTGCGGTGGACGCGGTCGCCCTGGCCCGTGCCGTTCAGCGGGAGCAGTGCCTGGAGCCGGGTGCCGGTGTTCCACTGGCCCAGCAGGTCGCGGTGGACGGCGAGGATGCCGTGCCGGACGGCGAGGTCCAGGGCGGCCTTGCTGAACGGGCAGGTCGCCGCGAACACCGCCACGTCCGCCTCGTGGTGGAGCCAGGCCGTGCCGACGAACTTCTGCATGTCGCCGCTGGGCACATACCGGTGCGGGGCGTAGTGCTTGCACTGCACGACCAGCCGCCGGCCGTCGGGCAGGAAGCCGGTCACGTCCGCGCCGAGGTCGCCGGACCGGCCGCTGACCTCGACGTCCGTGCAGCCGTCGCGGCGGCAGAGGTCCGCCACGTACCGCTCGAACTCCTGCCAGCTCATCGCGTCCACCTCGGCCAGTGACCGGTGGCCGGCCCGGATCGTGTCCTGTTCCCGCCAGTTCCTGTCCCGGTGACGCACCAGCCGGTCGGTCCGCCACAGCCACCACCCCAGGGCGCCGGCACCGCCGGCCACGGCGAGACCGAGGAGATACGGCCACAGTTCCGACCAGAACGTCGTCAGTACGAGCAGCGCGACGACCCCGCCGCCCAACAGCCCGTCGCGCCGCGCCTCGTACCGCCTCCGCGCGGCCGACCCGCGTCCACGTCCCGACCGGCGCCCCCGCCCCGGCCCCCGTCCCGGCCCGCGCCCGCGCCCCGGCGCCCGCCCCCGTCCCTTCGCCATACGCTCTCGCTCCCCCAACGCCCTTGTCCGGCGGGCCCCTTCGGGTTTCCGGCCCGAGGCAGTCTGACCGGGGGCAGGACACGGCGAAAGGGGCCCCTCTCGGTCAACCGGCGAGCTCGCTCACCCGCTCCCCACGGGCGCGCCTCCCACCGACGCGTCGTGGACGTCCCGCCGCGCACCGCCCGCCCGGCGCTCGCCGGCCAGCGTCTCGCGCAGGAGGCGGGCGAAGGCGGCCGGTTGTTTCGCGTAGCCGACGTGGCCGCCGGGGAACAGGACCAGCTCCTTCCCGAGGCGCTCGGCCAGGGCGACGGCCGGGCGGTGGACGTCGTGGGTACGGGAGTCCTGGCCGCCCGCCACCGTCAGCCGCCCGGTCAGCGGGGCGAGCGCCGCGAGGTCGGGGACATGGCGGGTGAACGGTCGCATCACATGGGCGAGGAAGAAGTCGGTGTTGTCGTTCGCCTCGGGCAGCACCGGTGCGGGACGGCCGCCGAAGACCGCGCTGAACTGCTCCGTCGCGGCGGGGATTCCCTCACGGCGGTACGTGGCGTGGACGGCGTCCACGAAGGCCAGCCGCTCCGCCGCGTCCGGCAGGAGCGCGAAGGCGGGCGGTTCGTGCACGACCAGCGCGGAGATCCGCTCTCGCAGGCGGGAGCCCGCACACGAACAGGAGCGGGCACCGGAACACGAACAAGAACCGGAACAAGAACAGGAGTGGGAACAGGAGTGGGAGCGGGTCGCGAGGTGGAGCGCGATGAGGCCGCCCGAGCAGCTGCCGAAGATCCGCACCGGTTCGTCGGGGGCGGCCACCCGGGCCAGCAGCCGTGCCGCGTCGTCCGCGTGGACCTCGACGCGCTGGTCGACCGGCGGGCCGACGAGCGGGCTGCGGGAGTTGCCGCGCGGGTCGAAGGTGAGCACCCGGTGGTCGACGGCGAGTCGGGCGGCGAGGCTCCCGAAGACGGCGGCGTCGGAGTTGCCGCCGCCGATGAGCAACAGGAGCGGCCCGCTGCCGCGTACCTCGTAGTGCAGGAGCGCGCCGGGCACCGCCAAGGTCCCGGTCTCGGCCACCGGTCCGGTGCCGGTGCCGGTTCCCGTCCCGGCCCGAAGCTCCGGGTCCGGCTCGGGCTCGGGCCCGGGCCCGGGAACGCCGCCAGGCTCCGGCCCGCCGCCGGGCCCACTCCCCAACTCGGTCCCAGGCTCATTCCCAGGCTCGCTCCCCGGCTCAGTACGCGTCTCGGCAAGGGTCGTCACAGTGTTCATCGCGCTCCAGAACATGATCAGCCGTCGTGACCTGAAGTTACCCGATTTCACTCAGAGTAGTCATCCCCGTATCGTGTCCGCGTACTCGACCGCGCTGATCCGATCCCCAGGGGGGCCGACATGTCAGTCAACACCGGTGCGGCCAGACCGCGTCTTCTGCTCAACGCCCAGCCCTTCGGCTTCGGGCCACCCGCCGCGACAGCCGCGCTGGCCCATGAACTGGCCCCCTACTGCGACGAGTTGGCCTACTTCGGAGGCGGTCACACACTGGACCTCCAGCACCGGCCCCCGTATCACTCGGTGTACGGGACCACCGGCCTGTCCGACGACGAACGGCTGGCGTCCCTGCGGCGGTTGGCGCCCCGCTACGACCTGTTCGTCACGGCCATGGACTTCCCCGAGGCCACGCTGGCGCGCCGGGCCGGGCTGGACGTGGCGGTGTACGACGCCCTCACCTGGTTCTGGCCCGAGATCCCGGCGGTGGCCGGGGACGCCGCGCTGTACGTCGCGCAGGACTTCTTCGGCGTACGGGAGCGGATCGCGGCGGACCCGGCCCTGCGGCGCAGCACCGTCGTCGTACCGCCGATCATCCCGCTCCTGCCGCCCCGGCAGCTCTGGTGGCCGGAGACGACGACGGCGGGGTCCGGGCGGCACGTCCTGCTCAACCTGGGCGGTCTCCAACACCCGTACTGGACAACGTCCGACGCCGCCGCCTACGCCCGGCTGATGCTGCACGCCGTACGGGCCGCGCAGCCCGCCGGGCGGCCGGTCGTCGTCACGACGAGCCGCGCGGTCGCGGAGGCGCTCGGCGACCCCGCCGTCCGTACCGGCGACCGCGACACCGTGCTCGACCTGATGAGCGGCGCCGCGTACGCGTGCATGACACCGGGGCTCGGCAACATCTACGACGCGGCGGCGACCGGCGTACCGACGCTGTGGCTGCCGTCCGCCAACGAGACCCACCACCTCCAGGCCCGGCTGCTCGCCGCCCACGGCTACTGCGACGCGCACGTGGACTGGGCGGACATCGGCGGGCCCGTGGAGGATACGACCCTCGGTCACGACGCTCCGTCGCCCGCCGCCCCGGAGGCGCTGACCAGGGAAATCGTGGACCGGGTGCGTCAACTCACCTGCGATTCAGAGCTGTTGGCCGTACGGGAGCGGCTGACGGACCAGGTCGCCAAGTCGGCGGCCGGGCTCGGCCTGGTGTCCGGCCGGGCGGGGGCGCTGACGGAGCGGTTCGGCCACAGCGGAGTGCGGGAGGCGGCGAAGGCGCTGGTGCGGTGGGCCGGGGACAACTCGCACCGCCTCCCGCCACGCTGAGCGACGACCGTCCGCACCAAGGCCACAGGCCCGCGTAGCCCCGAGCCCGCAGTCGCGCGCCCAACCGGCCCCAAGCCCCCTGCCCCCCGGCCACTCTCCCCCGAGGAGGTCGCCGCGCCGCCTGCCGTACGTGAGGATGGCCGGACGACGCGCGTGCGGGCGGCGGAAGGGGAGCTGGGACATCGTGCTGTTACGGCAGTTGGAGTATCTGGTCGCACTCGCCCGCGAGCGGCACTTCGCGCGGGCCGCCGACGCCTGCTACGTGTCCCAGCCGTCGCTCTCCGCCGCGATACGCAAACTGGAGCACGAACTGGGCGTGCCCGTCGTACGGCGCGGCCGGCGGTTCGAGGGGCTGACGCCCGAGGGTGAACGGGTATTGCTCTGGGCGCACCGCATCCTGGCCGAACGCGACGCGCTGCACCACGAGTTGTCGGTCATGCGCGGCGGGCTCACCGGCACGCTCCGGCTGGGCGCCATTCCCACCGCGCTGACCGCCGCCTCCCTGCTGACCAGCCCGTTCTGCGAGGAACACCCCCTGGTGCGGGTCTCGTTGGAGTCGCTGTCGTCGCGCGACATCACCCGGCGGCTGACCTCCTTCGAACTGGACATCGCGCTCACCTATCTGGACGACGAAAGCCTGCGCCAGGTGCGGCGCACCCCTCTGTACGAGGAGAGGTATCTGCTGCTCACCCCGCACGACAGCCCGCTCGCCGGGCGGCGGACGGTGCGCTGGGCCGAGATCTCCGGGCTGGCGCTCTGTCTGCTGTCCCAGCAGATGCGCAACCGCCGGATCATGGACGAGTACTTCGCGGCGGAAGGCGTGAGCGTCACGCCCGCCATCGAGACCGACACCGTCGCGGGCCTCTACACGCACATGGCGGTGGGCCGCTGGTCGAGCGTCATCTCGCACGCGTGGCTGCACATGTTCGGCGTCCCCGCCACGATGCGTGTGGTCCCGCTGGAGCACCCGGCGCACGGACCGCGCGTGGGTCTGGTCATCGCCGACCGCAGCCCCGAACCGGTCCTGGCGAAGGCCCTGTTGGAGACCGCGCGACGGGTGAGCGTACGGGAGGTCCTGGCCGGCCTCCTCGACACGCACCTGCGCCCCGTTCCTGCGGAGGGGGACGAGCCGTCCCCGCCCGCGGAGGGGGACGAGCCGTCCGGGCAACAGGACCGGCCCGTACGGGAAGACGCATCCGTACGAGGGCGGGATCTGTCCGTACGAGAGCGGGAAGCGTCCGTACGAGAGCCGGAACCGTCCGGGCCACCAGGCCGGTCCGAATCGTCCGGGCATCCGCCGGGCACCGGATCGCCGTCCGACCCCGGGCGATAGCCGGTGCCTATCCCGGCATAGAGAAGATCACTTTGACCAGGGACAACGCCTGCGACGACCGTAGGAGCCACCTTCCGAAGCACTTCGCAGCAACGGACGAGGAGCCGCAACGTCATGGCCAAGATCCTGTGTGTCCTGTACGACGACCCGACCGACGGCCAGCCCACCACGTACGCCCGCGACGACCTCCCGGTCATCGACCACTACCCGGGCGGCCAGACCACGCCCACCCCCGAGGGCACCGACTTCACCCCCGGCCATCTGCTGGGCAGCGTCTCCGGTGAACTCGGCCTGCGTACCTTCCTGGAGAGCCGCGGCCACACCCTCGTCGTCACCTCCGACAAGGAAGGCGCGGGGTCGGTCTTCGACCGCGAACTGGTGGACGCGGACATCGTCATCTCGCAGCCGTTCTGGCCCGCGTATCTGACGGCCGAGCGCATCGCCACCGCGAAGAACCTGAAGCTCGCCGTCACCGCGGGCATCGGCTCGGACCACGTCGACCTGGACGCGGCCATCGAGCACGGCGTCACCGTCGCCGAGGTCACGTTCTGCAACAGCATCAGCGTCGCCGAGCACGTCGTGATGACGATCCTCGGCCTCGTACGGAACTTCATCCCCGCGCACCAGATCGTGCTCGACGGCGGCTGGAACATCGCGGACGCGGTCTCGCGCTCGTACGACCTCGAAGGCATGAAGGTCGGCACGGTCGCCGCCGGGCGCATCGGGCTCGCCGTGCTCCGCCGCCTCGCGCCGTTCGACGTCGAGCTGCACTACACCGACCGGCACCGGCTGCCGGAGTCGGTCGAGCAGGAGCTGAACCTGATCTGGCACGAGTCGACCGCCGCGATGGTCCCGCACGTCGACGTCGTCACCATCAACGCGCCGCTGCACCCCGAGACCGAGGGCCTGTTCGACGACAAGCTCCTCGGCACCATGAAGCGGGGCGCGTACCTCATCAACACCGCCCGCGCGAAGATCGTCGACCGTGACGCGGTCGACCGGGCGCTGCGCAGCGGCCAGCTCGCGGGCTACGGCGGCGACGTCTGGTACCCGCAGCCCGCGCCGGCCGACCACCCGTGGCGCACCATGCCGCACCACGCGATGACGCCGCACATCTCGGGCTCGTCGCTCTCGGCGCAGGCGCGGTACGCGGCCGGTACCCGGGAGATCCTGGAGTCGTTCTTCGCCGGGAACCCGATCCGTGACGAGTACCTGATCGTCGAGGGTGGCGCGCTCGCCGGTACGGGAGCGCACTCGTACTCCACCAAGGAGAGCTGACCTCCGGTCGGCCTTCCGCGCCGCTCGTCCGGTCCTGCCTCGTCCTGCCTCGTCCGGTCCCGTCCTGTCCCGTCCTCCGCTTCGTGCCGAGGGCGGGACGGGTTCGTTCCGGCCGAGGGCGGGACGGGCTCGGTCGTACCGAAGGCGGTCAGGTACTGCGTGGACGCGGCTCAGGCCCCCACCTCGAACGACCGCAGCCACAGCTCCAGCGTCAGGACCAGCCACAACTTGCCTCCCTGGCGCGGCAGCAGCGTCCCCTCCCGCCGTAGCCAGGACCGGATGGTGTCCTCGCGGAAGAGTCCCCGCGCGCGTGCGGACCGGCCGAGGAGCAGGTCGTGGCCCAGGTCGCGCAGGGGTCCGTCCAGCCACTGCTGCACCGGCACCCGCATACCGCTCTTGGGGCGGTCCACGATCGTCGCCGGCAGCAGGTCGCGTACCGCCTCCTTGAGAATCCACTTCTCAGTCGTCCCGTGGAGCTTCAGCCGGGGCGGCACCCGGAACGCGTGGTCGACGACCGCCCGGTCGAACAGCGGGGCGCGGCCCTCCAGTCCCTGCGAGGCGGTGACGCGCTCCACCTTCGTGAGGATGTGGTGGGCGCCCTTGGTACGGAGGTTGGTGTGCAGCAACTGGTTGAGCAGGCTGGTCATCTGACCTTGCGTCAGATATGGCGCCAGCAGATCCGTCACCGGCGGGGCGTCCGCCAGTTCGGCCAGGACGCCGGGGGTGAGCAGCGTGGGCAGGTCGGCGTGGCACTTGCGGTACGAGTCGACGTAGGCCCGCGCCCGTGAGTCCACGCCCGGTTCGTCGCGGTGCAGTTCGTGGATCAGCATCGGCAGGTTCTTGGGGCCGCCGAAGACCGGGTCGCCGCCCTCCCCGTTGAGCACCACGCTCATGCCGTCCGCAGCGACGGCCTCGGCGAGCATCAGGTTGGGCACGGTCAGCGGGTCGCCGACCGGGCTGTCCAGCAGTGCGACGGTCTCGGGCAGCCGGGCCGCGACCGCCTCGCCGGGCACGGTGAGGACCTGGTGCTCGGTGTGGCAGTGGGCGGCGACCAGTCCGGAGTAGGCGAGTTCGTTGGGGGCGTCGCCGCCGAAGCTGATGGAGTACGACCGGACGGAGTGGTCGTGCAGTTTCGCGGCGAGCGCGGTGACGAGGCTGCTGTCCACCCCGCCGGAGAGCAGCACGCCGGCGGGTTCGGCGGTCGGCAGCCGGCGGGCGGTGGCGGACTCCAGCAACTCGCGCAGTTCTCGGGCGTGTTCGGCGGCCGGGCGCTCGTCGATCGCCTCGGCCGGCTCCCAGTACGTCTCCTCCACCGTGGAACCGTCCGGCTTCAGCCGTACGCACCGGCCCGGCAGCACCTCGTGGATCCCGCGCAACAGGGTGTCCCTGCCGGGGAGATACGCGAACGTGAGGAAGGACCGGACGGCCGGCAGATGCAGTCCGGTGTCCAGCGCGGGCCATCGCTGGAGCGCCCGCAGGGAGGTGGCCGCCGCCCAGGCGGTCCGGCCGCCCGTGCCGGTACGCGCGTGGAAGAGGGTGCGGGCGCCCATGTGGTCCCGTACGAGGACGAGTTCGTCGCGTTCGGCGATGGCCAGGGCGAACATGCCGTCGGCGGCGGCCAGTCCGGCGGCGCCGAACCTGACGTAGACGCGCAGCAGCAGTTCGCCGTCCGGGCAGTCACGGGGGTCCCCGGAGCCGCCCGGGGCACCGTCCGCGCCGAGCCGGGCGCGCAGTTCGGGCGCGTTGTGGAGGGTGACCTCGCCGATCGCGTACACGTCGCCCACCCGGTACGGCCCCGAGGCGGCGCCGGGCCCGTCGAGCAGCCCGAAGGCGTGGCCGCCGCCCTCCCGGGTCCGTACGGGACGGCCGCCCATGGCAGCCACCTGCCCGGCCGGGTCGTCGGCGGTCAGACTCGCGCACCAGCGGGACATCGCGTATCCCCTTTCTTCTCGCTCTTCCGCCACCGGGTGCGGGACAGGGCCTACGGCGTGCGGCGTGCGGCGTGCGGCGTGCGGCGTGCGGCGTGCGGCGTGCGGCGTGCCGCTTGTGGCGTGCCGCGTGCCGCGTGTGGCTTGTGGCGTGTGGCATGCCGCTTGTGGCTCGTGGCTTGTGGCTTGTGGCTTGTGGCTTGTGGCTTGTGGCTTGTGGCTTGTGGCGAGCGTCCCGCCCGGCGCGTGACGCCCGGTGCCCTTTCGCTCAGCCGAAGTCGTCGTCGCCACCGCCGGGGTCGTTGCCCCAGTCGCCGTAGCCGTCGCCGCCGCCGTCGGCGCTCCCGCCGCCGCTGCCGCCGTCGCCCGACGAGGTGGCCTCGGCCTGCCTGCGCAGTTCTTCCTCCTCCTCGAAGGAGAGGACGTCGGGCGGCATCGCCACCGACCCGATGACGACCCCGGCCGTCACCGCGCCCAGCACGGCGCCCAGCCGGCCGCCGAACGACGTCCGGTTGACCGTCAGCACGCCGTCGCTCCACTGCGTCCGGCCGTAGCCGCCCTCGCGGCCGTAGATCGTCCGGCGCCCGTCGTCGAACACGCGCTTGACGATCCGGCGCCCGAGCAGTTCGTCGGTGCCGGTGCGGCCCTGTTCGTCACGCCAGCGGACGACCCGGCGGTGCGGGCCGCCGCCCACGCCGCGCCACTCCTGGCGGCCGTCCGAGTAGCGCCGGTGGACGGAGTGGTCGGCGAGGAGCTCGTCGGTGTAGGTGATCTCCCGCCTCTGCGGCTGCGGCACTGCGGTTCCTCTCATCCGGTGGGCCAGGTCAGGAAACCGGCCCGGCGTGCCTCGCGGAGTTCGGCCAACGGCGAGCGGGGCGGGCGGACTTCCCGTACGAGGCGGTGCACCGTACGGATCAGCGACGCCGGATTCACGGCGGCCAGTTCCACGAATCTGCCACGCCGCAGCCAGTCGCGCTCCCGGCGGCCGAGCGCGAACCCGAGCCCGAGCCCCGGTCCGGCATCCGCTCCGGCGCCTCGTCCGGCACCGGGGCCCGCCTCCGAACCCGCGCCGGGCCCCTTGCCGGGGCTCTTGCCGGGGCTCTTGCCGGGGCTCTTGCCGGGAGCCGTTCCGCCGACGACGACCGGCGCCGGGCCTTCGACGGGCACGGCGGCGTACGCCCACCCCCGGCCGTGCACCAGATGGAGCGCGCCCGCCTGCCGGGGCCGCAGCCCCAGCGGGACGACGCGCACCCCGTCCGGCACGTCGACGGTCCCGGCGAACCGGGCGGGGAAGGTGAGCCCCCGCGCGCTCGCGTCGTGCAGCAGATAGACCGTCGCCCGTTCCGCCCGTGCCAGCATCCGCAACACCCCCTGTTCGAGAGGGAGTTCGGCGACCCCGTACACCGGGCACGCCGACTCCGTCGGCACCCCGTTGGCGCGGAGCATGCCGGCGATGTCGTCGGACTCGCAGACCAGCAGCCTCGGCAGGCCGTAGTCGAACAGGTCCGGCTCCGGGGTGTGCCGCCCCGCCGCCTCCCGGGGTCCCGGCACGACGGGCGGCAGCAGACCGGCCACCGTCCCGGGCCCGAGACGCGACAGCGCGGCCCGGTACGCGGGGTAGCTCAGCGGGGGCGGCGAGGTGAACCGCGTCCGCCGGGGCGCCCGGTGCCACGGCTGGAGCACCCGGCACACCTCGTAGTACAACTGACGTTCGGTGAAGCGCAGTCCGCCCGGTGCCGCGGCCCTCTCGGCCGCCGTCCGCAGGACGCGGTCCAGCACCGCCCGCCGTACCGGCCCGGCGGGCCGCCCCGGCTCCTCGTGTCCCGTCCCCGTCATCCCCCGTGCCCCCTCATGACGCCGTGCGCTCATGACGCCGTCGGCCAGGTGAGGAAGCCGACCTGCTGGGCCCGGCCCCGGTCCGGGTCGGCGATCCCCTCGGCCCGGTCCACGGCCCGGTCGAGCACCGCCAGCAGTTTCGCCGGCGGTACGGCGGCTATCGGCGACCACCAGCCCCGGGACAGCCAGTCGGCCTCCGCCTCGGTCAGCGCCGACGCCGTACGGATCGCTTCCAGGTCGCCCGCGACCAGCGGCTTGCGCAGCCGCAGCGCGGTCGTCCGGTCCATCACCGTGCGCGGCAGCATCCCGGCGACCACGACCCGGCCGCCGAGCGCGGACCTGGCCGCGGAGGCGAAGGCCAGACCCGCCGGGCTGGCGTCGTGGAGGACGATGCCCACCGGGGCCGGTTCCCCGGCCGTGCCGGTGGATATGGTGCCGAGCTGGTCCACCGACTGGGCCAGCGCGAGCGGATGGCGCCGGTGGGCGCCGTTCAGGGCGAGGAAGGCCAGCACCGTACGGTCCGGGCAGAGCAGCACCAGCTTCGGCGGCCGTCCGTCGGGGCCGATCGGGAACCGCAGGCCGCTCTCGTCCGTCAGTCCCGGCGGCGGGGCGCCGTACACCCTGGTCCAGCGGTCGATGACCGAGGTACGGAAGTGCTCGAACGCCATCGGCACCCTCACCGTGCCGGTCCACTTCGCGCGGCGGGCGGCGCGGACGGTCATCCGGAGGAGCAACGCCGTGAGGAGCACGGCGCCGACGAGGACGAACACCATGATGGCCGGATCGAAGCGGGTCACGGCGATGATCACCAGGGAGACCGCCGAGATCACCGCCGTCAGGAAGGCGCCGACGCAGCCGTACGACGTGCCCTTGACGGGGGTGCGGTTGCGCGCCGCCGCGTACCAGAGCTGGACGGGCGTGTAGCGCAGGCCCTCGCCGTTGCCGAGTTTCCAGATGAGCTTGCGCATCCGGACGTCGTGCAGGCGGAGCGGGTTGTCCTTCGGTTCGAGGGCGAACGCCCGCTTGCACTTCGGGCAGGTGCCTCGGACCCGCTCCCGGTGGAGAAGGTTTTTCTCACAGTGCGGGCAGATCACGACGGCCCCCTCCAACTGCCCCGACAAGCGCGTGGTTTCGTTGAGTCAACCGCACAGATCCTAGACGACGGAGCTTGATTCGGATGGACAATTCGCATACACGAATGAAACACGAGGCGAACGACGAGAACGAGGTCCATGACGTCGCCGAATTCACGGACGCGGCGAGAAATGTCGTCACGCCCGTCCTCCAACTTCCCGAAGAAATCGCCCTGGCCGTGGTGGACGCCTTCACCAAGGTCGTACGGGACGCGAAGAGAAGCGAATCGGCGACCACCCGGGACAAGGACGGGATAAGCCGGTTCCAGACCTTCGAGGAGGGCGACGTCTATATGCTCGAAGCGCCCTTCGACGATTTCTTCGCCGACCGCTATCTGATGGATTTCTACAATGTCGAGGAGCGCGGCGTCTGTTCCCGTATGCATATGCACACGGGTCTGCGATTCGTGCGGATGATGACCGGGCCGGACACCCGGATCCGGGTCAGCAGCCTCTCCCCGTTCGAGATCGCCGGTGTCGCCGGGGTGACGCCTTTCTCCCTGCGCGCGTTCGAGGACGTGCTGCCGGACACCCCGCCGGGGGTGGAGCGGACCCGGTACAACGTGGTCGTGCCGCCGTGCTCCTTCGTGGACATGCAGATCCCGCGCGGGGTGAGCCATCAGTTCAACGCCGTCGGCGAGCACGCCGTCATCGATTCCGTCCACCCCGAGGAGTCCGTGGAGACCTTCCGCGAGAAGATGTCCGGCTTCAAGATGATGGCGCAGACGATATTTCTCGCGGACGAGCTTCCCGCGTCGGACACCTGCGCGGATCTCCCCTCGGGACCTGCCTGACCCCTCCTGACCTGGCGGATCTCGTAGGGTCCGCCGGACCTGCGTGCCCCGGCCGGCCGCGTGTGATCCGCCGGACCCGCCGCCGGCCCGTTCCGTACGCGCCCGCCCCGGGGGCGCCCCCGGCCGGTGCCCCGCCCGCGCCCGCCACCCCCCCCCGTACCGTCACCCGCCCGCAGGCGTCATCCGCCCCTGCTCCGGAGCCGACCGGGTGATTCGCGAAAAAGTTTCACGCGAGCCGTCGTGAACTGTCGAGAACCCGCCACCCGCTCCGACGTCCCCTGTGAACGTTGCCCATGAGGGGCGACAGCAAGCCACACCGAGGAGTGACGTCATGAAGTATCTGGTGATGGTCCAGGGTTCGCAGGCCGACTACGACGCCATGAGCGGCAAGGCGTCCGAGCACAGCGCGGCCTGGAGCGAGAAGGACCTGACGGCGATGTTCGCCTTCATGGGAGAGATCAACAACGATCTGGCCGATTCCGGCGAGCTGGTCGACGCCAACGGTCTGGGCGCACCGTCCCAGACCCGCCTCGTCAGCGCGGGCAAGGACGGAAAGCCGGTGATCACGGACGGGCCGTACGGCGAGACGAAGGAGCTGCTGGCCGGCTACTGGGTGCTCGACTGCGCGAGCCTGGAACGGGTCACGGAGATCGCCGCGCGCGTCGCGGCCTGCCCGCAGCCCGAGGGGGTGCCGTCCTACCCGGTCGTCATCCGGCCCATCCCGGACGGTCCCGGGTCCGAGGGCTGACGCCAACGGTCCGGGGTCCGAGGACCGACACCCACGGTCCGGGGTCCGAGGACCGACACCCACGGTCCGGGGTCCGAGGACCGACACCCACGGTCCGGGGTCCGAGGACCGACACCCACGGTCCGGGGTCCGAGGACCGACACCCACGGTCCGGGGTCCGAGGACCGACGCCTGGCGCGCGCCGTGCGCGGCCCGCCCGCCACGGGGTGTAATGCGCGGTGTGGACGACGCGACGAAGGACGACCGTACGGGCACCACCCCGATCGAGGACCTGCTGCGCGAGCACGCGCCGCAGGTCCTCGGCGCGCTCGTGCGGCGCTACGGCCACTTCGACCTCGCCGAGGACGCCGTCCAGGAAGCCCTCGTCGCCGCCGCCCAGCAGTGGCCGGCCGACGGCCCGCCCGACAACCCGCGCGGCTGGCTCATCAGAACGGCCTCCCGCCGGCTCGTCGACCAGTTCCGCAGCGAGGAGGCCCGCCGCAGGCGCGAGGAGAACGCCGCCGCGCTCACCCCCAGGGACGCGTTCACCGCACCCGCGCCCGGCGAGAGCCGCGCCCCCTCGGAGGACGACACCCTCACCCTGCTCTTCCTCTGCTGCCATCCGGAACTGCCCGCCGCCGGCCGGACCGCCCTCACGCTGCGCGCGGTCGGCGGTCTGACCACCGCCGAGATCGCCCGCGCGCATCTGATGGCCGAGGCGACGATGGCGCAGCGCATCAGCAGGGCCAAGCAGAAGATCAGGGGACTGCCCTTCCGGCAGCCCGGCCCCGAGGACCGCGACCGCCGACTCGCCACCGTGCTCCAGGTGCTCTATCTGATCTTCAACGAGGGCTATACGGCGACGTCCGGCAGTGAACTGCACCGCGCGGACCTCGCGTACGAGGCGATCCGGCTGACCCGAGCGGTACGGCGGCTGCTGCCGGCGGACGGCGCCGTGACGGGCCTGCTCGCCCTGATGCTGCTCACGGAGGCGCGGAGCGCGGCCCGTACGGGACCGCACGGCGAACTCGTCCCGCTGGACGAGCAGGACCGGACCCGCTGGGACCGCGCCGCGATCGAGGAGGGTACGGCGCTGGTCGAGGAGGCGCTGTCCCAAGGACCCGCCGGTCCCTACCAGTTGCAGGCCGCGATCGCCGCGCTGCACGACGAGGCGGCGGACACCGACAGCACCGACTGGCTCCAGATCGTGGCCCTGTACGACGAGTTGCTGCGCCGCGCCCCCGGCCCGGAGCCGATGGCGGAACTCAGCCGGGCGGTGGCGGTGGCGATGGCACACGGCCCGGAGGCCGGGCTCGCGGAACTCGCCGGTCTGGAGAAGGAGTTGGCGGGCCACCACCGGCTCGACGCGGTGCGGGCCCATCTGCTGGAGCGGGCGGGGGACCGGGAAGGCGCCCTGGCCGCGTACCGTTCGGCGGCCGAGCGCACCCTCAGCGTCCCGGAGACCCGCTATCTGATGATGCGCGCGGCCCGCCTCCAATCCTGAGCCGCGCTCCACCTACCGGCGTACCGCCCTGCCCGCCCCGCCCTGCCCGCCCCCGCGCTACAACGGCTCCCCCAGCGGCCCGTGCTCCGCCACCAACTCCCTGGCCCAGTGCGCCGCGAAGTCCGGCTGCGTACCGTCGACGTCCGTGAAGCCGTACTCCTGATACAGCCCCCACGTCGCCAGCGCCCGGCCCGACTTGGCCATGACGTCAGGATCGGCGGCCAGCGCGGCGACCGCACGCCCCAGATACGCCGGGCTCTCGGAGTGGGCGAAGTGCGGGTCCTGGGCGATCGCGTCGCGCCAGTTGGCCTCGGTGACCCCGAAGCCGTCCAGCATCGCCTCGGACCGCAGAAAGCCCGGGGTGATCGCGACGGCCGCGACGCCGTACGGTCTCAACTCGGCTGCCTGCGCCACCGCGAGGCGGATCACCGAGGACTTCACCAGGTCGTAGAAGACACTGCCCCGATAGCGGGCGGTGTTCCCGTCCGTCACCTCCACGACCAGCCCGCTACGGCGGGCGACCAGCAGCGGCAGCGCGTAACGGCTCGTGATCACATGCGTGTCGACCGCCTGCCGCAGCAACCGGAAACCCGCGTCCAGGTCCTGCTCCCACAGCGGGGACTCCCAGTCGGTCAGCGGATCGCCGCCCCACACGGAGTTCACGAGGACGTCCAGCCGCCCGTCCTGCTCGGCGGCGATCCGCTCGACCAGCGCGCGTACCTCGTCCGGACGGCTGTGATCGGCCCGGACGGCGATCCCCCGCCCACCCGCCCCGGTGACCAGCTCCGCCGTACCCTCGATGGTCTCGGGCCGGTCCAGCCCGGAACGCCCGGCGGCGCTGCTGCGCCCGCTGACATACACGGTCGCCCCGGCCGCCCCGAGCTCGACCGCGACCCCGCGCCCACCCCCACGGGTCCCCCCGGCGACGAGCGCCACCCTGCCTGCCAGCGGACGCGACTCCACGACCCACCTCCACGTGAATTCAACGAGCGTCGGTCAACAATCGCCGCTCACCACACCTCAGCCACCGACCGGCACCGGCTCGACACCCTGCCGGTCCACCTGCGCCCGCCGCACGGGCCGCCGTTCGAGCGGCGCGACCACACTGGCACAGAAGCGGTCCACGGCGTCGTCGACACTGCGGATGAAACCGGACTCGGCGGTGCCCCGCGTGTTGCCCATGCTCTTGAAAAGGGACAGCCGGAAGCCGCTGATCACGATGTCGCTCCGGGCCTCGCCCCTGGGCAGCAGATCACCCGGCTCGGGCCGCAGCCGCTCCAGGGTGCCGCGCGGTCCGTCGCCGTCTCCGCCCGGTCCTCCGGACAGCAGCGTCTGCACGTGAAGATCCGCGGGTGCGTCGGCGAGTTGCCTGATCAGGCGCTTGACGGAGACCAGCGGGGAGCCGTGATCGGGGGCCGGCAGATCGATCGACGTGCGCAATTTTCCGGTCCGCAGATCGGCGGTGAGCGCGAGAATGCCGGGTGTGCCCTCGATGCGCAGCTCCGCGGTCAACCGGCCCTCGTGACAGAGCAGATCGGCCTGCGCGGCACGCACGGCCCCGGAGTCGGAGGTACGCCTCACCCGCCGCACCGGCAGCACCTTCTGTCCCAGCTCGCCACCCAGGCGCAGACACACCTGGCGTACGAGACGCTCCCAGCTCTCCACGACGTCGACGGCGCGCGGATCGCCCTGGCAGAGCGTCTCGTCGTCGATGCTCCTGCGCACCGGTACCCACGCGGGCCCCATGTTCTGGAAGCCGTGGCAGCCGGAGTTCTCGTGCTGGAGGTAGTGGAGCAGTTCCTGCAACAGCCAGGCGTGTGCGGCGTTGCCGACGCCTTCGTGGCGGATCAGCATCTGTGCCTGGTGGGCGACCTCGGCCCAGGAGAGGTGCCGGAGAACGACCTTGTGCTTGCGGCGGCCGTCGACACGGACGTCGACGAGCGGACTGCCTTCCAGGGCAACGTCGTTGCAGAGGGTGATGACCGCCTCGTAGCCGCGCCGGGCGGCGATGTCCATGTAGTCCTGGACCTGTTGCGTCTTGAGCGGATTGCCGTTGGTCTTCGTCTCGACCAGCGCGGTCCACAGCTTGCCGGCCCGTTCGACGCGTATGACCCCGTCGGGGCGCTTCGGCGACTCGCCGTGCGGCAGGGACACTTCGGTGAAGGTCTCCATCCGGCCGACCGGTGCGCCGAAGGGGGCGGTGAGCCGGCGCCCGAACTCGGGAACCTGGGTCATCACCGACAGCAGGACCGAAGTCGCCCGCGTCTCACGTTCCCGGTCGTTCTTGAGCGACGGTACCGGGAAGAGCCGGGCCGCTCGCCACGAGTCGTTCTCGGCGAGGGACTTCTTTGCGACCTTCGGGAGGGTCACCCTTTTCTTGACCGTGCGCGGCCGTCGTACGGACGGCGCCTCGGCGGATGGCGCGGTGGCGGGAGCGGTGGCGGGCCGGTGCTCCGTCGTACCCGGCGGCGTCGCCTCACGCGGCACCTGGGCCGGAACGGTGGCCGACACGGGGGCGGGCGCGCCGGTGGAGGCCGCCGCCAGGACGCTGTCCGCCGAGAGAGGTACGGGGGCGATCGTGGCGCTCCCCGGAGCGGTGTCACCAGCCGCCCCGGCCGCGTTCGTCGTACGGGCCGCCCGCGTGCCCGTGGCACTCTCCGCACCGGCCGTCCCGGCATCACCCGGGTCCGCGTCGGCGTTCCGGTCCGCCTCCGGCTCGGTTCCCTGCTCCGGCGCGGAGCCCGCCTCGGATTCCGGCGCGGACTCCGGTTCCTGCTCAGGCTCCTGCTCGGCGTCGTCCACGTCGATACCGAAGTCCGTGGCGAGCCCGGCAAGACCCGTCTCGTAGCCCTGCCCGACCGCCCGGAACTTCCATTCGGCGCCCCGCCGGTAGAACTCGCCGAAGACGAAGGCGCTCTCCGCGCCCGCGTCGTCGATGGAGAATCCGAGCAGGTCCTCGCCGGCGCCGTCGGCGACCGTCAGCCGTAAGTCGTGCAGGTCCCCGAACCGGCCGTTCTCGTACCGGCTCGCCGCCACGACGACGCGCTCGACGTCCGGCGCCACCGTGTGCAGGTCCAGGCTGATCCGGTCCTCACTGCCGCTGTCCGTGGGTGTCTTCCCCAGGAGTTGCACACTGCCGTCGGCGGCCACCGGGTTGTTGTAGAAGAGGAAGTCGGCGTCGCCGCGCACCTTCCCCCGGTCGCCGAGCAGCAGCACGGAGACATCCGCGTCCCCGTCGCCCTCCTCGCTGCTCCAACTCAGCCCCACCCGGACGGACTCGGCGTTCTCGCTCAGGGCCGCCAGGCCGGTGTTGGCTCCCTTGACCATTTCGTACACGCGCTCCACCCCCACAAAACGCACCGGACATCCACGGCGCGAGGAGTGCACCTTAGCGCCCGAAGTAATCACTTCGCGGCCCGCTTGCGGCAATTGGAACAGCCATTCGGATACGTGCTCCCGGACCCCCGCCCGACGGCTCCGGGAGCACCTGCGGGAGGGTCAGGAGAACACCCCCAGCCCCTGGAGCGAGGGGGACGCCGGGGAGCGGGGAGGGAAGCGGGTGGTTGACGTGCCGAGGCCCGTGGGGGTCGGGGGGAGCCAGCGGGTGAGGCCCGCGCGGTCGTGGAGGAGGTCCTCCTCCTTGTAGCGGTGGCAGCCGTGGTGCCAGGTCAGGATGCCCGAGAGCCAGTTCTCCAGCTCCTTCACATAGCCGTCGAGGACCGCGCGTACCTCCGGGTCGAGGCCGAAGTCGTCGTACAGGACCGGGAGTTCGTTGGCCGCCACGTGCTGGAACTGGCGCATGCGGCCCTTCATCAGGTCGTGGACGATCCCGACCGCCGTCGGGTAGTCGCAGTCGAAGAAGGACTGCACGACGAGGACGCCGTTGTGGACCTCGCCCTCGTACTCGATCTCCTTCTGGTACGAGAAGAGGTCGTTCATCAGACAGGCGTAGTCCTGGGCGGCGTTCTCCAGGGAGCGCATCGGGCCGCTGCGGTAGATCTCCGGGGGGACCGTCCGGCCGAGGCCGATGCGGCACAGGCTCATCGTCATGTTGGAGCCGAAGGTCCGGCGGCGCATCTCGATGTAGTCGACGGGGTCCGGGACGCGATTCTGGATCTGGTTGGCCAGCTCCCAGACCCAGCTCGCCGTCATCTCCTCGACGGCCTCGCGGAAGGTCCGGCGGGCGTCCGGGTCCATCGGGCCCGCCGTGCGGACCCACAGATCGGCCAGGCCGCGCTCCAGCGCGCTGTGCGGGGGCGGCGTCTCCAGTGTCTCGACCGGCATGAAGAGCGACAGCCGCTCGTTGCAGACCTTCGCGGCGGCCAGGTTGCGGGTCTGGCCGTAGACGACGGGGAACAGGTCGTCGCCGTACGTCCCCCAGGCCAGCCAGTCCGACGTCAGGTCGAGCCCGTCCCGGGTGGCGTCGGGGTGGATGCCGGCGGCGCAGAGGGGGAGGTCGATGCGGCGGATGCGCTCCTCGTCCCAGATGTCCGAGCCCGGGATGCCCGGCTCGCCCGCCAGGATGCCCATCCGGTGCGCCCACTCCACGACATGCTCGCGCGACGCCTCCAGATGAGGGCTGAGCGTCGCCTCGAACGGCATCTCGAACTCGGGCAGGATCGAGGGGCCCACCCGTTGGTACGGCACGTGGCTGTGGCCCCGGGTCCTCGCGGCGGCGCCGTGGCTGAGGCCCTTCAGGCAGGTGGAGGCCGCCGTCCAGCGCCCGACCGGTGTCAGCGAGAACAGCGGGCCCGCCGTCTCGCCCAGGGGCGCGCCGCCGCCCTCCTCCGCCCCGTTCATGTACCGGCTGGAGCGCATGTGCCACTCGTGGCCGCCGGACTGCCAGTCCTGGAGGCCCTTCACATACGCCAGGGTCCCCGCCGCCGCTGCCGGGTCGGTGCCGTTCTCCACGAAGAGCGGCCCCAGCTCGGTCAGGGCCGTGTTCTCGAACTGGTGGAGCCGTGACGTCAGCAGATCGTTGACCGCGTCGGCCGCCTCCTGCGTCGTGCAGCCCAGGAACGTCTCCAGGACGAGCACGCCGTTGCTCAGCTCGCCCTCCTCCTCGATCTCCCGCTGGTACGAGAAGAGGTCGTTGCGCAGATGGACCCCGTCGGAGAACGTGTCCCGCAGGACCCGCATCGGCCGGGACTCGGCGATCCCGGCCGGCACCTCCGCCCCCGCCGCGTACTCGATGAGTCCGGCCGACCACGGCGCGCCGCCGACCTTGCGGCGCATCTCGATGTACTCGACGGGATTGGCGATCCGCCCGGCGTTGATGTTGGCGAGCTCCCAGAGGGACTCGTACAGCAGATTCTCCGTGCTCTCGGCGAATCGCGCCCGCCAGTCCAGGGACATCGACGGCACCGTCCGCGTCCACAGGTCCGCGAGACCGGCCTCCACCGGATTCGTCGGCTCGGGGAATCCCGCCGCCAGATCCATCGGCATGAAGGCGGCGAGCCGGTCGAGGTACGCCTTGCCGCCCTCGCGGTCCTGGGTCCTCTTGAAGATCTCCAGGAAGTGGTCGTCGAAGAAGAAGACCCACACGTACCAGTCCGTGACCAGCGACAACTGCGGTGCCGTGCAGTCGGGATGGGTGTACGCGCACAGCAGCGCGTAGTCGTGGGCGTCGAGATCGCGCAGCTCCCAGATCCCGGAGCCCTCCAGCATCCCCATGTCCCGCGCCCACGTCCGGGAGTGCTCCCTGGCCTCCTCCAGGTGGGGATTGAGACGCGCCGGATACGGCATGTAGAAATCCGGCAGTTCGAAGGGCTGAGTCACTGGTGCGCGGCCTTTCCAGGGGGTTTCCGGGGCATTCCTGCGGTGTCCGGCGGCTGTCCGGTTCCAGCTCTACCCCACTCCCCGTACCGCCATTCGCGCCACAAAACAGTCATATGAACAGACCGTCAGGGCGTGGCCTCCCGGACATCTTCCGACTCACGGTCCACCATCGGCCCATGAGCACGACGATTCGCATCGCACAGCAACCCGAGGCCGACGAACTGCTCGGGCGCAGCCCGCTGGCCGCCCTGGTCGGCATGCTGCTGGACCAGCAGGTGCCCATGGAGTGGGCGTTCTCGGGGCCGTACACCATCGCCGTACGCATGGGGGGTGACGATCTGGACGCGCGCGCGATCGCCTCCTACCACCCCGAGGCATTCGCCGCGCTGCTCTCGGAGAAGCCGGCCGTGCACCGCTACCCGGGGTCCATGGCCAAGCGCGTGCAGCAGTTGTGCCAGTTCCTGATCGCGCACTACGACGGTGACGCCGCCGGGCTGTGGCGAGACGTCGCCACGGGCGCCGAACTGCTCAAACGGCTGACCGAACTCCCCGGCTACGGCAAGCAGAAGTCGCAGATCTTCCTCGCACTGCTCGGCAAGCAGTACGGCGTACGGCCCGAGGGCTGGCGCGCGGCGGCCGGCGCGTACGGCGAGGAGGGCTCGTACCGCTCGGCGGCGGACATCACCGGGCCCGAGACCCTGGCCAGGGTCCGCGCGCACAAGCAGGAGGCCAAGCGTGCCGCCAAGGAGGCGAGGACGACGGGCGCGGCGGACGGCCCGCGCCGGGCCGGAGCATGACGGGACCACAGGGCTGAGTGATCGTCAAGGGCTTCCGGAAAGTGATGACTTGTGGCACATCTGTTCCCCAACAGGCCTCAAGGTCGCTAGCTTTCCCTCACTCGATTCACTCAACTCTCTCAACTCGTTCGAATCGTTCCGCTCGACCGGTTCGACCGACTTCCCGTCGTCACCGCTCGTTCGCATCGGAAGGACCCCTGTGAACGCAACGTCCCGCAGACTCGTCGCCGTCGCAGCCGCCACCGCGCTCGCCGCCCCGCTTCTGCTGTCCGCATCCTCCGCCTCGGCGCACAACAGGCCCGACCCGGCGAGGGACGCCACGAAGCTCGCCAGGAAGCTCGTCAAGGAGGCGTCCGGCAAGGACGCGTACAAGCACCTCAAGAAGTTCCAGGACATCGCCGACTCGGCCGGCGGCCACCGCGCCGCCGGGTCGCTGGGCCACGACGCCTCCGCCGCGTACGTGTACAGCCTTCTCAAGAAGGCGGGCTACGACGTCAGTTACGACACCTTCGTCTTCACGAACATCGAGACGCAGGCCGAGACCCTGAAGGTCGTGTCCCCGGCGCCGCGGGACTCCGCGATCACCGCCATGTCGTACACGAAGTCCACGCCCAAGGGCGGCATCACGGCCCAGCTGGCCGTCGTACCGGTCGACGCGACCACCGGCTGCGAGGCCACCGACTACGCCGCCGGCGCCTTCACCGGCAAGATCGCGCTCATCCAGCGCGGCGGCTGCGACTTCGCCCTGAAGCAGCAGACGGCCGCCGCCGCGGGGGCGGTCGCCGCCATCGTCTCGAACAACGTCGCGGGCGCGCTCGCGGGGACCCTGGGCGACCCGGCGGCTGCCCGGATCCCCACCGGCGGCATCACCCAGGCCGAGGGCGCCAGGCTCGCCCAGGACGCCGCGGCGGGCCCCGTCACGGTCAACCTGGACCTGCGCCAGCTCCAGGAGCAGCGCACCACCCGCAACGTCATCGCCGAGACCAAGGGCGGCAACCCGGCCAACACCGTGATGCTCGGCTCGCACCTCGACTCGGTCACCGAGGGCCCCGGCATCAACGACAACGCGTCGGGCTCCGCCGGACTGCTCGAAGTCGCCCTGGATCTCGCCAAGTCGCGCGAGAAGCCCGCCAACAAGGTGCGCTTCGCCTGGTGGTCCGCGGAGGAGCTGGGACTTCTCGGCGCCGAGGACTACGTCCAGGGCCTCACCCCGGAGCAGGCCGAGCGGATCAAGCTCTACCTGAACTTCGACATGATCGCGTCGCCGAACTTCGGCCTGTTCGTGTACGACGGCGACGACTCGGACGCCGTGGGCTCGGGACCGGGCCCGGAGGGCTCGGCCCAGCTGGAGAAGGGCATCACCGACTTCCTCGACAGCCAGGGCCACCCGCACGAGGGCACCGACTTCTCGGGCCGTTCCGACTACGGGCCGTTCATCGCGGTCGGCATCCCCTCCGGGGGAACCTTCACCGGGGCCGAGGGCGTCAAGACCGCCGCGCAGGCGGCGAAGTTCGGCGGCGAGGCGGGGGTCGCGTACGACCCGTGCTACCACGCGGCCTGCGACGACCTCGACAACATCGACAAGAAGGCGTTCGACGTCAACGTGGACGTCATCGCCGACGCCGTGGGCCACTACGCCCACGACCTGAGCCCGCTCGGCGCGGCGGCCGGCACGAACGCGATCGCCAAGACGGAGCGCACCACCGGCGGCGACACGGGCGTGGGCGCGTCGAACGCCCACGAGCACGAGTCCCGCGCCTGACGGACCGGCAGGCGGGGAGCGGGCGTACGGGCCGACGGGCATCCTGACGTACGCGCCGACTTCCTGACGGTCCGGCGCAGGGCGAGTCGATGGCGGGCGCCGGGGGAGCGATTCCCCCGGCGCCCGCCGCACGTCCGCGCTCCTCCTCAAGAAGGCGGGAGGGCGGCGGGCCCCGGCGGACGGGACGGTTCCGGTCTTGCGCCGCCGCCCCTATGACCCCTATCGGCGGCTATGCCCCACCGCGCCATGGCTGCGCCCGGAGGCGCTCGCCCGGTAGGCTTTCCGTGTGATCTTCAAGCGCATCGGTAACGGGCGGCCGTATCCCGACCACGGCCGGGAAAGCACCCGGCAGTGGGCGGACGTAGCGCCGCGCCCGGTCCGCCTCGATCAGCTCGTCACCACGAAGGGCCAACTGGATCTGGAGACGCTGCTCGCCGAGGACTCGACCTTCTACGGAGACCTCTTCGCGCACGTCGTGAAGTGGCAGGGCGACCTGTATCTGGAGGACGGTCTGCACCGCGCCGTCCGGGCGGCTCTCCAGCAGCGGCAGGTACTGCACGCGCGCGTACTGGAGCTGGACCGGGCCTGACGGCCTGACAGGCTCGACGGGCCGCCGGTGCGACATGGCGGACGAGCCGCGCGGGCGACCGGTCGGCAGGACAGCAGGACAGCAGGACGGACAAGCCGACAGGACCGCAGGACGGCGGATTCACGGCCGTCCCGGCCGGGTGACGGGCTGATGGTCCCTCAACCAGCCGATGACTGAGCCTTTCGGGGTCTTTCCGGCTTCTCCAGGCCGTACCTGTTGATCATTTAGTAGGAATCACTACTCAAGCGCACTACGCTGCGCCCATGAGCATGCTCACCCCCCCTGGCATGGGCGGCCGATACCGCATCACCGGTTCCAAGTACCCGCGCATGCGCCGCCCCCGTAATCGCCGCAGGATCGTGCTCGCGGCCGTCGCGGCGGCCGTCGCCCTCGGTCTGCTCGGCTGGGGGACCGTACAGCTCATCGACGTGTTCACGGCGGACGACGACGGATCGAGGAAGACCACGACGGCCTCGGCGCGTGAGCCCGAGTGCAAGCCGTCGCCGTCGGCCGCCACCGCCGCGAAGAAGCTGCCCGCGCCGGCCAAGATCAAGGTCAACGTCTACAACGCGACGCCCCGCGCTGGACTCGCCAAGACCACCGCCGACGAGCTGAAGAAGCGCGGCTTCGTCATCGGCAAGGTGGGCAACGCCCCGGCCGAGTTCGACAAGAAGATCCCCGGCATCGGGATGCTGCTCGGCGCCCCGGCCGCCGCGGACGGCCCGTTCACGGTGCTCGGCGCCCAGCTGAACGGCGCGAAGACCCAGCACGACGCCCGTACCACCAAGGACGTCGACCTGCTCCTCGGCACGGCCTTCAAGACCCTGAACGTGCGGAAGGACGCCGACCGGACCCTGGCCGTCCTGACCAGGCCCACCCCCGGCGCCCCCTGCTGACCCGTCTCCGGCCTCCGGGCCGGACAGTGCCTCAGTCGACCGTCCCGTACATGCGGTCGCCCGCGTCGCCCAGCCCCGGCACGATGTACCCGCGGTCGTTCAGCCGCTCGTCGACCGCCGCCGTGACAACGGTGACCGGTGTGCCCGCCAGCTCGCGCTCCATCACCTCGACGCCCTCAGGGGCGGCGAGAAGCACCACGGCGGTCACGTCGTCCGCGCCGCGCTTGATGAGCTCGCGGATCGCCGCGACCAGCGTGCCGCCGGTGGCCAGCATCGGATCCAGGACGTACACCTGGCGGCCCGACAGGTCCTCGGGCATCCGGGTCGCGTACGTCGACGCCTCCAGCGTCTCCTCATTACGGATCATGCCGAGGAAACCGACCTCGGCCGTCGGCAGCAGCCGCACCATGCCGTCGAGCATGCCGAGACCGGCGCGCAGGATCGGCACCACGAGCGGGCGCGGGTAGGACAGCTTCACACCCGTGGTCGGCGTCACCGGAGTCTCGATGTCGACCTGCTCGGTGCGCACGTCCCTGGTGGCCTCGTAGGCGAGCAGGGTGACCAGCTCGTCGGCGAGGCGCCGGAAGGTAGGGGAATCGGTGCGCCTGTCGCGCAGCGTGGTGAGTTTGTGCGCGACCAGCGGGTGGTCGACGACGTGAATCCGCATGCCTCCACAGTAACCGCGGCCCGGTCGGGGGCATCCGTCGGCATCAATCCGCCGCCCGGGGGGAAGGTGTTGGGGCACGCACGGCGGACCGGGTCGCAGGGCCTGGTACGCGACCGGGCGTCGGTCGCCGTACGGGACCGGGGCGCCCGGACGTACGGGCCGGGACCGGGTATCCGCCGTCGTACGGAACCGAGCCGGGCACGGGGTCGGGCGGCCGGACCTCCTAAAGAGGTGACCGCCACCGGGTCCGCGCACGGGGAGACAGTCAACCGAGTCACGGGGTGGTGAGGCGGCGATGCCGGACCGGCAGCGGCGGAGTCCGCGGGGACGGGACAGCGGCGCCGGCTCGGCCGACGCGGAGCGGGACGGCACCGAGCCGGACGACACCCGCCCCCTCGCGGAAGACACCCGGCCCACCACGAAAGGTGCCCGATCCGTCGTTCAGGGCGTCCGGCCGCCGGCCGGCACGCGCGCCGGGGCCGCCCCCGGCCCCGCCCGGGGCTCCACTCCGGATCCCGCCCCGAGCCCCCTCCCGGATCTCGCCCCGGATCCGCCCCCCGACGAGAGCGACGCGGCCCGGCGACGGAGGCGGGCACAGTTCCTGAGGGAGTTGAACGAGGCGAAGGCCCTGCGCGAGCGGGTGAAACCTCGGCAGGCGCGGGCCGCCCGGATGCGGCAGCAGATGCGGATGCGGACCTTCCGCTGGTAGGCGCGGGCCGCCCGCCCGGCGGCCCTCCGGCCGTCGCGCGACCGCCACTTGGGCACCGTCCGGCACCCGCTCCCGCTCTCCTCCACGGCTCCCGGCCGCCCCCGTCCGGGCACTCGTGGGCCCCGGTCCAAAAAAATGCCTGCACGACGCAACGGCGGAAGACCTCTCGCAATCGCCGGGTTTCTGCCACGATTCCGAGTAGTGGGCGGGGCAGAGCGCAGCGCACCGCCGAATCGTCACCTCTGACCAGTGGGAGAGTCACGGTGTACTTCGCCGCACTGCTCGCGCGCACCGAAGACGGGTGGGAAGCGAGCGACACAGAGCTCGACGACGTGGAGACCTTGTCGGATCTGACCGATCTGGCCCGCGAAGCCTCGGTGGACGAGGACACGGTGCTCGTCTTCATCGAGCAGGAGGACGCCTGGTTCGGCGTGCTCCGCGTGGAGGGCGAGGAGGATCCTCGCATCTACGTCTCCGACGCGGCCATGGCCGCACGCTCCTCGTACGGGGAGATCCTCACGGACGAACTGCTCGGCGGGGACGATGACGACCTCGCCGACGCCCTGGACACGCTGGACCTCGACGGCACCGAGGACGGCGAGACTCAAGAGCAGGAGGACACGGAGGACACGGAGCACCTGGACGCGGATACCGGTCCGGTCGGCGTGACCGGAGCGGGAACGGTTCCTCCGGGACCGGCGGGCGACCGCTCGATCCTGGCCGACCTGGGTCTGTCGGAGGCGGAGCTGCTGGCGCTGGAGTCCGACGCCATGTCCGAGATCGCGGACGCGCTGGGCGCCTCCGAGGTGCTGGAGACCGCCCGCTAGTGACGGAGCACGACCCCCGGCAGGCCCCGGCGGACCACGGTCCGCCGGCCGACGACCCCCTGACCGACCCGAACCCCGACCCGACCTCAGATCCGAACTCCGATCCGGCCACCGGTTCAGGCACTGGCCCGGACACCGACCCGAACTCCGACCCCATGGCCGACGAGGACACCGCCTCGCCGCCCGACCCGGTTACTCACCCGGTGCGTGAACCGGGACCCGACCCGGTGCGTGACCGGTGGCGGGCGCCGATGCGCCTCGCCCTGGAAGAGGCCGCGCGCGCGGCGCCGTCCGGCGATGTGCCGGTCGGCGCCCTCGTGCTGGCCCCGGACGGCTCGGTCCTGTCCCGGGGCCACAACGAACGTGAGCTGACCGGCGACCCGACCGCGCACGCCGAGGTCCTGGCCGTCCGCCGGGCCGCGGCCGAGCTGGGCGCCTGGCGGCTGACCGGCTGCACGCTCGTGGTGACCCTGGAGCCGTGCACGATGTGCGCGGGCGCGCTGGTGCAGTCACGGGTGGCCCGCGTGGTGTACGGCGCGCTCGACGCGAAGGCAGGCGCGGCGGGCTCGCTCTGGGACGTCGTACGGGACCGCCGTCTCAACCACCGCCCGGAAGTGATCCACGGAGTGCTCGCCGACGAGTGCTCGCAGCTGCTGAAGGACTTCTTCCGGGACCGCCGGACAATCGATTTCTGACCACGGGCCACCTTGGGCTAAGCTTTCTCTCGGTAGCGTGTCCGAGCGGCCGAAGGAGCTCGCCTCGAAAGCGAGTGTGGGGAAACTCACCGAGGGTTCAAATCCCTCCGCTACCGCTCTCACACCCTCTTGATCTGCGGAAACGCGATCGGGAGGGTGTTTTGCGTGCGCCCAGGCACAGTCCGGCACACAGGCACGAGCACCGGCACGGTGGGGTCGGCCACCCGGGCCCTCCGGTGCGCTCGGGTCCCGATCCCCGTACGCGGGCCCCCGCCCCTCCCGTACGCCCGGCCCCGCCCCTCGCACGCGAGAGACCCCGCCCCTCCGCGAACTCCGTGGAGTCCGGGGAGAGACGGGGTCCCGAGGCGTCAGCCGCCGTGCCGCCGCACGGCGCTACCGCTTCACCGTGCTACGGGAAGTTCACGATGTTCGACGGGATCGTCGACGTGCCCGAGGTCGGTGCGCCGACGCTGTTGATCACATGGTTGTACTGGCCCATGCCGCCGAGTGAGACGACCAGGATGTTGTGGAACTTCACCCCTGGCTTCACCGGCGCCTGGAAGCCGTGCTCCTGACGGATGTTCGGGTCGGACGTGTAGTTGCAGTAGCTGCCCATGGCCCAGCCCTCATGGGTGACGACGGAGTCGTCCACCTTGTAGCCGGCGTAGCCCTGGATGCTGCCGTTCTGGATGGACGCCTGGTTCGGGGCGTCGTACGCCTTCTCGTTCTGGAAGAAGATCGTCCGGCCCCGCTCGCCGCTCCAGCGCACGTCGTACTTGTTGAAGTGTTCGACGAACAGACCCGTCGCGAGGACGTCGTCGCCGTTCACCTGGAGGCCGTAGTCGGCGCGGTTGGTCTCCCAGCCGACGCCCTCACCGTGGTCGGCCCGCCAGATCCAGGTGTGGTCGATGATCGCGTCGTCGCTGTTGACGACCATGCTGGTGGTGGCCTTGCCGGGGCCCGCGCCGCCGATGCGGATGAAGACGTCCTGGACCGTCGTCGGGTTGGCGGAGTGGTCGGCGGAGGCGTTCTGCGGGCCGACCTCCAGCAGGGTCGGGGAGTTCACCGGTCCGGCGTCGATCAGGAAGCCGGCCAGCTTCACGCCGTCCACGTCGGCGACCTTCATCGCGGTCACCCCGTTGTCCGGGATGATCGTGGCGTAGCCGAGGCCGAGGACCACGGTGTTCGCCCGGTTGACGTTGATCGACTGGTCGACGTGGTAGATGCCCGGGGTGAAGAGCAGGTGCAGGCCCTGGGCGAGCGCCGCGTTGATGGTGGCCGCCGTGGCACCCGGCTTGACCACGTAGAACTGGTCGAGCGGCAGGGACTCACCCTGCGGGGTGCCGTTCCAGGAGACGCCGCGCGCGTTGGTGCGCTTGGCCGGCACGAAGACCTTGTACGTGTTGCCGTCCAGGTAGAGGAACGGCTTCTCGCGGGAGGTCGGCGTGTTGGCGAGCGTGGTGTACGGCGGGTTCGGGAAGGACGTCGCGGGCGCGCCCTCGACCCCGGAGAACGCCATGTTCCAGACGCCGTTGCCCCAGCCCCCGATGGCGCTGTCACGCGTGTACCACTGCTGCTGCGAGTACGGCGTGATCTGGCCGTCGATCTTGCTGTCGGCGATGTAGCCGCCGCTGGCCCAGCCGTAGCTGGCAGGCGCCAGGTTGAGCCCGCCCTTGACGTGCATACGGCGGAACGGCGCCGCCTGCGCGACGGCCCAGCGGTTGCTGCCGCTGACCGGGGTGACGGCGAGGTTCTCGGCCGAGCGCCAGAAGTTCTGCGTGGCGTTGCCGTTGAACCAGCCGGCGTCGACGGTGATGTCACCGTTGATGTTGGTGTCGTCGGGCTTCAGGCCGAGACCGGAGATCGAGGTGTAGAAGCCGATCTGGGCGTTGAGGCCGCTGTACGTGCCCGGCTTGAAGAGGAGCTGGTAGCGCCCGGTGCCGAACTGGGCCGACTCCTGCTGGCGGAAGATCGTGTCCAGCGTGCCCTGGATGTTGGGCGTGGACGGGTCGAAGACCTTGACGTTCGGGCCGAGGTCACCGCCGCCCTGGATCGGACCGCCGGGGCCCGTGCCGCCGCTCTCGCCGAACACCTGGAACTCCCAGAGCGAGTGGCCGTACTGGGTGGCGCGGGTGGTGCCGGTGAGCTTCACGTAGCGGGCGCTGCCGGAGACGTTCAGCGTCTCGTTGCCACCGGGGCTCGTGGTGGTGGAGTACGCGGTCGTCCAGCTCGTGCCGTTGGTGGACAGCTCGATCCGGTACGCCTTGGAGTACGCGGTCTCCCAGCGCAGCAGGACCTGGCTGAGCGCGTAGGTGGAGCCGAGGTCGACCTGGATCCACTGCGGGTCGCTGGCGGCGCTCGACCAGCGGGTGCCGTTGTCGCCGTCGACGGCGGCCGACGCGGGGGTGCCTCCGTTCTCCGTGCTGGAGACCGTCACCGGCTTGCCCTGCGAGAGCAGGGTCGGCGCGGCGCTCGCGGCGGTGGTGGTGGGGATGAGCATCAGCAGGGAGGCGACCAGGGTCGCGGCGATGGACGCGGCGATGCCTCGGCGTCTGGCCGACGACGGTCTCCTGAGCACCGGAACTACGGACGGCGGAGCGTGCATGGGCAGGTCTCCTGAAGTCTCTTGCAACGGGGGTGAGTTCGGGACACGGACCGGAGAGATCGGGCAGAATCCCGGAGAGCGCTCTCTCGTTACGCCAGATGGTTCTATCGTGTTTCGTACACGTCAAGAGTTGTGCACGCACCGACCGTCTCGGGTTGCCTTCCGGTCAACAACTAACCGACCCTGCGGGGCTTTTGCCCCTCTTCGCGACGTGTCCCGCAGAGTATGCGTTCAGGTCCTGACGGAGCGGGGCAGTGGCACGGCGGGCGCGGAGCGACGGAGCGGGGCACTCGCGCGGCCGGTACGGCGGACCGCTCGGGGAGCGACCCGCACGCGTCGAGCGAGCCCGAATGCCGTCCGGCCGAATGCGGTCACATGAGTGATCGAAATCGGCCTCCGAACCGACGCATTCGTACGGTTAGACTCACGCGATCGCACGGGGACCGCAGGGAGGCAACGCTGATGGTGCAAACGAAGAAAATCGTGCTCTATCTGCTCATAGTCTTCGTGCTGTACACGATCATCACGTCACCCGAACGGTCCGCCGATCTCGTCCAGGTCGGGTTCGAGGGCATAGCCAGCGCGGCCGAGGGTGTCGGCGAGTTCATGACCGAGCTCGTAGAGTAGCCGCGACCGCGGGATCCGGGGAGCGGTGATCGCGCCCCTTTTCGCAGCCGCCGGTCCTTCCGCCGGTCGCCACCCGGCCCTGCCGCCCGTCGGGCGCCCCGTTCGCGAGGCCCGCCCTTCACCCGGCGGCCGTTCACCTCCCGGCGGCCCGTTCCTCGTTCGTCGGCCCGTTCTTCATTCCGCGTCCCCGTCAGGAGCCCTCCGTGATCCGGCATCTGGTCCTCTTCAAGCTCAACGAGGGCGTCTCGCGCGACGAACCCCGGGTCGTCGCCGGCGCGCGGGCCTTCTTCGGACTGGGCGGCACCATCCCGGAACTGGAGTTCTGGGAGTGCGGCTGGAACATCAGCGACCGGCCGATCGCCCACGACTTCGCCATCAACTCGGCGGTCGCCGACGCCGCCGCGCTCACCCGGTATCTGGAGCACCCCGACCATCAGGCGGGCGTCGCGCAGTGGCGCGAATTCGCCACCTGGGTGATCGCCGACTACGAGTTCTGACCGCTTCCGACCGTTTTCCCCGCGCCCGGCCTTCTCGGCGCCCGGCCCCACGCCCTCACGGCGTGGGGCTTTTCGCGTTCGAGGGGCGACTGCCGCGCCAACACGGAGCTTTCTGGTGCTTGCACACAGTGGGCATGTCTTGTGATGCTATGACCGCTTTTGACGGATGAGTTGACCGTAGTTGACCGCGAAGGGGTGGCGTGACCGTGCCGGCCAGTACAACGCCTCGTATGCCGCCCCAGAGCGATTCCAGATCCGAGCCCAGATCCGGACCGCGGGCGGAACCCGGATCCGAATCCACGCGTGAATCCACACGCGATGCCACGATCGACTCCAGGACCGGCCCCAGGACCGGCTCCAGGACCGACGCGGGGGCCGACTCCGGGGACGACTCAAGAACCGACTCAAGAACCGACTCAAGAACAGGCTCCAGGGCCGATTCCAAGGCCGGAGCGCCGTCCGTCGGGCCCCCGGCGGCCGGAACCCCGGCCGCGGCCACATCCGCCCGGAACGCCGCCCCCGGGAGCACTTCCGCCACAGGCGCCGCCCCCGCGGACACGTCCGCCGCGGCCCCCCTCGTCGAGGTGCCGGGAGAGGGCGAGCCACGGCCGTCCACACCGGCGACCCGGGGCGCCGACACCCGGGCGCTGACCCAGTTGCTCTTCTCGCAGATCAGGGACCTGGAACGGGGCAGCCCCGAGCACACCCGCGTACGCAGCGCGCTCATCGAGGCGAACCTGCCGCTCGTGCGGTATGCCGCCGCCCGCTTCCGCAGCCGCAACGAGCCGATGGAGGACGTCATCCAGGTCGGCACGATCGGCCTCATCAACGCGATCGACCGCTTCGACCCGGACCGGGGCGTGCAGTTCCCGACCTTCGCGATGCCGACCGTCGTCGGCGAGATCAAACGCTACTTCCGCGACAACGTACGGACCGTCCACGTCCCGCGCCGGCTCCATGAGCTGTGGGTCCAGGTCACCGGCGCCACCGAGGACCTGACGACGGCTCACGGCCGCTCCCCGACCACCGCCGAGATCGCCGCGCGGCTGAAGATCTCCGAGGAGGAGGTCCTCGCCTGCATCGAGGCGGGGAGGTCGTACCACGCGACCTCGCTGGAAGCGGCCCAGGAGGGCGACGGACTGCCCGGCCTGCTCGACCGGCTCGGCTACGAGGACCCGGCGCTGGCCGGTGTCGAACACCGCGATCTGGTCCGGCATCTGCTCGTCCAGCTGCCCGAGCGGGAACAGCGCATCCTGATGCTGCGCTACTACAACAACCTGACGCAGTCCCAGATCAGCCAGGAGCTCGGCGTCTCCCAGATGCATGTCTCACGGCTGCTGGCGCGAAGCTTCGCGCGTTTGCGATCCGCAAACAGGATCGAAGCGTAGCTCTTCCGGGTAGTAACCCGGCGGCGCACTCTCCAGCTGCAAATTCGCATACCCCCTCATTCC
Source organism: Streptomyces sp. NBC_01498 (assembly GCF_036327775.1). NCBI lineage: Bacteria > Bacillati > Actinomycetota > Actinomycetes > Kitasatosporales > Streptomycetaceae > Streptomyces > Streptomyces sp. NBC_01498. Next base: position 3,770,325 of record NZ_CP109598.1, on the reverse strand, counting down.
GGTGCAGATATGTCGACTTGGCGCTACAGCGTGTTGACGACATGTGACATTCTGCTGGAAGCGCGTTTGCCGCGGCCCCACCGCCGGTATTCAGGTGGAGGCTGCGTTCCTTCGACGGGAGCGGCCACCGCGACCGTCAGCGACCTCAAGGGGGTGGCATGTCCGTAGAACAGGGCAGCTCGAAGGTGCTCACGCTCAACAAGAGCGACCAGGCACCGGAGGCGCCGGAGGCGCAGAACGGCCTCGACACCGCGGCCGAACCGCGCGTGTCCCAGCCGGAAGCCATCGACACCCGCACTCTCTCCCGCTCCCTGTTCCTGCGGCTCGCCGTGCTCGCCCAGGACAGCCCGGAGCGCACCTATGTGCGTGACACCCTCATCGAGCTGAACCTGCCGCTCGTGCGGTACGCGGCGGCCCGGTTCCGCAGTCGCAACGAGCCGATGGAGGACATCGTCCAGGTCGGCACGATCGGCCTCATCAAGGCGATCGACCGCTTCGACTGCGAACGGGGCGTGGAATTCCCCACGTTCGCGATGCCGACCGTCGTCGGCGAGATCAAGCGCTTCTTCCGCGACACGTCGTGGTCCGTGCGCGTCCCCCGCCGGCTCCAGGAGCTCCGGCTGGCGCTGACGAAGGCCAGCGACGACCTGGCGCAGAAGCTGGACCGTTCGCCGACCGTGCCCGAACTCGCCCTGGTACTGGGCGTGTCGGAGGAGGACGTGGTCGACGGCCTCGCGGTCGGGAACGCGTACACGGCCTCCTCGCTGGACTCCCCGTCCCCCGAGGACGACGGCGGCGAGGGCTCGCTGGCGGACCGTCTGGGGTACGAGGACATGGCCCTGGAAGGGGTGGAGTACCGCGAGTCGCTGAAGCCGCTGCTGGCCAAACTCCCGCCCCGCGAGCGGCAGATCATCATGCTGCGCTTCTTCGCGAACATGACGCAGTCCCAGATCGGCGAGGAGGTCGGCATCTCGCAGATGCACGTCTCGCGCCTGCTGACCCGTACGCTCGCGCAGCTGCGCGAAGGGCTGATCGCCGACTGACAGCGGGCGTCACCGCGTGGACGGCCCCGGCGAAGGCCGGTGCCGGTCGCGGTGACGCCCCCCGAGGGGAGCGGAGCGCCACCGCCGGGTGACGAGTGTCGGGCGACGCGTGCCGGGCGACCGGCGCCGGCCCGGGTGTGGTGTGCCGGGTCCGACGTGACAAGCCTGATGTGACGGGCGGGACTGTCGTGACTGGCGGGACATAACCGCCTCGGGGTGACGAGTGACCGCGATCAGCGCCCCGGCGACCGACAACCGACGACTCATAACCGACGGCCGACGACTGACGACCGGCGATCGGTGCCCGACACCGGCACCCGGCACCCCGTGACGTACGGTCAGCCGAGCGCGAGCCAGGCGACCGCGCCCAGGATTACGATCACGGCCACGACGCCGATGATCAGACCGTTCTTCGATCCACTCCGCTGAGGCGCCTGCCGACGCTGCGGCTCACCGTCGTCGACGAAGGCGCGGAACATCTGAGTACTGCCCGCGGGGTCGGGATTTCCCTCGGGGCCCTGCGGGGCATGGGGGTTGTGTGCCATGAGCCAGGACCCTAGCGAACACCGCACCCCCACCCAACCCCCGGGGCGACTCCGGAGTCCCCCGGAGGACGTTCCGCACGCCTCCGGCGCCTCGTCGCGCCGCCCGAAACCGTTGACCCGGCGCAGGCGAAGCCTTTCCGGTTCCTTTACCGCCGGGGCCCTTCTTTCGTTTGCCTTCAGCAACCAACCGCTTCTATGGTTGCCCCAAGCAACGACATAGCGCCACGGGTGCGCGGGGTCTTCTCGGAGGGGTCATGGCCGCCCAGAGTCAGTACGCGGAACTGGCCCGCCAGCTCAGTGCCATCGGCGCGGTGAAACGGGGGCTCTCCCGGCTCCTGCCGCCCGACTGTCCGAGCGGCTCCGCCGCCGTACTGACCCTGCTGGAGCGGCACGGCGAGATGCGCACGAGCCGTCTCGCCGAGCTGCTGGCCGTGGACATGTCCGTCACCAGCAGACATGTGGCCCACACGGCGGAACGCGGCTGGATAGAGCGCGCGCCCGATCTCGCCGACCGGCGCTCGCGCATACTCCGGCTCACCCCCGAGGGCCGGGAGCTGCTCGACGAACTCGCGCGCCGGACGACCGACATCTTCGCCCGCGCGCTGTCCGACTGGACCGACGACGAGGTCGGCCGGCTCAACACCATGCTGGCCCGCCTGCGGAGCGACTTCGCCGACTGCCGGCCCGGCCGCTGACCCCGAGGCGGCCGACCTCCGCCGACCGGCACCCGGCCGCCGACACCCGGACCGGGACCGAAGGACCGGGACCGAAGAGTCGGGACCGGATCCGAAGGACCGGACCCCGACGCCGACCCCGACACCAGCCACACCACGCAAGACAAGGACTTCCATGGCTACGACCACCACACCAACGGGTGTACGGGGCGGCCACGCCAAGCACGGCGGCGGCACCCCCGCCACCGAGGCGGCACCCGGCACGCCGATGACCCACCGCCAGATCATGGAGGCGCTCTCCGGCCTGCTGCTCGGCATGTTCGTGGCGATCCTCTCCTCGACGGTCGTCACCAACGCCCTGCCCGAGATCATCTCCGACCTCGGCGGCGGCCAGAGCGCGTACACCTGGGTGGTGACCGCCTCGCTCCTCGCGATGACGGCGACCACTCCCCTCTGGGGCAAGCTCGCGGACCTGTTCAGCAAGAAGCTGCTGGTCCAGATAGCCCTGACCCTCTATGTGGTCGCCTCGGCGGCGGCCGGACTGTCCCAGAACGCGGGCACGCTGATCGTCTTCCGCGTCGTCCAGGGCATCGGCGTCGGCGGTCTCACCGCCCTCGCCCAGATCATCATGGCCGCGATGATCGCCCCGCGTGAGCGCGGGCGCTACAGCGGCTATCTCGGCGCGACCTTCGCCGTCGCCACCGTCGGCGGCCCGCTCATCGGCGGTGTCATCACCGACACCTCGTGGCTCGGCTGGCGCTGGTGCTTCTACGTCGGCGTGCCCTTCGCGATCGTCGCGCTGCTCGTCCTCCAGAAGACCCTCAAGCTCCCGGTCGTCAAGCGCAAGGTCACCATCGACTGGACGGGCGCGTTCCTCATCAGCGCGGCCGTCTCGCTGCTGCTGCTCTGGGTCACCTTCGCCGGTGACAAGTACGACTGGGCGTCCTGGCAGACGTACACGATGCTCGCCGGCACCGTCGCACTCGGCGGGCTCTTTCTCCTCACCGAGTCGCGGGCCGCCGAGCCGATCATCCCGCTCCGCCTCTTCCGCAACCGCACGATCACCCTCGCCTCGCTGGCGTCGCTGTTCGTCGGCATCGCGATGTTCGCGGGCACCGTCTTCTTCAGCCAGTACTTCCAGCTCGCGCGGGACAAGTCGCCGACCATGTCCGGCGTCATGACGATCCCGATGATCGGTGGACTCTTCCTCTCCTCGACCGTGTCGGGTCTCGTCATCACCAGGACCGGGCGCTGGAAGGCGTGGCTGGTCAGCGGTGGTGTGCTGGTGACGGCCGGTCTCGGACTGCTGGGCACCATCCGGTACGACACCGCGTACTGGCACATCGCGGCCTACATGGCGGTCATGGGCCTCGGCGTCGGCATGATGATGCAGAACCTGGTCCTGTGCACGCAGAACCAGGTCTCCCCGAAGGACCTGGGCGCCGCGAGTTCCGTCGTCACCTTCTTCCGCTCCCTCGGCGGCGCCATCGGCGTCTCGGCGCTGGGCGCGGTGCTGGGCAACCGGGTCGCCTCGTACGTCACGGACGGGCTGGCCGACCTCGGCCCCGAGGCCGCCGCGGCCGGTCACGCCGGTACAGGCGGCGGGGGCATCCCGAACCTGGACGCGCTGCCCGGCCCGATGCGGACCGTCGTGGAGGCGGCATACGGGCACGGTGTCGCCGATGTCTTCCTCTTCTCGGCTCCGGCCGCGCTGCTCGCCCTGCTGATCACCCTGTTCATCAAGGAGGTCGCGCTGAAGACGCGCGCCGCCGGTGACACGGCGGCGAGCGACACGGAGAACGGCGCGGAGAACGGCGCGGAGAGCCCGGAGGGCGCACCGGTCGCCGAACCGGTCGCGGCGCACATGGACGCCGGAGTGGTCATGGACGCGGGTGCGGGGACGTGGACGGAGACGACGTGGACGGAGGCGGGCACGGATCCCGATGCGCCGGCCACCGCCACGGCCGGGCCCGGCGCGCCGACGGAGACCACGCCGCCGGAGACCGTGCCCGCCGCCGCGACCCTCGTGGGCCCCGTGGTCCACGGCGTCGTACGCGGTGGCGAGGGCGGGACCGTGCCCCGGGCCGCCGTCACGCTCATCTCCCCGGCGGGCCGCCAGTTGGGCCGTACGGTCGCCGACGAACAGGGCGGCTACGCGGTGGACGCGCCGGAGCCGGGTTCGTACGTCCTGATCGCCTCGGCGGACGGTTTCCAGCCGCAGGCCACCACGGTGGCGGTGGGCGAGCGACCGCTGGCGTACGACGTCCTGCTCGCCGGTACGAGCGGCCTCACCGGCTCCGTGCGCGGCGCCGAGGGCGACACGCCTGTCGAGGGCGCACTGGTCATCGTGACCGACGTACGCGGGGACGTGCTGGCGACCGGCAAGTCGGCCGACGGCGGCGAGTTCGCCTTCGCGCAGCTGCCGCCCGGCTCGGTGACCGTCGCCGTGAACGCGGCCGGTTTCCGGCCGCTGGCGCTGCCGGTCGAGATCGCCGCGCAGGGCGTGGCCCGCGTCGAGGCCGTGCTGCGGGCGGGCGCGCTCGTCCAGGGCACGGTCCGGGCGGGTGCCGACCGGCGCCCGCTGCCGGACGCGCGTGTCACGCTGCTGGACGCGGCGGGGAACGTGGTCGCGACGGCGACGACCGGCGACGACGGGGCGTACGGTTTCGCCGACCTGGACACGGGCGAGTACACGGTCATCGCGACCGGCTACCCGCCGGTGGCCGGTGCCCTGACCGTGGCCGGGCGCGGAATCGACGGCCACGACATCGAACTCGCGCACACCGGCGACTAGTTCGGCGGGAAACCGCCGACGGGCCGGGACCACCGGCAGGCGGGAACCGCCGACAGGCGGAAACCACCGGCAGGCGGAAACCACCGGCAGGCGGAAACCACCGGCAGGCCGGTACGGCAGGCGCATCCGGTGCGACGACCGGCACCGGCACGCCGTCGATGTACGCGAGCAAAGCCCCCGGGCGGGGCGCGTCCCCAGCGGAGGCGCGCCCGGTCCGGTGGAGAGGGCCCCGGTGCGGGGGCGGCAGCCTGGGGACGGCTTGCCGCGACCACGCCGGGGCCCACCTCTTGGTCCGGACAACAGCGAACGAGGAGAGAGAAACGGGATGGGACTTCGCGCACAGGTACGGACCCCGGAGGGCTGGGCCGTCCAGCACGCCGCCGTCACCCTGACCGACCGGACCGGCCGGCAGGTGGCGCGCGCCGACGTCGACGCGGACGGGGCGGTGTCCGCCGAGGTGGCGCTGGTACCGGGGCCGTACACCGTGATCGTCACGGCCGCCGGCTACGCGCCCGCCGCCTCGACCGCGTTCGTCACCGGGGGCGGGGTCGCCGACGCCGGGACGGTCGTCCTGACCCGGCAGGCCGGTGCCGAACTGCCGCCGCCCGGCGTGTGGACCATCGACCCCGCGCACTCGTCGGTGGCGACGATCGCCCAGCACCTCGGGATCTCCAGCGTGCGGGGCCGCTTCACCGAGTTCGGCGGCCGGATCGAGGTCGCGGCGGACCCGGAGCGGTCGCGGGTGGACGCGATCATCGCGGCGTCGAGCATCGACACGGTGAACGACACCCGGGACAAGCACCTCAGGTCGCCGGACTTCCTGGACGTGGAGCGGTTCCCGGAGATCACCTACCGCAGCACGGGCGTCGTGCGCTCCGGTCCGGACCGCTGGACGGTACGGGGTGAGCTGGCGCTGCACGGAGTCGTACGCGAGGTGGCGCTGGACCTGTCGTACCTCGGCACCGGTCCCGACCCGTGGGGCGGCGTACGGACGGCCTTCCGGGCGACGACCGAGCTGAGGCGGGACGACTTCGCGATGTACTACAACCAGGTGGTACGGGCGGGGATGACGGCGATCGGTACGACGCTGCGCGTGGAACTCGACATTCAGGCGGTACGGGAGGTCGCTCCCCCGGCCCCCGACCAGTCGTAGGCTGCCGGGCATGGCACCCAACATCGCGACCAACACCACCGTGGCGCTCGACGAGTTGCTGGAGTTCGTCCGCCCCAGACACCGGGCGATCCTGCTGACCACCCGGGCCGACGGCCGCCCCCAGGGCTCGCCGCTGACCTGCGGCGTCGACGACTCGGGGCGGATCGTCGTCTCCACCTACCCGGAGCGCGCCAAGACCCGCAACGCGAAGCGGGATCCGCGCGCCAGTGTGATCGTCCTGTCGGACACCTGGGACGGGCCGTGGGTGCAGATCGACGGCACGGCGGAGGTGCTGGACGTGCCGGAGTCGGTGGAGCCGCTGGTCGAGTACTTCCGCAACATCTCGGGGGAGCACCCGGACTGGGACGAGTACCGCGAGGCGATGGTGCGGCAGGGGAAGTCGCTCATCCGGCTCACACCGGAGCGGTGGAGCCCGATCGCGACGGGCGGCTTCCCGGCGCGGCTGGCTCCGCCGGAGTAGCGGGGGCAGCCGGCTCCTCCGGAGCAGCGGGGCGGGTGGCTCCTCCGGAGCAGCGGGGCGGGTGGCTCGTCCGGAGCAACCCGGCGGGTGGCTCGTCCGGCGGGTGCGCCGCAGGTCCGCCGGGCCGCCGGGCCGCCGGGCCGCGCCTGCATCGTCGCCCGGATCGCCGGTGGGGACCCGCGCCCGCATCGACTCGATGCCCGCGACGAGGGGTTCGAGCGCGCACGTGCAGTCCCGTTCATGTGAAGTCCCGTTCGCGGAAGTCCTGTTCGCGCGGGGTCCCGTTCGCGCGGGGTCTCTTTCTCGCGGGGTTCCCTTTCTCGCGGGGTCCGACGCCGCTTCTCGGCAGGGGGCGGCGGTGGCGAGGACCCGCCGCACCCGTGGGGATACGCGCGCGGGGAACCGGCAGTTCGGTCAGGGCTGTTCGCCCGGCCGGATCAGATATCCCGCTCCCCGCCGGGTGTGGATCATCGGGGGGCGGCCCACGTCGATCTTCCGCCGCAGGTAGGAGATGTACAGCTCCACGATGTTCGCCTGGCCGCCGAAGTCGTACGACCACACCCGGTCCAGGATCTGGGCCTTGCTCAGCACACGGCGCGGATTGCGCATCAGGTAGCGCAGCAGGTCGAACTCCGTCGCCGTGAGACGGATGGACCGCCCGGCCCGCCGGACCTCGCGGCTCTCCTCGTCGAGCGTCAAGTCGCCCACGACCAGCAGCGGTTCACCGCTGCCGCCGCCTCGTACGAGGGCCGTTCCGGAGCGCCGTACGAGCGCGCGCAGCCGCCCCGCGACCTCCTCCAGGCCGAAGGGTTTGGTGACGCAGTCGTCGCCGCCCGCCGTGAGCCCGGCGATCCGTTCCCCCGCGCCGTCCTTGGCGGCGAGGAACAGGACGGGTACGCGGGGCAGTTCGGCGCGCAGCCGCCCGAGGACGGTCAGGGCGTCCATGTCGGGCAGCGCCGTGTCCAGGACGACCGCGTCGGGCCCGAAGTCCCGCGCCGCGCGCAGGGCGCCCGCGGCGTCGGACGCGCTGCGGACCTCCCACCCCTCGTGGCGCAGGGTCATGGACATCAGCTCGGCGAGTGTGGCCTCGCCGTCCACGACGAGGACCCGGACGGGGTTCCCGTCCGGCCTGAGCGTCTCGGTGCGCCGGCGGGACGCGGTGCGGGGCGCGGTGTGGGGCGCGGTGTGGGGCGAGGTGAGGGTCATGGTGCCCACAGTGGCGAACGCCTCTGAGAGCGGCCTTGCCACTTCCTGTGAATTGCCTGAGAACGCGCCCCGCGTCCGCGACGATCCGCCGGACGGGTTCCTCTACCGGCCGTCGGCCTCCCCGGCCCACTCGGCAGCGGCGAGACGGCGGGCCTCACGCCGGCCCGCGTACCGCTGCTTGCGGTTGCCGGCCTTCGCCCACTCCTGCCGTTCCCTGACATGGGAGCGCACCTTGCATCCGGCGCAGCAGGGGCGACCGATCAGGGTCAGCAGTGTCCGGGCCCATCGGCAGCGGGTGTCCGGGGCCTCCCGTACCGGCGCGGGCGGCAGGTCGCAGGGGCCGTGGCGGTGGTCGTGGGCAGGCAGGGGGTGGTGCTCCGCGTGGCGGACCCACGGCGGCTTCGTCTTGTCCGTACGGGACATCTCGTTCCTCTCGGAACCCGCCGCCCGGACTCCCGGATTCTCCGGGCGGGCGGCTGGGGCATCCGCTTCACGACGTCACGCTCCCCTCCCGGGTCTCTCCGCTCCTGGTGGCCGTCGCGCGTGCGCTGCCAACGCCCTGCCAACGCCCTTGAACAGCACACCAGTTCATCACTGGGGCCGGGGGGTGTCCAGACCGAAGAGGCGGACACCGTTCCCGTAACAGACCGCGCGCGTCCAGTCGTCGCCGAGTCCGAGCCCGTCGAGGACCTCCAGCTGGTGGAGGTACGGATAGGGGATGTTGGGGAAGTCCGAGCCGAGCAGGATCCGGTCCCCCAGGTCCGCGAGCCGGGCCCTGGCCTCCGGGCCGGGCGGGAAGGGCGCGAGTCCCTCGCTGAAGTCCGTGAACGCCATGGTCGTGTCGAGGAGTACCCCGCCGTACCGGTCCGCGAGGTCCATGAAGTCCGTGTACTCCGGCATCCCCATGTGCGCGACGACCAACCGCAGTCGGGGGTGGCGCGCGAGCAGCCGCCCCACGTGCTCGGGCCCGGTGAACTTGCCCGGCTGCGGCCCCGAACCGCAGTGCATGACGATCGGCACTCCGGCTTCGGCGAGCAACCCCCAGGTGCGGTCGAGCTGTTTGTCGTTGGGGTCGTAACCACCCACCTGGAGATGGGACTTGAAGATCCGCGCACCGCCTTCGACCGCCTCGCGCACATAGGTCTCCACGCCCTCCTCCGGGAAGAGGGTCGCGGTCTGGAGGCAGTCGGGCGTGCGGGCGGCGAACCCGGCGGCCCAGCCGTTGAGCCAGTCGGCCATGCCGGGCTTGTGCGGGTAGAGCATCGAGGTGTACGCGCGCACGCCGAACGCCCGCAGCAGAGCGACGCGTTGGTCCTCCTCCTGCCGGTAGGTGATGGGCCACTCCCTGCCGGTGAGCGGTCCGGCGTTGTCGAAGTACGCCCACACCTTCCGCAGGACGCGGTCGGGCATGAAGTGCGTGTGCACGTCGATGAGTCCGGGCAGCGAGAGCCGTTCCCGGAACTCCCGTACGGCCTCGATCTCCGCCGCTGCTTGATCATCCATCCCTCCACTGTCGGAGGCGGAGGACGTACTGTCCAGCGCCGCCCGGAGGTTGACGCACCGGGGACGGAGGCATCGGGGGCTGGGGAAGGGGTGGTCCGGGGGCGCGCGCGAGGTTGGAAGCGACTTCGGAAGATACCCGACGGAGGGGCAGGCGGGTCGGAAGGGGCAGGCTGGTCAGAAGAGGCCGTCCTGTACGGCGGGGTCGGTGCCCGCCAGGTCCCGTACGGGCACGGTCACCTCACCGTCCCCCGCCGCCGCGAGTTCCCAGCCGCGCACGAGCCGGGTGTCCAGCACGAGCACCGCGCCGTCGCCCCGGTCCAGATGCAGATCGGGCCCGGCGGCGGCCACCAGCCGCCCGGCGACGCGCCCGCCGTCGACCAGTTCACCGATCACCCCGGTCGCGGGCGGGGCTCCGGCCAGCCCGAACACGTGCACGTGGTCGACCGGTTCGAGCGCCGCGCGCTCCAGCGACTCCGGCCAGCCGCTGAGCGCGACTGCCCGCCCGTACAACTCCCTTACCTCCGCCGCCCGTTCGACCGGGTCCGCCGGCAGCGTGGCGCGTACGGCCCGCTTCGCGGCGTACGGCACCCGGTCCGGCACGTCCAGCGCCGTACGCAGCAACTCCTCGGTCCGCCGCGCCGCCATCAGCGGGCCGCGCCCGAGGAGGGTGAACACCACGGCGCCCTGTTCGAGGAGCCGCGCCGATCCGCGCGCCTCGGCGGTGATCCCGACCTTGACCATGCCGGGGCCGAACCAGGCCAGATAGACGGTGTACGGCCGGGGGTCGTCCGCGACGGTGTCGGCGGCCACCGACCGCGACCGGTCGAGCCGCGCGCAGTCCGGGCACTGCCCGCCGGTGCTGCGCCCGCTCACGGAGGCGCCGAGGGGGCCGAGGGGACAGTCCAGCCCGCGCACTCCGGCGCAGTGCCGCGCGCCGATGGCCCGGAACGCGAGCTCCCGCCCGTACGCGAGCGCGCTGATCCTCTCGCGCGCGCCGTCACGCCACACGAGCGCGGCCCCGTCGGGGCTCCACCGCAGCCCGGCACACCGCCATCCCCGAGGCACTCGGCGCTCTCCCCACTTCGTCGTCCGCGGTCGAGTACGTGTGTCGGCGTCAACGTCCCCGGGCTCCGCCGTACCCGCGGCCCCTGCCGTATCCGCCGTATCGTCCGCCGGTCACGCCCCGGGCTGGTCACCGGCGGAGTACAACCGTACGCGTTCATGCGAAAAGGGCAGGTCCGCCACCATCCTGGCCGGGGATGGATGCGGCCTGCCCTGTCGCGTAAGGGGGTGGAGCTGGATCACTCACCGCCGCCGAGGATCTCTTCCACGGTGGTGGTCAGGCCGTCGGCGATGGTCTCGTCCACACCGGTGCCGACGATGGCGGCGATGATCAGGGCGACCAGGACGATGACGCCGACGTACTCGACCGCGCCCTGGCCCTTGTCGCTGCGGCGCTTCATGGCGGTGACAGCGGTGTTCGCCCAGGAGCCGACGTAGAGCTTGGCGTTGGTGGCGGCCTTCAGCGTGACGTTCGACATGAGATTCCCCTTTATGTGTCGGCCGGCCGATACCGGCCGACTCCTTCAAGTCTTTGGTGTCACCCGCTTCTTCGGCCTTCCGGCTGGCCGGTCTCGCTGGCGACATGAGAAACATATGGCGGCCACCACCCCCCGGGCATGGGCCCCAAGGCCCAACCCCGGACCCAACCCCACGCGTGGGCCCACCCCTTGTCCTCCGCCGCCCGCTCGCCGGTACGGCGGTCTCGCGGCCGACTCCCGACCGGCTCCCGGGTCCCCGCCGTACGGCCGTCACGTGGGCGCCGGCCTCTCGACACCACGCCAGAGGCCCCGGACGGTTGTGTCCGGGGCCTCTGGCTCAGTTCAGTTCAGTTCGGCTCAGCTCGGTTCAGTTCAGCTCAGCTCAGCTCGGTTCAGTTCAGCTCAGCTCAGCTCGGTTCCCTCAGCCGCGCCGTACCGGGAACGGCACCACCCAGTCGGAGTCCCGGTAGTGCGTGGACACCCCGTTGCCGACCTGGGACTTGTCGGGAGGCCCGGCGCTGGGGAAGACCGACGGTGCGACGGCGCGACCGAGTCGTTCCTTCCACACGGTCGCCCACCGAGCCAGGTCCGGGAACGCCTCCCGAACCGCCGTCCGGTTCACGAAGTGGTACTTCTGGTGGAAGAACCCCGTGCGGAGATCGGCCTCGGAGAGCTTCCCCGCGTTCTTCAGCTCGTCCCACTTCCGCCGGGCCGTTTCGACCATCACATCGGACGAGAGGTGGAAGTCACCGTCACTGGGTCCGACCGGCATCCCCTTCTCGTCGAGCGCTCCCAGCCGGTAGAGGCTGTCGAACGGACGGCGTGCCGGACGCTCGGCGGGAGGTGCGGCACCCATCCACTCCCGGAACCTCTCAAGCGCCACAGGCTGTCCCGCCAGCTCCTGCTCGGTCGGGAAGTCCTTGTGCCGCCCGGAGAAGAAGAACGCCCACGAACCCTGGAGCCGTACGTCGTACTCCTCCGGGCGCTCACAGCCGCCGCACAGGGCCCGGTACAGCGAGGACGACATGTCCTTGAACTGCCGCGGAGTCGTACCGAGCGGCGCCTGGAAGCGGCGCCACCAGTCGACCTGCCGCCGTGTCAGCCCGAGGAACGCCAGGTCCCGCTCCTGGACGCGGTAACCCGTGTCATCACGCGGCCACGCCCGGAGCCCCAGGCGCTGACTCCCCGGAACCCGCCCGTCCGAGTCGATGAGCCCCTTCGCCTGGGCCTCCTGGCGCCGCTTCGCGAAGCCGGGATCCTCGTCCACCGCCGGGGCTGCCGCCCGCCCCTGGACGTTCTTCCCGACCGACCAGGAAGCCGCCCCGGCGACCGAGGGAACAGAAGCGGCCGACGGGACCGAGGGCCCCAACAGAATCAGTGCCGCGACGGCAAGTACGCCGAGTTTCTGTCGCTGACGTGACACCCTCAAACCTCCACCGGAAAGCCCCCCGTGGCCCGCGACTCTCGCGTTCCTGACAGAGAGTTAGGCACAGCTCCGCTTTCCGTAGCCCCAGCCACGCCGGTGGAGGGAACAGCACCACCCCACGTGCCCTCGTCGGCTCGAACCCGAAACGGTGCCGGCCGCTCCGGCGGGCTGTGTGGGCTCCGGCTCGGACTTACTTGGGTTGCAAGAAGTCCCTGAGACCCGCGGAGAGGTCAAACTCGTGCCCTGCGATGAACCCCTGGCCGGTGGCGAGGACTTCATTGTTCCGCAAAGCCCCTGCGGAGAAGTACTCAGCGAACGGCAGCAAGTGGTCGGTGAAGTACTGGGCGGCGAAGTCCTTGTGGACGACGTCGACCGCGAGGTGCCTTCCCACTTCTCCTAAGAACTCGCCGTAGTCCTTGGGCTCGTGCCGGAAGAGCCTGCACCATGGCCTGGCTTCGAGCTCGAGGCCGGAGGGGCCATTCGTAGTGACAATCATCGGCGCGTCCACGACGGCAACCGCGCAGACCAGATAGGCATCGAACCAATGGGCGGTCGACGGTGGTCGCGAAGCTTCGATGAAGTGAGTCGTGGCGCTGATGAGTGGCATGACTATGCCGTTGTAGGCGTCGGTGCCCGAGAGTTCGAGGCGCGGCCCCTTCCTCGCACACTTGCTTACGATCGAAAACCCTTCGACCCCGTGAAACGAATGTCCGGTGAGATCCAGGGCCTCCATGGCGGAAAAATGCCAGGACGTGGGATTGCTGTCTGTCGTGACGACCACCTCTTGGGCTCCCAGGCCGCACACCGTGGGGAGATCCAGTCGCCAGGGCGCCGAACTGGTCGAAAAGAAGACGTACGGGAGATCCGACTGCTTGCATTCGATCATCACGGTCAGAGTCGGTCGAATGCGGGACTCTTCGGGGGCGGGCTGGGACAGTTCCCTTGTGGCGACCAGATCGATCGCATGTCTCCCGAGATCCGATCCCTGAATCCCCATTCCTGCTGCACCTTGAAATTCTGCTGAAGCAGCTGAAATATGGTGCTCTGAAGAGGGTAGCCGGACTTTTCCACCGCCTCCCGCAAGGCATCAATGGTGAGCCCGGCCCTGAGCTGCCCCCAGGCTGGTGCGCCAGATTCCTCGGTCGGCTCCATTCCGCCCCCTGTGTCGTCGCCGCCGGTCACCGAAAAGGATAGGGGCAGATCGTGCACTTGGTCCGGGAATTCTTCGACCGGCGCGACGATCCGCAGTGGACTCCGATCCGACGGAACCAGCCGCACGGCCGCCCACGCCCGCACCGCTCGGCGCCCGACGCGCGAACCCCGCCGGCTCGACCGGCCTTCGGACGCCCGGCCGCCACCGGAGGACTGAACGGCGATGCGGGAGGACTCCTCCTGGACCGAGCAGACCGCACCGACCGGCCTTACGCACCCGAGCCGACGACCCTTCCGGGGCCGACCTTGGCGGGAATATCCAAAACGCCCCGATTGCGACTGCATTGGCTCTGAGCACCTCGAGCCGGACCACGGGCAAGCGCACGAGGCGAGACGCCCGCCGGCCGCGCGGCCTGGACCGTGCACCCGCCACCTCGCTCGTGGGGCGCACACAATCACGAAGTCGGCAGTGCGCCTGGAGGAGTTGACTCGCGGAATCGCCATCCCCACGGGCGTACCCCCGGCCGACCGCACACCACCGGCGAGTGGCTCCGCCACCCGGGTGCGCGACCGCGCCCTGCGGTCATGGCATACGCCGGAGGCCCCGTGGATTCCTCCACGGGGCCTCTCGCCTGCTGTGCACTCGGCAGGATTCGAACCTGCAACCTTCTGATCCGTAGTCAGATGCTCTATCCGTTAAGCTACGAGTGCTTGGTGTGCTACCGGGCTTTTTGGGCCCGTCTCCGTTGCGAGAACAACATTACATGACCTGCGGCGCCAGGTGAAATCCATTGGCCGGACCGCGTCTGAGCTGCGGAAACTTCCCGAAAGCTGCCCGAGTGGCGGTCGGCGCAGTGGTCGGTAACGGCCGAAGCCCCGGCCGGTGGCCGAGGCTTCGGTGATCGGTGCGCGGAGGCGGAGGGATTTGAACCCTCGATGGGATTTAAGTCCCAAACCGCATTAGCAGTGCGGCGCCATAGACCGGACTAGGCGACGCCTCCAGCACACCCGCGCGGGCGCGGGTGGTGCGTGTCAGATGATGACACAGCCGAGTGCGGTGTCACCAATCGCCGCCCACGGTACTAGGCGGGAAGCCCGCAGGGCAAAGCACTTCTTCGCGCTCATGCGCCCGTGCGCCCCGTGCCGGCGCGCAACGAGTCGGCCTCCCGGGCGTTAGTGATACCGGGCGCGCACCGTCGGGCCCCCGGAATCATCTGCCGTCAGGAGCTCACGTGTCGCGTCGTCCCTCGCTCACCGCCATCGCCACCGCCGCCCTCGCCGTCTCGCTCGCCGCCGTCACCCTCGCCCCCACCGCGATCGCCTCTCCGCTGCCGCTGCCCCTGCCTTCCTTCCTGGAGCAGGAGGACCGGCTGATCGTGACCGTCGCCAACACGGGCGTCGCCCGCGCCGACGGGACGTACGAGCTGAGCTGCGCGCCCGCCGGCGGTACGCACGCCGACGCCAGGTCCGCCTGCGCGCGGCTGGACGAGATCGCCGCCGAGGGCGGGGACCCCTTCGCGCCGGTGCCCGAGGGCCAGATGTGCACCATGCAGATGGGCGGGCCCGCGACCGCCCGGATCACCGGAACGTGGCAGGGGCGGAACATCGACGCGACCTTCAGCCATAAGAACGGCTGCGAGATCTCCCGCTGGCAGAACCTCGTCCCCGTGCTCCCGTCCGCCCGGGGCTGAGTTCCCGTACACCCCGCCGTCCCTGGGGCTGGATCCGCGCACGCCCGTGACTGGGGCTGGATCCGCGCACGCCTGCGGCCGGGGCTGGGCCCGCGTACGCCCCGCCCCTGTCCTCACGACCGCGCCGGGACGCGGGGCCCGGAGCGCAGGGCGCGGGCAGCGGGCATACGCGCGGGCCGCCCGGCGCGCGCGCCGGGCGTGGGCGGGGCACGCGCGGTGCGCAGGGGGGTGCGTACCGCCTTCGTACACAACCTTGGTGAGAGCTCCCCCTCATCCGCTGCTCCGCCCCCGCTCCCAGCCCTTAGACTCCCTTCAGTGACAGGCTGAGAATCCGAGGGGCAAGATGGGACCGGCCGTCCGCAAGGTGCAGTGGGTCAGGGAGGAAGCGTCGTCGTGAGCAGCAGGCCATCCCGAGGCGCTGCTCGCCTCGCGGCGATACTTGACGCGCTTCCCGACGGGCTGGTGCTCGTCAACAGCAACGGCACCGTCGTCAACGCGAACACCATTGCCCTCGAAACCTTCGAGACTCCCGGTACGGCCCTGGTCGGGCGCGGTCTGCTCGATCTCCTGCCGGAGTTCGACCCGCGCCTGATCCCCGGTTCGATGCGCCGCCCGGAGGCGGCCGACGAGCGCGGTCTCACGAAGCCGACCCGGATGGTCGCGCGGCGTACCGACGGCACCGAGTTCCCCGTCGAGGTCACCAGCGCCAATCTGGAGGACGGCCGGCAGGCGTACAACGACCTGCACAACTACACCGGCGACGAATTGCTGATGCTCGTCGTCCGCGATCTCTCCGGGACCGTGGACACCGAGGCCGAGCTGGCACGTTCGCAGCGGCAGACCGAGATGATCCTGCGGGCCGCCGCCGAGGGCGTCGTCGGTACGGACACCGACGGCCGCGTCGTTCTCGTGAACCCCGCCGCCGCGCAGATCCTCGGCTTCCGGGCCACCGATCTCGGCGGCCGGGAGCTGCACCCGCTGATCCTGCACTCGCGCGCGGACGGCGAGCCGTTCCCGTACGACGAGTCGCCCCTCGCCGACACCCTCAGGTCGGGCCGCAAGCACCGGGTGCGCGGGCAGGTGCTGTGGGCCAAGAACGGCAAGCAGGTTCCCGTCGACCTGACCACCGCGCCCGTACGGGACGGGGAGCAGCTGGTCGGCGCGGTGATGACGTTCACCGACCGGCGGCCTTACGAGGAACTGGTCGAGGCGCACACCAGCGAGGCCCAGCAGACCGCAGCGCGGCACGCGGCGGAGCTCAAGGAGGCGGTCGAGCGTCACGAGGCGCAGATGACCGAGACCGTCGAACGCCATGAGGCGGAGCTGGCCGAGGCCGTCGAGCGGCACACCGCCGAACTCGCGGACCGCAGTGACCGTTACGCGGCCGAGATCGAGGAGCTGGCGGAGCGGTACGACGACACGGCCCGCCGTCATCACCAGCTGACGGCCGTGCTGGGCGGCGCGCTGCGCGGCCCGCTGGAGGAGCTGCGCGGTGAGCTGTCGACGCTCGCCGCCGACCCGGCCGGGCAACTGTGGCCCGAGGCCAACCAGATGCTGCACCATCTCGCGGCGGGCTACGCGCGGATGACGACGCTGGTGGACAACGTCCTCGGCTACCAGCGGCTCGACGAGGGCCTGGAGTCGCTGACCAAGGTCAAGGTGCTGCTCGACGGGGTCGTTGCCGCCGGTGTCGAGGGCGCGATCGAGCTGATCGGTCCGGGCCGGGCGCAGTTCGCGGTGCACGCGCCGCCGATCGAGGCGGAGGTCGACCCGGTACGGCTGGCGACGGCGCTCGCGCACCTCACGGCGGACGTGGCGGGGGTCGACTCGACGGGCCGGACGCGGGTGGTCGCGGGCGGCGGATACGTGGATTCCACGATCGTGGTCGCGGCGGCGCAGCGCGGGGATGTCGTACGGATCGAGGTGCGCGGGCCGTTCGCGGGCGGCGATCCGGTGCACGAGCCGATCGTGCGCGGGATCGTACGGGCGCACGGCGGCGTGTTGCAGACGCACGAGATGCCGGGCATGGGCGGCAGCGCGTACGTGCTCGAAGTACCGCTCGGGGAGGGGTCGGGCACGTTCCATCCGCCCGCGCCCGAGGAGGGTCAGGCGCCCGCGCAGCAGGAGCCGGTGGCCGAGGCGGCCGGCGATTCCGGCCGGCCTGGCGGCGGGCGGCGGCGGGCGCGGCGGTCGTCCACGGACGCGTTCCTGGGGGCTCCGGGTGAGGAGCCCGCGGAGCCGACGGGGCGGCGGCGGGCCAGGCCGGAGGCGGCTCCAGGGAACGGCGGTTCCGACGGATCCGGCACGGACCAGGGTTCGGACGCGGTTACGGGCGCGGGACCGGGCTCGGCTTCGGGTGCGATTGCGGGCTCGGCTTCGGGTGCGGTTGCGGGCTCGGTTCCGGGCGAGAGCATCGGCGGAGGTGTTCCCGGCGGGGGTACGGGCCGCAGGCGCGGCCGGCCCAGTCCGGCGGAGAGCGCGGCCGGAGCCGGGGCCGGACCGGGCGCCGAACTCGCGGTGGCCGGCTCCCCGGTGGCCCCCGCGTCCCCTGTGCCTCCCACGTCCCAGGTGCCTCCCGTGTCCCGGAACACCCCCGCCGTCGCGCCCGTTCCTTCCGAGGGGTCGGTCGTGACGGCCGCCGAGGGCGCGCACCCGACCGGGCGCGCGGCGCTCGGCCAGGCGGTGCCGCCCGGCGGCGTACCGCACCCCGCGCAGCAGGCGGCCGGTACGGGCCGCCGGGCCCGGCACGGCGGCCAGAACGCCCTCCCGGCCCTGCCCTCCGGACCCTCCTCGGCGGGCACCGCCCCGCAGGCCCCGGTGCCTCCGCAGGCGGGGCACCCCGTGCCCGCCCAAGGGCAACCGGCCGTTCGCCGGCCCCGGCGTGCGCTGGCGCCTACTCAGCAGCGGCCCGCGCCCGCGCAGGCGCCCGCCGGTGAGGCCGCGCCCGCCCGCGCACAGTTCGCGCTCCCGCCCGCCGACGCCGACCGCGCTCCGGTGCCCGGCCCCCGGGGCGGACCGGGCGGGCAGGGCACCTCACCGGCGGAGCGGCACGAGTCCGTACGGTCGGACCCTCACGCGGATCACACCCCGCTGAAGCCGCATCCGATCACGGCACCGGCGACGGACCAGCGCCGTGCCGGTACGAGCGCTCCGGCGCACGCCGGTCCCCCGCGCCGGGCGCTCACGCCGGAGGCCCCGGGCGGCATGCCCGCCCCCTCCGCCCCCGTGGACCCCAACAGCTGGGCGCCCGCCATGCCGACGGCCTCGGCGGTCGGCGTGATGCCGGACGCGACCGGAGTGGTCGGCACTCCCGGTGCCCAGCCGTCGTGGCCGGTGCCCGGAGCCGTACCGCAGGCCGAGAACGGACACGCGAACCCGCACGCCCACGCCGCCCATGCGGGCGGACACGCGAACGCGCCGGAGCACGCCCAGGACGGCGGAGGCTCCGCCCCGGAGACGGCCGGTGCGGAAGGTGCGGCCGGTGTCGCCGGTACGGCCGCCGGGAGCGGGCCGGGCGAGGCCCGCGTGGCGCAGCCGCTGCCCCCGGCCCAGCCGATGCCGGAGGAGGAGCCGGTTCCGGCGGACTCCACGCAGGGACGGGCGTTCAGTGTCCGGACGCTCGGGCAGGGCGTGCCCTTCTCGCAGCAGATCACCAAGCAGCAGAACCAGACGCTCGGCGCGGGCCGCCGGCGCAGGCTGTCCGCACCGCAGGAGCCGGACGACGCCACCCCCGACACCAGGTCCGAGGCGCACGCCGATGCCCGTACCGGCGTACGCGCCGACGGTCGCGCCGGAGCGGGTACGGGCTCCGCGCCCGCCCCCGGTGGCACCGCCCCCGCACCCCCCAACGGTCCGTCCGGCCCGTCCGGTCCTTCCCACGGCGGCCAGGGCGGCTCACTCGGCCACGGCCCCCACTCCGAGGGCCGCGCCTACGCCATAGGGGCCCCGGACGACGGCGCCGAAGGACCTCAGCCGCTGGACGGGCCCGGCGGCGCGGTCGAGGTCGCCAACCGCCCCCAGCCCCGGCCCGTCGACGACGAACTGCCCCCCGAGCCGCTGGACAACCCGCGCCGGCTGCTGGTCTGGCCCGCCCCCGACGTCTCCACCCAGCAGGCCCTGAGCGACCGCGGCTACCGTCCGGTGATCGTGCACTCCCGCGAGGAGGTCGACGCGCAGATCGCCGCCTTCCCCGCGGCACTGTTCGTGGACCCGCTGACCGGCCCGATCACCCGTACCGCACTCCAGTCGCTGCGCCAGGCCGCCGTCGCGGCCGAGGTGCCGGTTCTGGTGACGGCCGGGCTCGGGCAGGCGACGCGCGAGGAGGCGTACGGCGCCGACCCCGCCGTACTCCTCAAGGCCCTGGCCCCGCGCGACAGCGAACAGCACCCGTCGCGCGTGCTGTTGATCGAGGAGAGCGAGGAGATCGCGCTCGCGCTGACGGCGACGCTGGAACGCCGCGGCATGCAGGTGGCGCGCGCCGGGACGGACAGCGACGCGGTCACGCTGGCGAGCCAGATGCGGCCGAACCTGGTGGTCATGGACCTGATGCAGGTACGGCGCCGGCGCGCGGGCATCATCGACTGGCTGCGGGCGAACGGCCAGTTGAACCGGACGCCGCTGGTCGTCTACACCTCCACCGGCATCGACCGCGCCGAACTGCCGCAGCTCTCCTCCGGCGAGACGGTGCTCTTCCTCGCCGAACGCTCCACGAGCGAGGACGTACAGGCCCGGATCGTCGAACTGCTCGCGAAGATCGGCACCAACTGACCCTCCCCGAGGGTCGGTTGGTGCGACGTCCGGAGCCCGGTCTCAGAGCCGGGTGATGTCCAGCTCCCCGTCCGCGTACTGCTTCCGGATCACCTTCTTGTCGAACTTGCCGACGCTCGTCTTCGGCACCGCGTCCACCACCGCCCACCGCTCCGGCAGCTGCCACTTGGCGATCCTCCCGGCGAGGAAGGTCTTCAGCGAGTCGTAGTCGGCGCTCGCGCCCTCCTTCAGCACGACGGTGGCCAGCGGCCGTTCGCCCCACTTCTCGTCGGGCACGGCGACGACGGCGGCCTCGGCGACGTCCGGGTGCGCCATCAGCGCGTTCTCCAGCTCCACGCTGGAGATCCACTCGCCGCCCGACTTGATGACGTCCTTCGCGCGGTCGGTGAGGGTGAGATAGCCGTCCGGGCTGATGACGCCGACGTCGCCCGTCTTCAGCCAGCCGTCCTCGCTGAACTTGTCCTCGGGCTTGAGCGGTTCGGCGCCGGCGCCGCCGTAGTAGGAGGCGGCGATCCAGGGGCCGCGCACCTCCAGCTCACCGGCCGACTCGTTGTCCCACGGCAGCGTGTCGCCGCCGGGGCCGGTCAGCCGGGCCTCGACGCCGACGGGGAAACGGCCCTGGGTGACCCGGTACGGCCACTCCTCCTCGGGGGTGAGTCCGGCGGGCGGGTTGGACGTCGTGCCGAGCGGCGAGGTCTCCGTCATGCCCCAGGCGTGGCAGAGCCGTACGCCGAGCTTGTCGTACGCCTCCATCAGCGCGGGCGGACAGGCCGAGCCGCCGATGGTGACGCGGGTCATCGACGACAGATCGCGCGGTTTGGCGGTGACCTCGGCCAGCAGTCCCTGCCAGATGGTCGGCACGGCGGCGGCGTGCGAGGGCTTCTCGCGCTCGATCATGTCGGCGAGCGGTCCGGGCTGGAGGAAGCGGTCGGGCATGAGCATGCTGATGCCCGACATGAAGGTGGCGTGCGGCAGGCCCCAGGCGTTCACATGGAACTGCGGTACGACGACGAGGGTCGTGTCCTTGTCGGTCAGCCCCATCGACTCGGCGGAGTTGACCTGCATCGAGTGCAGATAGATCGAACGGTGCGAGTAGACGACACCCTTGGGCTCGCCCGTCGTGCCGGAGGTGTAGCACATGGCGGCGGCGGCGCGTTCGTCCAGCTCGGGCCAGTCGTACGCGGTGGGGCGGCCCGCGATCAGGTCCTCGTACTCGTGCACCTGGGCGGCGGTGTCACCGTCGGCGAGCAGGCTCCGGTCACCGGGGCCGGTAACGACGACGTGCTCGACGGTCGGCAGATGGGGGAGCAGCGGCGCGAGAAGCGGCAGAAGGGAACCGTTCACGATCACGACGCGGTCGGCGGCGTGGTTGACGATCCAGATCAACTGCTCGGGCGGGAGGCGCAGATTGAGGGTGTGGAGGACGGCTCCCATGGAGGGAATCGCGAAGTACGCCTCGACGTGCTCGGCGTTGTTCCACATCAGGGTTGCCACACGGGTGTCGGGCGTGACGCCGAGTTCGTCGCGCAGGGCGCCGGCGAGCTGCGCCGCGCGTGCCCCGATCTCGGCGTAACTGCGGCGCTGTGGCTCGCTCTCCCCGGTCCAGGTGGTGACCTGCGACGTCGCGTGGATGGTCATCCCGTGGCGCAGGATGCGGGTCACAGTCAGCGGTACGTCCTGCATGGTGCTCAGCACGGCGTCCTCCCGATGGGCGCCGGGGCGCCGGCGCGGAGCGACGGCGGCGCGGCGTGGGCAGAAAGGTTTGCGGAGATTCTGCGCACATACCGCGCGGTATGTCACTACCCGGGAGTAGAAAAGACGGGCTGCGGAGCGGACCGCCGGTCCGTCGCCTCGCCCGCGGGTCGGCGAACGGGGCTCTGCGGGTCGGCGGGAGCGGCTTGTCGGGCCGGCCGCCGGAGCCGACCGACCGGGTCGGCGGAGAGCGACGGGGTCAGCGGACGGGCACCAGCTCCGGGTCCTCGCGGAGCTTCCCGAGTGCGCGCGACACCGCGCTCTTGACCGTGCCGACGGACACCCCGAGCACCTCGGCGGTCTGGACCTCGCTCAGGTCCTCGTAGTACCGGAGGACGACCATCGCCCGCTGCCGGTCGGGCAGCTTCATCACCGCGCGCCACATGGCGTCGTGGAGGACCCGCTCCTCGGCGGGGTCGGGCGCGGGCAGACCGGCCGGCTCGGGCAGCTCGTCGCAGGCGAACTCGTCCACCTTGCGCTTGCGCCACTGCGAGGTCCGGGTGTTGACGAGCGCCCGGCGGACGTACCCGTCGAGGGCGCGATGGTCCTCGATCCGGTCCCAGGCGACATACGTCTTGGTGAGGGCGGTCTGGAGGAGGTCCTCGGCGTCGCTCGGATTGGCGGTGAGCGAGCGCGCGGTCCGCAGCAGCACGGGCCCCCGCGCCCGTACGTACGACGAGAAGGACTTGTACGGCGCGGGTGGGTGCGCCGGTGGGTACGAGTTCGGGTGATACGGCGGATACGAGGCGGCCTTGGAGGCGCTCGTGCAGACAGGCGTGGTCATGGCTCCACGCTAGGAGCGGGCCCAGGTCGGGGGATCGGCCCCAGGTCCCGAAGCCACGTCCGCCTCAGGGAGTAGAAGTGGTGGTGGCTCCACCTCCTGAAGATGGAGGAACAGAGGTTTCTCGTCAGGGTCGGCCCCCGGGGCGGGTGGTCGCTGCTCGACGGCGGATGGCGGACGGCGGACGGCGGTGGGCGGAGGGTGGAGGGTGGACGGAGGTCGCGGTCGTGCGGAGAGAGGTGGCCGCCGCCGATCGTCGACGGCGTCGCGCGGACGGGCGGGAGCCGTGGGTAGGTGGGTCGCCGCTCGACGGCGGGCGGTGGAGGGCGGACGGAGGTCGCGGTCGTGCGGAGAGAGGTGGCGGTCGTAAGGACGCTGGGTGGAACGAGGTGGACCCGGTGGACCGGTCGCTCCCGCAGGTGGGAACGGGGCGGGCCGCGCCACGGGAGGGCGGGGGTGTTCGGAGCCGTACACCTTGATGGGACGGAGCGGCATGGCGCCGCGTGCACGACGGCGGAGACCGGCACGGCGGTCGGGCCCGGTGCCCCGCCGACGAGCGGCGGGCCGGGCGCCGGCCGTCCCCTCCCCCGTGCCGTCGGCACGGGCCGCGCAGCCCCCGGCATCGGCGCCGGAAGCGGAGGCCGCGAGGCCGCGAGGCCCGAGTGTGCTGACGTTCCGCGCGGCAGCCCCGAACTGCCGTCGCGCGGAACGCTATTCACCCCTCGATCGGATCCCCCCGTCGGGCCGCGTATCAGAAGAGATCGACGAAGTTCACCGCGATGTCGTCGTCGGACTGGTCGATCGCCGTGAATCCGGAGTCGTTCACATTGGCCGTGCTGTTGTGGTTGGACGCGCCGGGACCGGTCGCCACCTGCTGAGTGGTGGTGGAATTGCCGGAGTTGTCGCCACCCACACCGCTGCCGACGATCGCGGCGACGCCGACGTTCGATCCGTCGTCCGCGAAGTCGTCGGCCGACGCCGAGCCGGTGAATAGCGCCACGGCAAGAGGCAGAGCGGCGACGGCGGCGAAGACGCGGGCGGTACGGAAGCTTGCCATGTCAGTTCCTCCAGGAACGAGAGCTGCTGATCGCTTATCGCTTATCGCTGAACGAGAAGTACGGCCTTCGGCGGAGCAGTTGGCCGACCGCCCCGACGTTGTGCTCGACGTCGCGGAACAAGAATTGCCCACCGAATCTCCGGCGAACCAGCCCTGAGGGGGCGATTCCCTCGCAAGCGTGAGGACATGTCGATAAACCACCTACATGACATCAACAGGCCAGTTCGTCAGGTATCCAGCCGTACGGACCTCGCCACCGCCCCGCCACCCCAAGGGGTGAAGCGTTTCGGCACACTTTCGGCCAATCTTTCCCACTGCCTTTATTCGAACGTAAGTGCGAACATAGACCCATGGCCACCACTGCCCGGCACACGACAACCCTGGCCCTCACATACGCCCTTTCCGCAGCTGAGAGCGGGTTCCCCGTCATCCCGCTGTCCCCGAACAAGCTCCCCGCCCTCCGCTCACCGCACCGGGGCGAGCCGGGAGTCGGGGCGGGCGCCGACGTCGGTGCGGGGGCCGGGGCGGGGGCGGGCCCTGGCGGCCATCCCTGCCGCGGCGAGTGCGGTCGCCCCGGCCACGGCGTGTACGACGCCACGACCGATCCGGCGGGCGTGCGGGCGCTGTTCGCCGCCGCGCCCTGGGCAACGGGTTACGGCATCGCCTGCGGACGCGCGCCGCACCACCTCATCGGCATCGACCTGGACGTCACACCGACGACGGGCGCGACGGAACGTACGGGCGGAGCCGGGGGCTGGTCCGGGGGCGAGTCAGGGTCCGGGGCCGGATTCGGGTCCGGGGGCGGGTCCCTGTCCGGATCCGGGCACGTGAGCTGGGGCGGGGCCGGGGATCCGGTCGCGGATGCGGCGGGGAACGGGGCCGAGTACGCGCCCGCGATCGTGGCCGGTCCGACGCCGGACTCGGTGGCGGCGCTCCAACAACTGGCCTTCCAGCACCTGTTCACCCTGCCGGATACCGTCGTCGTCCTCACCCCGAGCGGCGGCCGGCACATCTGGCTGTCCGGCCCGGCCGGGATCACGGTCCCCAACTCGGCGAGCCGGCTGGCACCCGGCATCGACGTACGCGGCGCGGGCGGCTATCTCGTCGGGCCCGGCTCCGTCAGCGCCCGGGGCGCGTACCGCCTCGCCCCCAGCTCGGCCGGAATCACCCCCGCGCCCTGCCCACGCGCCCTCCTGCGCCTGCTCACGCCCCCCGAACGCGGCCGTCCCGCAGGACCGGGAAGCCACCGGGGCCGCCCGGCGCAGGGCCACGGCCTGGTGCAGTTCGTCCTCGCCGCGCACGCGGGCCAGCGCAACACCCGGCTGTTCTGGGCGGCCTGCCGGGCGTACGAGCACGGCTTCGGCGACTCGCTCGCGGAGAAACTGGTCGACGCCGCCGTACGGACGGGCCTCACCGAACACGAGGCGCGCACGACGATCGCCTCCGCGGCCCGCCTGACGACCCCACCGCGCGCGTAGGGAGCCCCGCAGATACGCCGAGGGGGGCGTACGCCGCAACGCTCCGCTCCGGCGTACGCCCCCGTCTGTCCCCCCGCCCGTCCCGCTCTGCGCGTTGGGACTGCCGCACATCGATGCCCGACGCGCCGACGGTCATTGGCTATGTGCGGTACGGGCGGTACGGGCGTAAACGCACTACGTCACTACGGGCCGGTCAGCACATCTTGTAGTCGACGCGGGTCGAGTTGTACGAGCAGGTGTCCACCTGGGTACCGGTCGATTTCTTGAGCGTGGCCACGTCCCGGTCGTTGTTCCAGACGTACGCGCCCCGCCCCTGGTAGCGGGTGGTCGCGGAGTTGGTGCCCGAACCGGTGCGTACGGTCACGGTCTTGCCGCGGCCGAGGGAGTAACTGCCGAACGTGTAGCGGTGGTTCGCCGAGTCGGTCACCGTCCAGCCCGTGAGGCTGACCGTGCTGGTGGTGGTGTTGCGGATCTGGATGTACTCACCGTTGAGACTGGCGTTGGAGCGGCTGTCGGTGCCGGGGCTGTCGTAGTAGACCTTGTACAGATGAACCGACCCGGCGGCCTGGGCCTGTGCCGGAAGCAGAACCGTTCCGGTGACCACCGCGGCCGAAGCGACGACGGTGGAAAGTGTGCGGGAGTAGCGCATGTACGTCCTCTGATCGTTCCCGGGCACCCCCCAAAGGGCCCGGCAGGCGCTCAGAGTATGACCATCTCTCTATAACTCGACCGGTTTTCCCGAAACAAGGACATACCGACTGGTAGCGCGCTCAACTCCCGTACAGTGAGCCCCATTTCGGACGACCCGGCCCCGACCCGAGAAACACGGCGACAACATGCCCCGGCCCCGGCCCACCACCGCCCGCACACCGTGGATGGTCCTCACCGGCCCGGCCGGCGCGGGAAAGACCACCATCGGCCACGAGATCGCGGCGCGGACGGGACGACCGTTCGTCGACCTGGACGCCACGGGAGAGGAGTACTACGCGGAGGCGGGCTGGAGCCTCACCCGGCTCCGCGACCGCATCACCGCGGTCGGCCGCCTCACGGCGGAGGCGGAGTGGGAACCGGCCCGCGCCCACGCTGTGGCCCGCGCCACCACCGACCACCCGGACGCGGTACTCGCCCTGGGCGCGGGCCACACCACCTACACGGACCACCGGCACACGGCCACCGTCCGGACCACGCTGCGCCGTTGCCCGAACGTGGTCCGCCTCCTGCCCTCGCCCGACCGCGAGACCTCACTGGCCGTCCTACGCGAACGCTGCTGGGCGACCAAGGGCCACTCCTGGCTCATCGACGGCCACGACTTCCTGGCCCAGTGGCTCGACGACCACACCACGGAACGGATCGCGACCCGCACGCTCTACACGGGCGACGAGACACCCACCGAGACCGCGGCACGCCTGCTGCGAAGCAGCTGATGAGCTGACGACGACGGGACGGTCGGCTCCCGGTCGCCGGCACCGACCACAGGTCGAAGGGCGGGTCCCCGATTCGGGGACCCGCCCTTCGACCTGCTGATGCGCCGACCTGCCGTGATGCTGCGGTGGGTGTGGGATTTGAACCCACGGTGACATCGCTGCCACGACGGTTTTCAAGACCGTTCCCTTAGGCCGCTCGGGCAACCCACCCACGCCCCGCCCGACCAGCAGCGGAGCGGGTACAGCGTACCGGCTGTGGCTCTTTGGTGCTTCTGCCTGGCCAGAGGATGGGCCACGGCGGCGAGCGCGCGAGCGTGATGATATGAGCCCCCCTTCGCGTCGGGCAGCAGACAGCTGCGAGTTCCGCCCGGGGGACTTCTCGCCGGTGACGCCGCCGAGGACGCCGAGGTCGGCACGAGCGGCTTCGTGGAAGTCACCACACCCTGGGGGTCTTCGGCCTGATCGGCGCTGCCCCGGCGACTGGCGTCACCCCGTGATTCTCGGCCGGCTGCCGCCGTCCGAAGGCGGACAGCGCCTGGCGCGCCATGTTCAGGCGCCGCGACGCGGTCGCCGCGTCCCGTCACTTCCGCACGGTCGCCAAGGTCGAACCGGCCCTCGCCCTGCTCGAAGCCCACGGTCACCTCCGTGCCGACTCCTCGGCGAGGTCCGGCCGCGGGGGCCGGCCGGCCTCGGTGACGTACCGCGTCGACCCCTCGCTGCCTGGAGGGGGTCACCGGTGCGAGCTGACCGTCCGCAGCGTCAACGCGCCACCGCGACTGCGAGAACACCTGCGGGCGGGGTGGGGCGACGAGGCGCCCGCCGTCGGCGGCTCCGGTGTCGTCAGTTCTCCGGTGTGGCCGGGTGGTCGGGGGTGTTCAGCCAGAGTTCCTGGCGGTCGTCGGGGGTCAGCGTCAGGCCGAAGCGGGTCAGTTCGGGGCAGCCCTGTTCCTCCCACCAGCGTCGGGCCATCGTGATCTCGTCCCAGAGGCGACGCGGGCCCCACTGGCGGACCGCGTCGGGGGCGTCCCATGCCTCGTAGCGGGCCGACGCCCAGGAGCCCTCGCCGTCCGAGAGGACGATGCGGTAGGTCGCCGACGGGTCCGGGGTGTCGTGGATGTGGACGTAGCTCGTGTCCGGGACGCGGAGGCCGATCGTGAAGGCCACGTCCACGTTCCACAGGGCCAGTTCCGGGTTGATCGCGGACGGACCGCACACGTCGGGCTCCGTGGAGGGGAACAGCACGGCGTCGTGCGGGCGCTGCGCGCGCATCCACATGAAGCCGGCGTTGCCCACGAAGCGGCCGTACGAAGGGCCGCCGGGCCGGCCCGTCACCAGCCGCAGCAGGCCCACGTTGGCGTACGGCGTTCCCCACGGCGTGACGATCGTGCCGCCGGGGCGGGTCTGGTCCAGCCAGGCGCGGGGCACGTGGCGTACCGCCGCCGTCGAGTGGACGTGGTCGTACGGCGCTCCTTCCGGCCGGCCCGCCAGCCCGTCGCCGACGACCAGACGTCCGGGCATCAGACCGGCCGCCGCCAGACGGGTCGCGGCCCGCGCCGAGATGCGGGGATCGATCTCCACCGTCGTCACGGCCTCGCCGCCGAGTCGGGCCGCCAGCAGCGCACTTGTCCAGCCCGTGCCCGTGCCGATGTCGAGGACCCGGGCGCCGTCGGTGACGTCGAGATGCCGGAGCATCGAAGCCACCAGCGTGGGCTGGGAAGTGGACGACGTGGCGACGCCCCGACCGCCGTCGGCTCCGTCGTCCACCTGCGTGACGACCACGTCGTCGGCGTCGACCAGTGCCCGCCACCGCTCGGGCTCGGCCGACCGGACAACCCGCCGACGGCCGCCCGGCGCCCCTTCCTCCCGCACCCATACGGCCTCCGGCACGAACGCCGCACGCGGGGCGCGCTCGAACGCGCCCCGCCAGTCGTCCGCCAGCGCGCCGGACGTCGTCAAGTCGGCGAGCAACCGCCCGTAGCCGTCGTTCAGTTCGGTCGGTTCCGTCAGCTCCGTCACTCAATGAGGTATATCAGTCGCGTTCCGTGAGCGGAGGGAAATGAAGCCCGCACCAACCCCCAAGGGCCGCAACTCCTCGCGGGGTTGCGGCCCTTGGGGGTTCAGTGAAGACGTCAGCCCCAGGTGATCAGCCGTTTCGGCTGTTCCAGGACCGCCGCCGTGTCCGCGAGGACCCTGGAGCCCAGTTCGCCGTCGACCAGGCGGTGGTCGAACGACAGTGCCAGGGTGGTGACCTGACGGGGCTTCACCTTGCCCTTGTGGACCCACGGCTGGAGCTTGATCGCGCCGACCGCCAGGATCGCGGACTCGCCCGGGTTGAGGATCGGCGTACCCGTGTCGACGCCGAAGACGCCGACGTTGGTGATGGTCACCGTGCCGCCCTGCATAGCCCCCGGGGTCGTCTTGCCCTCGCGGGCCGTGGACACCAGTTCGCCCAGGGACTGGGCGAGTTGGGGCAGGGTCTTGTCGTGCGCGTCCTTGATGTTCGGCACGAGCAGGCCGCGCGGGGTCGCCGCCGCGATGCCGAGGTTCACGTAGTGCTTGACCACGATCTCCTGTGCGGCCTCGTCCCAGGTGGCGTTGATCTCGGGGTTGCGCTTGATGGCCACCAGCAGCGCCTTGGCGATGAGCAGCAGCGGGTTGACCCGTACGCCCGCCATGTCCTTGTCGGACTTGAGCTCGTCCACCAGGCGCATCGTGCGGGTCACGTCGACCGTCACGAACTCCGTGACGTGCGGCGCGCTGAACGCGCTGCCCACCATCGCCGCCGCCGTCGCCTTCCGTACGCCCTTCACGGGGATACGGGTCTCCCGGCCGGCAACCGCCGTGCCGGGTGCGGCGGACGGTGCGGAAACCGGAGCCGGAGCCGATACGGCGGCGGGCGCCTGCGGCGCGGAGACCGCCGCGTGCACGTCCTCGCGGGTGATGATCCCGTCCGGGCCCGTCGGCGTGATCGTCGCCAGGTCCACGCCGAGGTCCTTGGCGAGCTTGCGTACCGGCGGCTTCGCCAGTGGACGCGCGAGCCCCTCGGCGGCGACCGGCCGGTGGCCGTTCATCTCCGCCTGGATCGCCGCGCCGGCCGACGCCGCCGGGACGGCCGCGCCCTGCTCGGGAACAGCAGCCGCCGGAGCGGCCCCCCGGCGCGGGCGCCGCTTCGTGGACGCCTCCGAGACGCCGTAGCCGACGAGCACCGGCTGGCGCCCCTTCGGCTCGGCGTCCTCGGCGACGGGCTCGGCGACAGCGGGAGCGGGAGCGGGAGCGGCGGTGTCAGCGGCAGCGGGCGCCGCCCCGTCGTCGCTCCCCGGCGCCACGTCGACCGTGATGATCGAGGCGCCGACGTCGACCGTCGTGCCCTCCGCGAAGCGCAGCGCGTGCACCACCCCGTCGTAGGGGATGGGCAGTTCGACGGCCGCCTTCGCCGTCTCCACCTCGCACACCACCTGGCCGTCGGTGACGGTGTCGCCGGGCTGTACGTACCACTTGAGGATCTCGGCCTCGGTGAGTCCCTCGCCCACGTCGGGCATCTTGAACTCC
Organism: Streptomyces sp. NBC_01498; assembly: GCF_036327775.1. Classification (NCBI taxonomy): domain Bacteria; kingdom Bacillati; phylum Actinomycetota; class Actinomycetes; order Kitasatosporales; family Streptomycetaceae; genus Streptomyces; species Streptomyces sp. NBC_01498. The sequence continues at coordinate 3,740,308 of NZ_CP109598.1, read as the reverse complement.
CGGTAGCGGGCAGAAGTGTCTGCGGTCATGGTCACGGCACTCCTCAGTACGCGAGCGAGCGGTCGACGGCGTCGAGCACCCGGTCCAGGCCCGGAAGGTACTCCTCCTCCAGGCGCGCCGGCGGATACGGGGCGTGGAATCCGCCGACCCGCAGCACCGGAGCCTCCAGGTGGTAGAAGGACCGCTCGGTGATCCGGGCGGCGATCTCCGCGCCGGAGCCGAAGAACACCGGCGCCTCGTGGACCACGACCAGCCGGCGCGTCTTCTCCACGGACGTCTGGATCGTGTCGAAGTCGATCGGGGACACCGAGCGCAGGTCCAGGACCTCCACCGACTTGCCCTCCTCGGCGGCGGCGTCCGCGGCCTCCAGGCACACCTTCACCATCGGGCCGTACGCCGCGAGCGTCAGATCCGTGCCGGTCCGGGTGACCCGCGCCTTGTGCAGCGGGCCGGGGATGGCCTCGGTGTCGACCTCGCTCTTGTCCCAGTAGCGCCGCTTGGGCTCGAAGAAGATGACCGGGTCGTCGCTCTGGATGGCCTGCTGCATCATCCAGTAGGCGTCCGCGGACGTCGACGGGGAGACGATCTTCAGCCCCGCCACGTGCGCGAACAGCGCCTCGGGCGACTCGGAGTGGTGCTCGACGGCGCCGATGCCGCCGCCGTACGGGATCCGGACGACGACCGGCATCTTGATCTTGCCGAGCGCGCGGGCGTGCATCTTCGCGAGCTGGGTGACGATCTGGTCGTACGCGGGGAAGACGAAGCCGTCGAACTGGATCTCCACGACCGGGCGGTAGCCGCGCAGGGCGAGCCCGATGGCCGTACCGACGATGCCCGACTCGGCGAGCGGGGTGTCGATGACGCGGTCCTCGCCGAAGTCCTTCTGGAGACCGTCGGTGACCCGGAAGACGCCGCCGAGCTTGCCGACGTCCTCGCCCATGATCAGGACCTTGGGGTCGGTGTCGAGGGCGACGCGCAGCGACTCGTTGATCGCCTTCGCGAGGGGAAGTTTCGTTACTGCCATGGTTACTTGCCCTCCTCGGCGGAACCCTCGAAGCCGGTGCCGGAGCCCGTACCAGTCCCCATGCCGGCGTCCGCGAAGGACGCCTGGTACGCGGCGAACTGCGCGCGCTCCTCGTCGACGAGCGCGTGCCCGTCCGCGTAGACATGCTCGAAGATCGCCAGGTGGTCGGGGTCGGGCATCGCCCGTACCGCCTCGCGCACCCGCTTGCCGAGCGCCTCGCTCTCCTCCTCCAGCGCGGCGAAGAACGCCTCGTCGGCGGTCGACTCACGCTCCAGATACGCGCGCAGCCGCAGGATCGGGTCCTTGGCCTCCCACGCGGCGCGCTCCTCGTCCGCCCGGTACTTCGTCGGGTCGTCGGACGTGGTGTGCGCGCCCATGCGGTAGGTGAACGCCTCCACGAGCATGGGGCCCTCGCCGCTGCGGGCGCGCTCCAGCGCGGCACGTGTCACGGCCAGACAGGCCAGGACGTCGTTGCCGTCGACGCGGACGCCGGGGAAGCCGAAGCCCTGGGCGCGCTGGTAGAGCGGCACCCGCATCTGCTTCTCGGTCGGCTCCGAGATGGCCCACTGGTTGTTCTGGCAGAAGAACACGACCGGCGCGTTGTAGACGGCCGAGAAGGTGAACGCCTCCGCCACGTCGCCCTGGCTGGAGGCGCCGTCGCCGAAGTAGGCGATGACGGCCGAGTCCGCGCCGTCCTTGGCCACGCCCATCGCGTAGCCGGTGGCGTGCAGCGTCTGCGAGCCGATGACGATGGTGTAGAGGTGGAAGTTGTTGGTCTTGGGGTCCCAGCCGCCGTGGTTCACACCGCGGAACATGCCGAGCAGGTTCGTCGGGTCGACGCCCCGGCACCAGGCGACGCCGTGCTCCCGGTAGGTCGGGAAGACGTAGTCGTCGTCGTTCAGCGCGCGTCCGGAGCCGATCTGGGCGGCCTCCTGGCCGAGCAGCGAGGCCCACAGGCCCAGCTCGCCCTGGCGCTGGAGGGACGTGGCCTCGGCGTCGAAACGGCGGGTGAGCACCATGTCGCGGTACAGGCCGCGCAGGGTCTCGGGGGTGATGTCGGCGACGTAGCCGTCGTACTCGTCGTTCTGGACGCGCTCGCCCTCGGGCGTCAGCAGCTGTACGAGCTGGGGCTCGGTAGCCTTCGGCTGCGGCGTCCTCTTGACACCGGCGCGCTTGGTGCCGCTGCTACGTCGCGGCTTTCGCGCGGCGGCAGTGCTCTCCACGGTCACGTGCGTGCTCCTCCGTCGGTCCGGTCCCCGGGATCCGCCGGGTACCAGTGCGGCTCGCCTGTCTCCGGACGTGTGCACGGGGTGGGTGCGGTCCGGCCGGGACAGGCGTGACAGGTGCCCCGGCGAGCACCCTGTCACAGGCACGTTACCCAGTGGGTCGCACTCCTGCGAAACCCCTACTGACCTGCGATTTTGCTTGGATTTCCAAGTAAATCGAAAAAGTTGGGGACAACCACTGGTCACAGCCTTGCAGGCCGCCGGAACAACGGCACGTTATCCCGGCGGCCCACGGCGGGGATAGGGGGAAGTGTGTTTGACTGATCTCGTGCCTGAAAAGGGAAAAATCACCGTTTTTCTACTGGACGACCACGAGGTCGTCCGACGGGGTGTGCACGAGCTGCTCGCCGTCGAGGACGACATCGAGGTGGTCGGCGAGGCCGGGACCGCCGCGGAGGCGCTCACCCGGATCCCGGCGACCCGACCGGACGTGGCGGTGCTCGACGTACGGCTGCCGGACGGCAGCGGGGTCGAGGTGTGCCGGGAGATCCGCGCGCGGGACGAGGCCATCAAGTGCCTGATGCTCACCTCGTTCTCCGACGACGAGGCGCTGTTCGACGCGATCATGGCGGGCGCCTCGGGGTACGTGCTCAAGGCCATCCGGGGCGACGAACTACTCACCGCCGTACGGGACGTGGCGGCCGGCCGGTCCCTGCTGGACCCGGTCGCGACGGCGCGCGTCCTCCAGCGGCTGCGCGAGGGCAGCACCCCCAAGGGCGACGAGAAACTCGCGGCCCTCACCGAGCAGGAACGCAAGATCCTGGACCTGATCGGGGAGGGGCTGACCAATCGCGCGATCGGCGAGCGGCTGCATCTCGCCGAGAAGACGATCAAGAATTACGTCTCCAGCCTGCTCGCCAAGCTGGGTATGGAGCGGCGCTCGCAGGCGGCGGCGTACGTGGCGCGCATCCAGGCCGAGCAGCGCTGACCCGAGCCGATCGAACGCCGAGCACGCCGACCCGCTGAACCTCGGTCCGACCGACCGCCGGCCCGACCGACCGCAGACCACGGCGACCCGACTGAACGCCGACGCGACCGACCGTGGGCGCGACTGACCTCCGGCGCGACCGTTCGACCCGCCTGACCTGGGACGACGCGGTGACGGCAGCGGTGAAACCCGGCGAAGGCCCCGACTCCGCCCGGGTCGGGCGGAGGCCCGGCGAGGACCAAGGTCCCGCCGATCGGGGGCGGGCTCCCCTGGCTGTGTGGACGGGCGGTGACAGAGAGTGGACGGCATGTCCACTGATGTGCGCGCGATCGAACTGCTTCGACGAGTCCGGTACGGGCGCGTGGCGACGAGTATGCGGGCGATGCCCTTCGTGGCACCGGCACGCCACATCGTCAGGGACGGGAACGTGGTCCTGCGGATGCACCGCGGGATGGGGTACCACCGGGCGTGCGGCGGCAGCGTGGTCGCGTACGGCGCCGACAACTTCAGCAGCGGCGAGCCCGGCCTGTGGTCGGTCCAGTTCACCGGCACCGCGAACATGATCAGGCCGACGGAGGACGAACTGGCGCTTTTCGGCGGGGGCCCGCACCGCGTCGACGGCGAACCCTTCGAGCCCGTCTACATGAGCCTCACACCGCGGTTCGCGACCGTGCACCTTCTCGAATACGCGACGGACCACGCCGCCGAGGACCGCGCCGGGCACCTGCCCGGGGGCTCCTCCGCGTGCGTATGCCCCGACGGAGACCGGGACGGGCGGCCGGACGGTCGGCGCGACGCGGACCGGGACGGGCAGCCGGTGGTCCGTACCGAGGGCCGACCCGCCGAGTACCTCGCGGGATGACGGGACGGCGGGGCAACCGGCCGGACCGCCCGCCGGGCCCGCGCCCGCCCGTACCCCGCCGCACAGTGGACCATGCGTTCGACCACGCGTTCGAGCAGTCATTCGACCGGCCGTTCGACATTTCCCCGGCCGCCCCCCGCGCGAGCGCACCGCGACAAGACCGCCACGCTGCGTGATCTATCATCTGAAAGGTGCCGCGCTCATCTGCAACAATTGCGACGCTGCCCTATGTCGCGCCCGCTCCCCCCGTGGTGGACCTGCCCTTCGGCCTCCTGCCGCTCGGTGACCTGCTCCGCCGCTACCAGTACGGCGGCGAACCGCTGGCCTGCCAGCCGGTCGCCCAGGGCCTGCTGAACCGGGGCTACCGGCTCACCACCACCCACGGTGCCTACTTCCTCAAGCACCATCTCGACGGCGACCGCGAGTCCATCGGCCGCCAGCACCGCGCCACCCGCCGGCTCCAGGCGCTCGGCATGCCCGTCGCACCGCCCGTACGGGACACCGAGGGCGGCACCGTCGCCGTCGTCGGCGGCCACTGCTACGCCCTGCACCCCTGGATCAACGGCCGGCACCGTACCGGCGCCCAGCTCACCCACCACGCCTCGCGGCGGCTCGGGACGCTCCTCGGAGCCGTACACACCTGTCTGGAGGAGGTCATGGGGGCCGCGCCGGACCACCCTCCGTACGAAGGCGCGTACGACAGCGCCACCCCGGCCGACACCTTCGCCCTCATCGACGAACTCCTCGCGCTCGCCCGCGACCGCAGCCCGCGCGACGAGTTCGATCTCCTCGCCGAGCACCGGCTGCGGGAACGCCGCGACCTGCTGGAGCGCTACGCCCACCACCGGCCGCCGCGCGGCGCCGAGACGCCCACCGGGTGGGTGCACGGCGACTTCCACCCGCTGAACCTGCTCTACCGGGGCACCGAACCCGTCGCGATCGTCGACTGGGACCGGCTGTCCGTCCAGCCGCGCGCGGAGGAGGCCGTCCGGGCGGCGGCGATCTTCTTCGTCCTGCCGTCGGGGGAGCTGGACCTGGCGAAGGTACGGGCGTACGCGCACGCCTACCGGCAGGCGTCGGGCGCGGACGCCGCCGAACTGGCCGCCGCCGTCCACCGGGTGTGGTGGGAGCGGCTCAACGACTTCTGGATACTGCGCTGGCGCTACCAGCTGGACGACCGAAGGGCCGACCCGCAGTTTCCCGCGGTGTCGGCCCTGGCGGTCTGGTGGACGCGGGGGTACGAGAAAGTACGCGACGCGTTCGCCGGGTGATCAGTTCTGGTCGCCGAGGCCGACGGAGGTGCCCTCGCCGCCGCCGATCGCCGTTTCCTCCTCCGGCGGAGGCGTCTCCTCCGGCGGGTCCTCGGTCGTCGGGTCCGACGACGGCTCCCCGCTGCCCCCGTCCGTCGTCCCCTCGTCGTCGCCCGGGTCGGGGGACGACGGGGTGTTGGACGGCTTGTCCGACTCCGACGGCTTCTCGCTCGGGGTGTCGTCCGTCGGGTACTCCGGCTGCTGGTTGCCGCCCGTCGAGGTGTCCTGGTCGCCGTCGTCCGACGGCGTGGGCTCCTCGTCCGACTTCGACGGCTCGTCGCTGGGGGTGTCCGACGGGCTCTGGCTGGTCTTCTGGTCGGGGGTGCCGCTGTCACCCGAGCCGGTGATGTTGTTCACCGCGTACGCGACTCCCGCCACGATCGCGACCACGGCGAGCAGGGCGACCAGCCACATCTTGCCGCGGCCACCGCCCCCGTTGCCGTGGTGCATCCCGTCGTAGCCGCCGTCGTGCGGATTCTGCGGCGGCAGCATCGGGCGCTGCGCGGTGTCGCCGTGCATCGGGTGCCCGAGCGCGGCCGTCGCGGCGACGCCCATCGCCGGGATGCCGCTCTCGTGCAGGTCGACGGGGCCGGTGTTCCAGGTGCCCGTGTGGCTGCCCTGCTGCTGGAGCATCTGCATGCCGTACTGGACGAGGCCGCGCATCTCCTCGGCGCTCTGGAACCGGTCGTCCGGGTCCTTCGCCAGCGAGCGCATGACCAGCCCGTCCAGCTCCGGCGGCGCCACGTCCGAGACCTCGGAGGGCGGGACGGCGATGTCCTGGACGTGCTGGTACACCACGGACAGCGGTGTCTCGCCGGTGAACGGCGGGCGCAGCGACAGGAGTTCGTAGAGCAGACAGCCGGTGGCGTACAGGTCGGACCGGTGGTCGACGGCCTTGCCCAGCGCCTGCTCGGGGGAGAGGTACTGGGGCGTGCCCATGACCATGCCGGTCTGGGTCATGGTCGACTGCGCGCCGTGCAGGGCGCGCGCGATGCCGAAGTCCATGACCTTGACCGCGCCGCCGTGCGTGATGATCACGTTCGCCGGCTTGATGTCGCGGTGCACGATGCCGTGCTGGTGCGAGTACGCGAGCGCTTCCAGCACCCCGGAGACGATGATCAGCGCCTGCTCGGGCGGCGGGGCCTCGGCGTTGAGGAGCAGATCGCGGATCGTGCGGCCCTCGACGAGCTCCATGACGATGTACGGGACGGTCTGGCCGCCCACCACATCCTCACCGGAGTCGTACACGGCCACCACGGCATGGTGGTTGAGCCCGGCCACCGACTGGGCCTCGCGGGTGAAGCGGGCCTTCGAGACGGGGTCCTCGGCGAGGTCGGAACGCAGCAGCTTGACCGCCACGGTGCGGCCGAGCCGCACGTCCTCCGCCGCGTACACCTCGGCCATGCCGCCCCGGCCGAGGCGGTACGTCATCCGGTAGCGGCCGTCGCCGACCAGTCCGCCGACGCCCCATGAGTCCGCCGCATCAGGCACTCCGCCGCCGCCTGCTTCGGGTTCGGGTGCCATCAGTCCTCGCCGTCGTTTCTGTCCACGTGCCCGCCCGCGTGCGCGGGACGCGGTGGTGCCTGGGATGAAGGGAATGCATGGAATGTATGGGGTTCAGGGCCCGTTGGGGAACCTGAACGGTGCTGTGCCGGTCACGCTACAGCCTCCGCGCGGCGGGCCCGCCGGAGCTGGACCGGTCATCCAATCAGCTACGGGTGCGGGCACGCACATTCCATGCGGGTCCTGTAACGCTTCCGGGATGCTTGTTGTGCGTACGGTCACGGAACGGGCGCCCGGCTTGACGTGTCAGTGCCCTGCGGCAGACTTGCCCCCGTAGACACGGGACCACGCGAGCGCGGATCAGCACGGATCGACGCGAAGCCACCGGCAACACCGCGCCGCCGTGCCGGGGGGGAAGCACACTCATGAGCCAGGACGGCGCACAGGGCCGCTACGCGGGCGGTTCGGTCGCGGGGGGCCGCTACCAGCTTCGTGATCTTCTCGGTGAGGGCGGCATGGCGTCCGTCTACCTCGCGTACGACTCGGCGCTCGACCGGCAGGTCGCGATCAAGACGCTCCACACCGAACTGGGCCGCGAGCAGTCCTTCCGCGAGCGCTTCCGCCGCGAGGCGCAGGCTGTGGCGAAACTCTCGCACACCAACATCGTCTCCGTGTTCGACACGGGTGAGGACGAGCTGGACGGCTCGCTCATGCCGTACATCGTCATGGAGTACGTGGAGGGGCAGCCGCTCGGCTCCGTCCTCCAGTCGGACATCCGGCAGTACGGGGCGATGCCGGCCGACCGCGCGCTGAAGGTGACGGCGGACGTGCTCGCCGCGCTGGAGACCAGTCACGAGATGGGCCTGGTCCACCGGGACATCAAGCCCGGCAACGTGATGGTGACCAAGCGCGGCGTCATCAAGGTGATGGACTTCGGCATCGCGCGGGCCATGCAGTCGGGTGTCACGTCGATGACGCAGACCGGCATGGTCGTCGGGACTCCGCAGTACCTGTCGCCCGAGCAGGCGCTGGGGCGCGGCGTGGACGCCCGTTCCGACCTGTATTCGGTCGGCATCATGCTCTTCCAGCTGCTGACGGGCCGGCTGCCCTTCGACGCGGACTCGCCGCTGGCGATCGCGTACGCGCATGTGCAGGAGGAGCCGGTCGCGCCCTCCTCGATCAACCGTTCCGTCACGCCCGCGGTAGACGCACTGGTCGCGCGGGCGTTGAAGAAGAACCCGAACGAGCGGTTTCCGAGCGCCGCCGCGATGCGTGACGAGTGCGCGCGGGTGCTGCCGCAGGGCCAGACCGGCGCGCCGGTGATCGTGCGGGGCGCCCCGTCGGCGAGCGGCGCGGGGGTGGCCTCGGCGGTTTTCCCGCCGGTCGACCAGGGGACGCAGCCGCTGCACGGCGGAGCGCCGGGTCCGCACGGCGGGGTGCAGACGCCGTACCAGCCGGGGCCGTACGGGCCGCCGGCGTCGGCCGCGCCGACGTACGGGTATCCGCAGCAGCACCAGCCGCAGCCCCAGCACCACGGCTACCAGACGCCGACGCCGTACACGATGTCGCCGCAGACGCATCCGATGGGGCAGGGGCAGGGCGGCAACGGCGGCGGTGCGGGTGGCGGTGGTGGTGGCGGTCGGCGGAACATGGCGCTCGTCGTCGGATCGGTCGCCCTCGCGGTCGCCGCGATCGCCGGTCTGGTCTTCGTGCTCACCCAGGGTGGCAACGAGGACGACGACCCGAACGCCAAGCCGAGCGGTTCGAGCGCGGCGGGTCACCGCCCGCCGGAGCGCCACCGCGTCATCGACAAGGACAAGTGCGAGGACGCGTGGGAGGACGGTGTGGACCCGAGCAAGGTCCAGGCGCCCGACCTGCGGTACAAGGACATCCTGTCGGTGAAGGAGTGTCTGCGGTCGGCGGACTGGACCTGGAAGGAGATCCAGGTCGACGACCCGACGCAGGCGGAAGGCATCGTGGTCGATCAGTTCCCGAGCCAGGGCTCGGCGGTGCTGCCCGGGAAGCAGGAGTTCGAGCTGAAGATCTCGACGGGCAACCCGGGATAGTCGACCTGGGTGGACGATCCGGGGTGGTCGATCCGGGGTGGTCGATCCGGCCGGGCTGTCGGTTCCGGGCAGCCGGCCCTTCCCCGTGGGTGAGGAAGCGGCCCGCGCGCTGTACGTGAGGAAGCGGCTCCGCGCGCGGAGTGTACGGGCACTTTGACCGTCGGCCGTCGCCGAGATGCCGCTTCCGTCACCACATGTGACGCTGAGTCGGTGATGTCACGGCTCGACGGACGGCCCCTCGCACGGCTCCGCGTCTTCTGCGCGCTCGTCGTCTCGGTGGCCGCTCTGGCGGTGACCGTTCCCCTCGCGTACGGCGAGGACGGGGAGCCGCCGCGTGGCGGGCCGACCCGGGCGCCGAGTGCGACCGCCTCGCTGGCGGGGCATCCGGCCGGGCAGGGGCGCCCCCGGCCGGGTCGTCCGACCGGGACCGGCGGGGCGTCGGAGCCGGGAGCCGCCGACGGGCGGTGGGAGGCCGTGACGCGGCCGTCGGTGTCGCCGAGCACGAGCCCGAGCACGAGCGGAAGACCGTCGTCCGGTTCCGCTTCGCCGAGTCCGGGACGTTCCGGGTCCACCTCACCCGAGCCGGAGAGCGGCCGAACCGACGGCGCGGAGGAGGACGGCGGCACGGGGGACGGACGGGACCCGGACGGCCGCGACGAGGGCTCCGGGGACGACGAGGAGCTTCTGCCGGAGGACCTCGACGCCTCGCAGGACACACCTCTCCCGTCCCGTACGCCTCCTCAGGACTCCACCGCGCGGGAGCGGAACAGCCAGGCCGTCTCCCGGTCCGCCGTCGGGCCGAGCCCCGCGCTGACCCTCGGCGTCGGTATGGCGCTCATGGGACTCGGCATCGGTTTTCTGGGTGTACGGCTGCGGCGTCGCTGAGGGCGGAGGCGCCCGTGCACCTGTCCTGAGCTGGCCCTTCACCACTCCCGTAGGCCCCACTCTCCTCCTTGAGGGGGACCTGTGGGGTCCGTCTCAAGGACCTTGCCAGCGGGACCATACTCGGTATACATACTGAGTATGTCGATCCGCCACGGGCTTCTGGCCCTCCTCGAACCGGGCCCGCGCTACGGCTCTCAGCTCCGTACGGAGTTCGAGTCCCGCACCGGCGCCACCTGGCCCCTGAACGTCGGCCAGGTCTACACGACCCTCAACCGGCTGGAGCGCGACGGCCTCGTCGCCCAGGACGGTGAGGACGACGCCGGCCGCGCGCTCTACGCGATCACGGACGCGGGCCGCGACGAGCTGCGGAACTGGTTCCGGTCGCCGGTCGACCGGCGCAGTCCGCCGCGCGACGAACTGGCCATCAAGCTCGCCATGGCCGTCGGCACGCCCGGCATCGACATCCGGGAGGTGATCCAGTCGCAGCGCCACCACACCGTGCAGGCGATGCAGGACTACACCCGGCTCAAGGCCCAGGCCACCGAGGCAGCACCGGACAACCCGGACGACGTGGCGTGGCTGCTCGTCCTGGAGCAGCTCATCTTCCACACGGAGGCCGAGGCGCGCTGGCTCGACCACTGCGAGGCCCGGCTCGTCCGTCTCTCGATGAAGGCGGCGGAGACGGCAGCCGCCGAGCCGCCCCGCCCCGCCGAAGCGGACGCGGACGCGGGGGAGAAGGCCGCGCGGGGTCCACGGCTCGGCCTCGGGCGCGCCCGGAAGCGCTGACGAGGGGCGCGTGGCGGAGCACGTACGGAATCCGCGCGGAGCCCGTAACGAGCCCGCGCGGATCAGGTACCGAGCCCACACGGACCAGGTACCGAAGCCCGTCACTCGCAGAAGCACAAGCAAGAACACACACAGGAACACACGTCCCACGCACCACGGGGCCCCACCGCCCCTCATACGGACACCCGCCCCACGCGACGCACCAGAACCAGCACCAGCACCAGCACCAGACCCGTTCCCAAGGGGGACCCTTCATGCCCGACCAGGCATCCCAACCATCCCGACCCGTCCTGCGGCTCCAGGACCTCACCCGCGTCCACGGCAGCGGCGCCACCGAGGTGCACGCACTGCGCGGCATCAACCTCGACGTCTTCCCCGGCGAACTCGTCGCCGTCATGGGCCCGTCCGGCTCGGGCAAGTCCACGCTGCTGACCATCGCCGGCGGCCTCGACACCCCCACCTCGGGGCGGGTGCTGGTCGAGGACACCGACCTCACCACCGCCGACCGCAAGCAGATCGCCGCCCTGCGCCGCCGCAGCATCGGCTACGTCTTCCAGGACTACAACCTCATCCCGGCCCTCACCGCCGCCGAGAACGTCGCGCTCCCCCGCGAACTCGACGGTGTCTCGGCCCGCAAGGCCCACCGCGAGGCCGTCGACGCCCTGCGCGAGATGGAGCTCGACCATCTCGCCGACCGTTTCCCGGACGAGATGTCCGGCGGCCAGCAGCAGCGCGTGGCCATCGCCCGCGCGCTCGTCGGCGACCGCCGCCTCGTACTCGCCGACGAGCCCACCGGCGCCCTCGACTCCGAGACCGGCGAATCCGTGCTCGCCCTGCTGCGCAGCCGCTGCGACGCGGGAGCCGCCGGTGTCCTGGTCACCCACGAGCCGCGCTTCGCGGCCTGGGCCGACCGTGTCGTGTTCCTCCGGGACGGCGCCGTCGTGGACCAGACCGTCCGCAGCCAGGCCGACTCCCTCCTCACGGGGCAGGCGGCCGAACGGTGAGGACCTGGTACCACTCCTGGCGTGCCGCGATCCGCATAGCCCGCCGTGACGCCTGGCGCTTCAAGGGCCGCAGCTTTCTCGTCCTCGCCATGCTCGCCCTGCCGATCCTCGGGGTCAGCGCGGCCGATCTGACGCTGCGCAGCGCGGAGCTGTCCCCGGCCGAGAAGCTGACCCGTGAACTCGGGCACGCCGACGCCCGGGTGGACGACCCGAAGCTCGGCGGCGCGGCACTTCTCCAGCTGCCGGACGGCACCTCGCTCGTCCCGGAGGGGGACTACGGCGACAAGCCCTGGCCCCAGGGCGACACGGACGTACTCGCCGCCCTCCCCGAGGGCACGAGGTCGCTTGAGGACGCGAGGGGCACGGCCAAGCTCCGGACCGTCCACGGTCTGCTGAACAGCGAGATCCGGGAGCTGGACGCGGCGGACCCGATGGCCGAGGGCATCATGCACCTCGACCGGGGCCGGTTCCCGCGGACGGCGAACGAGGTCGCCGCGACCACCGCCTTCCTGGAGGCCAGCGGTCTGCACGTCGGCTCGAAGCTCACGGCGCGCGGCCTCGACACCGAGTACCGGATCGTCGGCGCGTACGAACTGCCCGACAATCTGGACGAGGCCCAGGTCAACGCGCTGCCCGGCGCCCTGCTCGACCCGCTCGGCACGGCGCTGGCCGCCGCCGAACTGCCCGACACCCGGAAGTCGGTCACGCATCTGGTCACCACGTCCGGCGACGCCGGTTTCACGTGGAACATGGTGATGAAGGCCAACAAAAAGGGCATCACGGTCGCCTCCCGTGCCGTCATCCTCGACCCGCCCGCCGACTCCGACGTGCCGTACTTCCAGCAGCAGGGCGCGTCGGCGGGCGAGAAAGGCCCCCGATACACCACCGCGCTCGCCGCCGCGGCCACCGTCGTCGCCCTCATGATGCTGGAGATCTGCCTGCTGGCCGGTCCCGCGTTCGCCGTGGGCGCCCGCCGCTCGCGCCGCCAGCTCGGACTGGTCGGTGCCAACGGCGGCGACCGGCACCACATCAGGGCCATCGTCCTGAGCGGCGGACTGGTGATCGGTGTGGTCGCCGCCGTCGTGGGCACGACGCTGGGCGTGGCGCTGACCTTCCTGCTCCGCCCGGTGCTCGAAGACTGGCTGGGCGTGCGTTTCGGCGGGTTCGACGTACGCCCGCTGGAGCTGGCCGGGATCGCCCTGCTCGCCGTCATCACCGGCCTGCTCGCGGCGATCGTCCCGGCGGTGACCGCGTCCCGGCAGACCGTCGTGGCCTCGCTCACCGGCCGCCAGGGCGTCCGCCGCAGCAGTCGCGTGCTGCCGGCCGTCGGACTGGTCGCCGTCGTGCTGGGCGCGGGCATCGCCCTCTACGGCTCGGCGGTCTCCGACCAGGTGCTGCTCGTCGGGGGCGGCAGCGCCCTGGCCGAGCTGGGCGTGGTGGCACTGACCCCCGCCCTGGTCGGCCTCTTCGGGCGGATCGGCCACTGGTTGCCGCTCTCCCCGCGCCTCGCGCTGCGGGACGCCGTACGCAACCGGGGCCGTACGGCTCCGGCGGTGGCCGCGGTGCTGGCGGCGGTCGCGGGCACGGTGGCCGTGGCGACGTACACGGCCAGTTCGGAAGCCCAGGAGCGGGCCCGGTACGAGGCGTCGCTGCCGTACGGCGCGGTCGCGATCCTGTCGCCGGAGTCGGCGGCCGACGTGCCCGCGATCCGGGACGACGTGCAGCGGCTGCTGCCGACCGGGATCCGGGCCGACGTGGACCGCGTCGTGGTCGGCAAGGGGAACTGTTCGGCATACGGGGGCAACGACGAGTGCGGACGGTACGAGGTCGTCGTACCGAAGGCGCACGAGTGCCCGCTGTGGCAGTACTCCGGGACCGGGGACCCCGCCGAGAAGTTCTCCGTGGCCGAGCGGCGCAAGCTCGCGTACGACTGGCGCTGCGCCCAGGGGGACAACGGCGCCGGCAGCTACGGAGGCGAGATCGTGATCGGTGACGAGAAGCTGCTCACGGTGCTGGGCATCAAGGACCCGGAGGCGCGCGAGGCCCTGGCGAACGGGCAGGCGGTCTCCTTCAGCAAGCGCAACGTCGCGCCCGCCGCTTCGGCCGCTGCCACCGCTTCGGGGACGGGCGGCGCGCGGAGCGGGACGCCGGCCGCGGCGGCCGACAGGACTGGCGGGTCCGGCGGGTCCGGCGGGTCTGACGGGACAATCAGCATCCGTGTCATCGAGGCGGCGGACATGGAAGCGGCCGACCAGGCGGGGGCCGAGGGCAAGGAACCACCCGGCACCGTCACGTCGATCCCCGCCCACCAGGCACCCGACGACGAGCGCGCGTACGGCATCACGATGATCGTGCCGGCGGACGCCGCGCGGAAGGCGGGGCTGACGACCGTACCGTTCGGCGCGTTCTACACCACCCGGCAGGTGCCGAGCAGTGCGGAGGAGCAGCAGGTCTTCGCCGAGATCGACAAGACGGGCAGCGACGCCCAGCTGATCATCGAGAACGGCTTCACCCCCGAGAACGGTGCCACCCTGCTGGCCCTCGCCGTCTTCGCGGGACTCATCACGATCGGCGCGGCCGGTATCGCCACGGGCCTCGCCCAGGCGGACGCCGAGCCCGACCTGAAGACGCTGGCGGCGGTCGGGGCGCCGCCCCGGGTCCGCAAGGCCCTGAGCGGGTTCCAGTGCGGGGTGGTGGCGGCGATGGGTGTCGTGCTCGGCTCGGCGTCGGGAATCCTGCCCGCCATCGGGCTGCGCTTCACGGAACGCCGTGCGGAGGAAGGAAGGTTCCAGCGGCTTCTGGACGACGGGTACGCGGGCGGCGGAGGGGACGTCACGGCGCCCTTCGTGCCCGTGGTCATCCCCTGGGAGACGCTGGGCCTGCTGCTGATCGCGGTACCGCTCGGCGCGGCGCTCCTCGCCGCGCTGGTGACCCGCTCGCGGGGCGCGCTGACCCGCAGGGCGGCGATCTGAGACGGGTCCGGCGGGCCCGCTGCCCCCGGAGGAGAGCCGTGCGCTCACCTTCGGGGGCTCACCGCGCGTCGGTACCCAGGTGCGCGACAATGAACATATGGAAATGCCGAGGAACGAACAGTCGCAAGAGAGCAACCCGCAAGTCCTCGTGGTGGGCCAGGACGGGATGGCGCTCGGCGGCGGTCACGGGGACAACGAGCCGCGCGAGATCCCGGTGACGGAGATGGTCGAACAGCCCGCGAAGGTCATGCGTATCGGCAGCATGATCAAGCAGCTGCTGGAGGAGGTGCGGGCGGCGCCGCTGGACGAGGCGAGCCGGGTACGGCTCAAGGAGATCCACGCCGGTTCGGTGAAGGAACTGGAGGACGGGCTCGCCCCCGAACTCGTCGAGGAGCTGGAACGCCTCTCCCTCCCCTTCACCGACGAGGCCATCCCGTCGGAGGCCGAACTGCGCATCGCGCAGGCGCAGTTGGTGGGCTGGCTGGAGGGTTTGTTCCACGGGATCCAGACCGCCCTGTTCGCCCAGCAGATGGCGGCGCGGGCGCAGTTGGAGCAGATGCGCAGGGCGCTGCCGCCGGGTGCGTCGGGCGGCGACGAGGACGGCGACGACCCGGGCGCCCACGGCGCGATCCGCTCGGGCCCGTATCTCTGACGGTCGGTCGGTGAAGGGACTCTGACGGTCGTTCTCGGGGGCCGTTTTCCGCTGATCGCCGGACGTGCGCCTGGTGCCGCCCGTCCGGTGATCGCGGGCCTTCCTACGGTCTTGCGGACCTACCGGCCTGCCGACCTCACGGGCCTGCCGACCTCACGGGCTCACGGGCGCGTCAGCAGGATCTTGCCGACGTGGTCGCTGGCCTCCAGCGCGCGGTGCGCCTCGGACGCCTCCGACAGCGGGAAGGTGGCGTGGACGACCGGCCGCACCTGGCCGGTGGCGATGAGCGGCCAGACGTGTTCGCGTACGGCCGCGACGATGGACGCCTTCTCGCCGAGCGGACGGCCCCGGAGCGAGGTGGCCGTGATCGCGGCGCGCTTGCCCAGCAGGGCGGACAGATTGAGTTCGCCCTTCACCCCGCCCTGGAGTCCGATCACCGCGAGTCGCCCGTTGACGGCCAGCGCCTTCACGTTCCGGTCGAGGTACTTCGCGCCGACGATGTCGAGGATGACGTCCGCGCCGGCCCCGTCGGTGGCCTTCTTGAGTTCCGCCACGAAATCCTGTTCGCGGTAGTCGATCAGGATGTCCGCGCCCAACTCGGCGCAGCGCGCCAGCTTCTCGGGCCCGCCCGCCGTGACCGCGACGCGCGCGCCCACGGACTTCGCGAGCTGGATGGCCATCGTGCCGATGCCACTCGCGCCGCCGTGCGCCAACAGCGTCTCGCCCGGCCGCAGATGGGCGATCATGAAGACGTTCGACCAGACCGTGCAGGTCACTTCGGGAAGCGCGGCGGCCGTCACCAGGTCCACACCCTCGGGTACGGGGAGCAACTGGCCCACGGGGACGGCGACCTTCTCCGCGTAACCGCCGCCCGAGAGCAGGGCGCACACCTCGTCGCCGACCGACCAGCCCGATTCCTCGGTGCCGGGGCCGAGCGCGGCGACCCGGCCCGCGCACTCCAGACCGGGGTACGGGGACGAGCCTGGCGGAGGGTCGTAGAAGCCCTGGCGTTGCAGCAGATCGGCGCGATTGACCGCGCTCGCGACGACATCGACGAGGATTTCACCCTCGGCCGGTACGGGGTCGGGCACGTCGGCCCAGACGAGCGACTCGGGGCCACCGGGTTCCGGAATCGTGATCGCATACATGCCCGGGAGGCTACCCCCGGGGCCGCACCGCAGTACGGGCCGAGGGGTCCGGGACGCTTCGGGCTGGGGGCTCGGGCGAGGACGCCGGGCTCCGGCGCGGGGCGCGGGCTCGGGGCTCCGGCGCGGGGCGCGGGCTCGGGCGGGGGCAGCGGGCTCCGGCGCGGGGCAGGGCGGGGCTGCGCGCGGCGGGCCGACCGCCAGGGCGGGGCCGGAACCAAGCCGGGGCCGGAACCAGGGCGGGACCGGGACCAGGCCGGGACCAGGGCGGGGCCCGGCCCCCGCAGCCCGGCCGCAGCCCGGCGGCCGGGCCCTCCCCGTACTCCTCAGTCCGTCCTGTTCTGGTCCGACGGCGGGTCCGCCCGCACGATCGTGATCAGCCGGTCGGTGAGCTGGAGCGGGCTGGCCGCAGGGTCGTCGTACCCCAGCAGCCGGTGCCCGCGCAGGACGCTGACCACCAGGTCGTCCGTCTCCCGTACGTTCCGCCCCACCTCGGCCTTTATCACCGGCCGTTCGATGAGGTCGAGGCCGCTGCCCTGCTGGATCAGGTCCTCCATCACCGTGCCCGCGACCGGACTGAGCACCGAGAGCCCGAGCAGCCGGCCGGCCGCGCTGGCGCTGGTGATCACGGCGTCCGCGCCGGACTGGCGCAGCAGCGGCGCGTTCTCCTCCTCA
This sequence comes from Streptomyces sp. NBC_01498, assembly GCF_036327775.1. Lineage (NCBI taxonomy): Bacteria > Bacillati > Actinomycetota > Actinomycetes > Kitasatosporales > Streptomycetaceae > Streptomyces > Streptomyces sp. NBC_01498. Next base: position 3,723,210 of record NZ_CP109598.1, on the reverse strand, counting down.
CGCACGGCAGCCACGATCTTCGCCCCCCGGTTGAGCTGGCGCGCGGTCAGCGCGACCAGCACCGCCGTGTCGTCGCGCTGCGTCGCGATCACGATCTGCCGGGCCCGCTGAAGTTCGGCCCGCAACAGCACATCGCTCCGGGTGGCGTCGCCGATGACCCCGGCGAAACCGTCCGCGTTGGCCGCCTCGATCACCTTCGCACTCGGGTCGACGATGACGATCTGGTCCTTGCTGAGCCCGGTGGCGCAGAGGGTCTGCATCGCCGACCGGCCCTTGGTGCCGAATCCGACGATGACGGTGTGGTCACGCAAGTTGGTCCTCCAGCGGTTCAGCCGCCACTCCTCCCGGGTGCGCTCCGTGAGGACCTCAAGAGTGGTGCCGACCAGGATGATCAGAAAGAGCACGCGCAGCGGCGTGACCAGCACGACATTGATGAGCCGGGCCGCGTCGCTGTACGGAACGATGTCGCCGTAACCCGTGGTGGAGAGGGTGACGGTGGCGTAGTAGACGGAGTCGAGGAAGTCGACCGAGTCGTCGGAGTTGTCGTGGTAGCCGGTGCGGTCGATCCAGACGATGAAAACTGTCGTCGCGAGCACGCCGAGCGCCATCAGCAGCCGCTTGCTGACCTGTCGCAGCGGCTGTTCCACTATCCGTCGGGGCAGTTTCACCCGGCTGGTGACCAGGTGCTCATCGGCATGACGCGCCATCGCGTCGTGGCCGGGAAGTTTCACGTGAAACACCCGTCTTCAGGGGGAGCGGTGGCGTCGGCCATGACCGCCCAGGGCAGATCGAGGACTTCCAGCTCGTCCCCCGGTCGCGCGCCGCCGGGTGGCACGACCGCGAGTCCGTCGGCGACGGCGATCCCGCGCAGCATGGCGGGCCCGTTGTAGCGCAGCGGTACGAGCCGGTCGTCGCGGTGGACGAAGGGGACGAGCCGGGTGTCGTGGGGATGTCCGTGCAACTCTTCCCGTACGGGCGCGACATACGCCGCCCCCGGGGCCCGTCCGCTGAGCGCCCGTAGCAGCGGTTCCGCGAGCGTCAGCAGTCCGGACACGGCGGCGAGCGGATTGCCCGGCAGGCCCACCAGATGACGGCCGTCGGCGAGCCCGGCCAGCAGCATGGGGTGGCCGGGGCGTACGGCGACCCCGTCCACGAGCAGGTCGGCGCCCGCCCTCGCGAGCACGGGGTGGACATGGTCGACGGGCCCGGCGGCCGTACCGCCCGTGGTGAGGACCAGATCGGCCTCGGATTCGGTGACCGCTTGGTACAGGGCGCGCTCGTTGTCGGCGACCCGGCGGGTGTCGATCACCTCGGCGCCGAGCGCGCGCAGCCAGGGCGCGAGCATCGGGCCGAGCGCGTCACGGATGAGGCCGTCGCGGGGCAGTCCCCGGACGAGCAGTTCGTCGCCGAGTACCAGCACGTCGACGGTGGGACGGCGGGCGACGAGGAGGGCGTCGTAACCGGCGGCGGCGGCCAGACCGAGCACCGCCGGGGTCACCACGGCGCCGGCGGGCAGGAGTTGCTCGCCCGAGCGGCACTCCTGGGCACGGGGGCGGATGTCCTGGCCCTGGACCACCTGACGTTCGGCGTGGAGATGGCCGGTGGGGTCCGTGCGGGCGTGCTCGCTGCGGATCACGGCGGTGGCGTCGGGCGGGACACGGGCGCCGGTCGCGATCCGTACGGCGGTGCCGTCGGGGAGCGGGGTGGTGGCGGTGTGCCCGGCGAGGATGCCGTCGGAGGCGTGCGCCGCCGCCTCCTGGGGGCGTACCGACCAGGGGCCGGGGCCGGACACCGCCCAGCCGTCCATCGCGGAGGTGTCGAACGACGGCAGATCGGTGAGCGCGGCCAGGGGCGCGGCGAGGACCTGCCCGAGGGCCTGGGCGAGAGGGACGCTGGTGGTACGGGAGGGGTGGGCGGGGTCGCCGGTGCGCCGGCCGGGGGCGTTCGCGGCCGAGCGGCCGGAGCGGGCGGCGATCGTACGGGCCTCGGCCCAGGACACCGCGCGGTCCCGACGCGCGGCGGCGGTGGGCCGGGCGGACGTGGCGGCGGGTCCCGGGGACGGGGTTGCGGGTCCTCGGCCCGCGCCGGGCTCGGAGTCCCGTCGGCCCCGACCGGCCGACCGGTCCCACTGGTCCCGGTGATCCCACGGACCCGGGTCATCAGGTCGGTCCCGCCCGTCCCGCCGGTCCCGGTCGTCCGGCCCGTCCCGCTCCTCCGGATGCCTGGCGAACAGGGCGAGGACATCTTCGACCCCGTCGGCCTCGCGGTCCTGGGCCGTCATCCGGCGTCGGCCCCCTCGGCGGTACCGCTGCCACCGTCATCCGTGGCGCGATTCGCTCCGTTGCCGCTGCGGTCGGTGCCGCCCGCGCCCGGTCCGCTGCCGCCGCTGCCCGTACGGCCGTTCTCCGTTTGGCCGTTCTCCTCCTCGTCGGCCCAGCGCAGGGCCAGCGCCGTTGCCTTGCGGGTCGCCTCGGCCACCGCCTCGGGACCGCCGCCCCCGGCCGCCACGCGCCCCGCCGCGTACCCGACCAGGAAGGTCGTCAGGGGTGCGGCGGGCCGGGCGACACCGTGCGCGGCGTCGCGGGCGAGATCGAGGAGGACGTTGATGTCGACGTCGAGTTCGAAGCCGAGTTCGTCCTTGACAGCGGTGATCCATTCGTCCAGCACGGTTCCATGCTCCCTGATACGTGCCCGCGCCGTGAAAACGTCCTCCCAGGTGTCGCAGTCGAAGGATGCGAGCGGGTCGGTGTCCGTGGCGACAGGGGTGAGGTGAAGTTCCTGCGTCAGAAGTCGTAACGGCAGCCCCGCGAGACTGCCGTACTCGGTGGCGAGCAGGGCGATCTCCCGGCGCAGCGGCTCCGTACGGTAAGCGGCCACCAGGGGCTGATCGCGGCCGTCCGCGTCGGTGAGCAGCGCGCCCTCGCGCTCGACGTCCGCCGCGAGGGCCGCCAGGAGCCGGTCGGTCGTCGCGCGCGTCAGGAACGGCAGATCGGCTGAGAGTACGAGGACGGTGTCCGCCCGGACCTGGCGTACCCCGGCGTCGAGCGCGGGGACCGGCCCGCCGCCGGGCGGCTCCTCGCGGGCCCAGTGCACGGGCCGGACCGTGGGCCGCCGCCCGCCCACGACGACCGTGCGCGCTGCGCCGCCGCAGGCGCCGAGCACCCGGTCGAGCAGCGTCCGCCCGCCGACGCCGACGGCGGGTTTGTCGGCGCCGCCGAGGCGCTTGGCGGCGCCCCCGGCGAGCACGATGGCGTCATGGACGGTCACGGTCATGGCTGAAGTATGGTCCGCGATCGCGGGTCCGACGCACCCGATGGGCGACCGTGACGGCGAACCGCGCGGGTCCGGCCGTGGCACCGGTCCGGCCGCCGGGTCCCCGGCCGGACCCGAGACGGGACTCCGGCCCGACCCGAGGGGGGTTCCGGGGGCCTCGCGGCCGCGTCCCCGACCTCTCCCCCGCAGAGGACTCCTCGCCCCTCCTACAAGGTGCGCAGCAGCACCGCCGGTTGTTCCACGCAGTCCGCCACGTACCGGAGGAAGCCGCCCGCCGTGCCGCCGTCGCACACCCGGTGGTCGAAGGTGAGGGAGAGCTGGACGACCTTGCGTACGGCCAACTCGCCCTGGTGGACCCACGGTTTCGCGACGATACGGCCGATGCCGAGCATCGCGGCCTCGGGGTGGTTGATGATCGGCGTGGAGCCGTCGACGCCGAACACGCCGTAGTTGTTCAGCGTGAACGTGCCGCCGGTCAGGTCCCCGGGGGTGAGCGTCCCGGCCCTGCCCGCCTCCGTCAGCCGCGCGAACTCCGCGCTCAGCGACTCCGCCGAACGGTCCTGCGCGTCCCGTACGACCGGAACGACCAGCCCGCGCTCGGTCTGGGCGGCGAAGCCGAGGTGGACGTCGCGCAGCCGGACGATCTCCCTGGCCTCCGTGTCCACCGTGGAGTTCAGCTCCGGGAACCGGGCGAGCGCGGCCGTGCAGATCCGTGCCAGCAGGGCGATGAGGGATATCTTCGGCCCGCCGGCGGCGTTGGCGGCGGCCCTGGCCGCCAGCAGTTCGGTCGCGTCCGCGTCGACCCAGCAGGTCGCCTCCGGGATCTCGCGCCGGCTGCGGCTGAGCTTGTCGGCGACCGCGCCCCGGACACCGCGCAGCGGTACGCGCTCGACGACCGCCGCCGACCTGGACGCACCGGACGACGCACCGGGCACGGGAGTGGGAACGGGCGAGGACGACGTCTGTACGGAGCTTTCCAACCGCTCGATGGCCTGCTCGACGTCACCGCGCAGGATCAGCCCCTCGGGGCCCGATCCGGCGAGCGCCCGGAGGTCAAGCCCGTTCTGCCGGGCCAGCCGCCGCACCAGGGGTGAGATGACCGGGACGGGCCCGGACCGCTCGGGAACGGCCACCGGCTCCGGTGCCGCCACCGGGGCAACGGCGACCGGGGCGGCGGGCGTGACCGGGGCGGCGGGCACAGTGGTGACCGTCACCGGCCGGACCCGGCGACGGCGCGCGGCCGGCGCGGCCGTGCCGTATCCCACCAGCACGTTCCCCGACGACTCGGCGGATTCGTCCGCCCCGGCAGTGGCCGTCCCGTCGCCCGAACCCGCGCCGTCGGCTCCCGCACCGGCCCGCGCCGGCTCCGACGCCCCGACCGCCACCGTCAACAGCGGTGCGCCGACCGGCAGTTCGGTGCCTTCCTCGCCGTACCGCGCGGTGACCACACCCCCGTAGGGGCACGGCACCTCGACCATCGCCTTGGCCGTCTCGACCTCCACGACGGGCTGGTCGATCGCCACGACATCGCCGACCGCCACCAGCCAGCGGACGATCTCGGCCTCGGTCAGCCCCTCGCCGAGATCCGGCAGCTTGAATTCGAGCACCTGGGCCATCAGCTGTCCGCCTCCCACTGAAGCCGCGCGACCGCGTCGAGCACCCGGTCCACACCCGGCAGATGGTGCTGCTCCAGCATCGGCGGCGGATACGGGATGTCGAATCCCGCGACCCGCAGCACCGGAGCCTCCAGATGGTGGAAGCACCGCTCGGTGATCCGGGCGGCGATCTCCCCGCCCGGCCCGCCGAAGCCCTGGGACTCGTGGACGACCACCGCGCGGCCGGTCCTCCGTACGGAGGCGACCACCGTCTCGTCGTCGAACGGCACCAGCGAGCGCAGGTCCACCACTTCCAGGTCCCAGCCCTCCGCGCGCGCCGCCTCGGCCGCCTCCAGACAGACCGTGAGGGAGGGCCCGTACGTGACGAGCGTGGCGCTGCGTCCCGGACGCCGCACCACGGCCCGGCCTATCGGCTCCACCGTGGCGGGCGCCCCGGGCGACCACTGCGACTTCGACCAGTACAGCCGCTTGGGCTCCAGGAAGACCACCGGGTCGTCGGAGGCGATGGACGCCCGCAGCAGCCCGTACGCGTCCTCGACGGTCGCGGGGGTGACCACATGGAGGCCCGGCGTCGCCATGTAGTACGCCTCGGAGGAGTCGCTGTGGTGCTCGACCCCGCCGATCCCGCCTCCGTAAGGAATGCGGATGGTGATCGGCAGCGGCAGCGCGCCGCGCGTGCGGTTGCGCGTCTTGGCGACATGGCTGGCCAGCTGCTCGAACGCCGGGTAGGCGAAGGCGTCGAACTGCATCTCCACGACGGGCCGCAGCCCGTACATGGCCATGCCGACGGCCGCGCCGAGAATGCCCGCCTCGGCCAGCGGTGTGTCGGTGCAGCGGTCGTCGCCGAACTCGGCGGCGAGTCCGTCGGTCACCCGGAAGACTCCGCCGAGCGTGCCGACGTCCTCACCGAGGATGTGCACGGTCGGGTCCTCGGCCATCGCGTCACGCATCGCTTGCCGCAACGCCTGCGCCATGGTCGCGGGCTTCGCCGCCTTGGCGGACCCGGCCGCCCTGGGGGCCACGGTGGTCATCGGGTCCCGCCCTGTCCCGGCGCGTCGTCGGCCGGCTCGGCCGACGCGTCCAGTTCGGCCCGCAACAGGGCTGCCTGCTCCCGCAGTTGCGAGGTCTGCTCCGCGTACACATGGGCGAAGAGGTCCATGGGGTCGAGCTCCGGGTCGGCGTTCATCCGGTCGCGCAGCCGCGCGGCCATCGCGTCGGCGTCGTCCGCCGCCTTGCTGATCCCGTCCCGGTCGAGCATGCCGCGCTCCGTCAGCTCGTGCTCCAGCAGCCGGACCGGGTCGTGGGCGCGCCACGCCTCGACCTCGCCGTCACCCCGGTAGCGCGTCGCGTCGTCCGCGTTCGTGTGGGCGTCCAGGCGGTAGGTCACGGCCTCGACGAGGGTCGGGCCCCCGCCGCTCCGGGCCCGTCGCACGGCCTCGGAGAGCACCGCGTGCATCGCGGGCGCGTCGTTCCCGTCGACCAGCCTGCCCGGCATGCCGTAACCGACGGCCTTGTGGGCCAGCGACGGGGCGGCGGTCTGCTTGGCGAGCGGGACGGAGATGGCGAAGCCGTTGTTCTGTACGAGGAAGACCACGGGCGCCTGCCACACGGCGGCGAAGTTCAGCGCCTCGTGGAAGTCGCCCTCGCTGGTGCCGCCGTCGCCGACCATGGCGAGCGCGACCACGTCGTCGCCCTTGAGGCGCGCGGCGTGCGCCAGCCCCACGGCGTGCGGGAGCTGGGTGGCCAGCGGGGTCGAGAGCGGCGCGATGCGGTGCTCGCGGGGGTCGTAGCCGGTGTGCCAGTCGCCGCGCAGCAGCGTGAGGGCCTGGACGGGGTCCAGACCGCGCGCCACGACGGCGAGGGTGTCGCGGTAGCTGGGGAAGAGCCAGTCCCGCTCCTGGAGCACCAGGGCGGCGGCGACCTCGCAGGCTTCCTGGCCGGTGCTCGACGGGTAGACGGCCAGCCGGCCCTGCTTGGTGAGGGCGGTGGCCTGCGCGTTGAAGCGACGGCCGCGGACCAGTTCCGCGTACAGCCGGCGCAGCAGCTCGGGGTCGACGTCCCCGGCCGCTTCCGTACCCAGTACGCGGTACGGCTCGCGGTCGGGAAGCAACGGGGCGGGGTCCGTGCGGGGCTGCCACACCGGGGGCGGGGTGGTCCGGTGGACGACGGCACCCGGGGGTTCCTGGACCGTCGTGCTGCTCTTCTTCAACGCGTGCACCTCCTTCGGGGCGGGCGTGGGCGGCGCGGGGGTGTGGTCCGCCTCACCTACCGATTGTTCGGTTGCCGCGCCAATTTGGCTACTGGCGGCCTCAGCCTGTGGACAAACGGTTCTGCACAGCCTGTGATGGACACAGGGTGTCCAGGAACGGAGAGGTGGGGCCCATGGCGGCTGAACAAATGGCCGGGGAGTGGGGAACGGGCGGGCAGGAGCCGCCACCCCGGCCGCTGGACGCGATCGACCGCGACATCCTGCGCATCCTCCAGGCGGACGGCCGCGCCTCGGTGCGCTCCGTGGCCGAGCGGGTCCATGTGTCGCGCGCCAACGCGTACGCCCGGATCAACCGGCTCGTCGAGGACCGCGTCATCCGGGGTTTCGGTGCTCGGATCAACCATGAACGGGCAGGTCAGGGCGCCTCCGCGTACATCACCCTGAAGATCGTGCAGAACTCGTGGCGGACCGTCCGCGAGCAGCTCCAGGAGCTGCCGGGAGCCACCCACATCGCCCTGGTCAGCGGCGATTTCGATGTGCTGCTGCTGGTCCACGCCCCGGACAACCGCACGCTGCGCGAACTGGTGCTGACCCGGCTCCAGTCGATCCCCGAGGTGCTGTCCACCCGCACGCTGCTGGTCTTCGAGGAGACCGACCTCGACCAGAACGCCCCGCCCGCGCCCTGACGGCACCGGGACAGGCGGGACGGAGCGGACGGGACGGACGGGACGGACGGGACGGACGGGACGGACGGGACGGGGCCCGGAACCGGACGGAGCCGTTCCGCACCGCCGCCGAATCCCGCAGCCGGTTACGCCGGTCCGGTACGCAGCCCGTCGAAGGCCATCCGTACGACCGCCTCGGCCACCTGGTGGCTGTCGTAGCCGCCGGCCCCCTGCGGCCGGTACCACTCCACCAGCGAGTTGACCATGCCGAACAGCAGCCTCGTCGCCAGCCGGGTGTCCATGTCCGCGCGAAGGTCGCCGTCGCTGGCCGCCGCCTTGAGCAGGTCGGCGACCCGCTGGTCGAACTCCCGCCGCCGCTCCATGGCCCAGCGCTCGGTCCGGGTGTTGCCCCGCACCCGCAGCAGCAGCGTCACGTAGGGCAGCTCGGCCATCAGGACCTCGACGGTCCGGCGCGTCACGTACTCGACCTGCTCGATCGCCCGGCCGCGCCCGGCGCCCGGCTCGTCCAGGATTCCGAAGAGGCCGTCCGTGGCCCGGCTGACCGCCCGGCGCAGCAGCTCCTCCTTGCCGGTCACATGGTGGTAGATCGAGGACTTGGAGATCCCGGCGGCCTTCGACAGATGCTCCATCGACGTGCCGTCGTAACCGCGTTCGTTGAAGACGGCGACGGCGACGGTCAGCAGCGTCTCGGGCGTGTACGTGTCGCGCTTGGGAGTCGTCATGCGCCCGCCCCTTCCCGTACGGCCTCGGCGGCGGCAAGGCGGCGCAGGGCCCGTGAGGCGGCGTACCGGCCCGTCGGGTACTCCTCGTGCAGCCGCTCCAGCAGCCGCAGGATCCGGCCCGCCCCCAGCTCCGTGCCCCAGTCGAGCGGCCCGCGCGGGTAGTTCACGCCGAGCCGCATGGCGGTGTCGATGTCCTCGGCGGACGCGACGCCCCGCGCCTCGGCGTCCAGCGCGAAGTCCACGAGCATGGCGACCGTACGCGCCACGATCATGCCGGGGACGTCGGCGATCACACTGACCCGCTTGCCGAGCGCCTGGAAGAGGCCGACGGCCGTACGGAGCGACTCGTCGGGCACCGAGGCGGACGCCGCCAGGGCCGTCCTGGTCGCGGTGCGGAAGTCCAGCGCGAGGTCGAAGTGGATCAGAGGCTCGCCGGAGCTGTCGGCGGCGGCGCCGTCCGTGAGGGACAGCGCGGTGCCGCAGGGCAGTTCGAGCCGGCCGGGGAGTCCGGGGGGCGCGTCCTCTTTACGTATGAGCTCGATCCCGGCCTCCTCGATCAGTTCGAGGAGCGTCGCCGCCCCGGCCGGCTCGCCCCGGACGACGACGGACGACGGCGGGTCGGCGGGCGGCGCGGTGTGCGGTACGGGCGCGGGGGCGCCGTCCTCGTACGAGAACCAGCCGCGCCCCGACTTGCGGCCGAGCCGGCCCGACTCCACGAGGCGCCGCTGGGCCAGCGAGGGCGTGAACCGGGCGTCCTGGAAGAAGGACTCCCACACGGACCGGGTGACCGCCTCGTTGACGTCCTGGCCGATCAGGTCGGTCAGTTCGAAGGGGCCCATCCGGAAGCCGCCGGACTCGCGCAGGACGGCGTCGATGGTCGCCGGGTCGGCGGCCCGCTCCTCGTGGACCCGCAGCGCCTCGGCGTAGAAGGGACGGGCGACGCGGTTGACGACGAAGCCGGGGGTGTCGGCGCAGCGGACCGGTGTCTTGCCCCAGGCCGCGGCCGTCTCCCGGGCGCGGGTGGCCGCCGGCTCGTCGGTGGCGTGGCCGCTGACGACCTCGACCAGCGGCATGAGCGGCGCGGGGTTGAAGAAGTGCAGGCCGACGACACGGCCGGGGTGGCGCAGGGGACCGGCGACGGCCGTGACGGAGAGGGAGGAGGTGTTGGTGGCGAGCACGCAGTCCTCGCCGACGATGTCCTCCAGCGCCGCGAACAGCTCCTGTTTGACGGTCAGTCGCTCCAGGACGGCTTCGACGACGAGCGCGGCGTCCGCGAGGTCGGTCAGTTCGGCGGCGGGGAGCAGCCGGGCCTTGGCGCTGTCGCGGGCACCGGCGTCCAGCCGGCCCTTCTCGGTCAGCCGGTCCAGCCGGGCGCCGACGGCGCGGGCCGCTTCGAGGGCGCGGCCGGGCAGGGCGTCGTAGAGGCGCACGGGGTGGCCGGCGACGAGAGCCACCTGGGCGATGCCCTGCCCCATCGTGCCGGTGCCGACCACCGCGACGACGCGGGAGCGCTCGATTGCTGTCATGGACCCGATCCTCCTGTATGAGCTTCCGCCGCGGTACGGGAGCCTCCCCCGGAGGCCGGTCCGGCATGGTGTTCAGCCGGATCCGACCGGAACAAGACCGTTCACCGGACGGGACAGGCCGGGTTTTCCACAGCCCCCTTGTCCCGACCGATCGTTCGGTTACTCTAACTCTGTCCGTCGCTCGTGTCCCGCAGTCGTACATGTCCCCCGTCCCGCCCAGCTCGACGAGGAGTTGGTCCGTCATGGCCGCCCAGCTCAGCCCCCAGCAGCTCACCGAGAAGCACCGGCCCACGCTCGACCGGGCCCTCGACGCGATTGGTACGCGCGCCTACTGGTCGCCCCATCCCGAGCACCCGAAGGCGTACGGCGAGAGCGCGCCCGCCGACGGCCTGGCCGCGTTCCAGGCCCTGCGCGACACCCGTTTCGACCTGGACCAGCCGGGCACCGACGGCTGGACGGGCGGCGAGACCTCGCCCTACGGCCCCGAGCTGGGCGTCGAGTATCCGCACGCCGATCCGGACGTCCTGCTGCCCGCCATGCGCGCGGGCATGGGCGCCTGGCGCGCGGCGGGTCCGGAGACGCGCGCCCTGGTGAGCCTGGAGATCCTGGCGCGGATCAGCGCCCGTACCCACGAGTTCGCCCACGCCGTGATGCACACCAGCGGCCAGGCGTTCATGATGGCGTTCCAGGCGGGCGGCCCGCACGCGCAGGACCGCGGCCTGGAGGCGGTGGCGTACGCGTACCGAGAGCAGACCCGTACGCCCGCCGACGCCGACTGGTCCAAGCCGCAGGGCAAGCGCGCTCCCCTGGAGCTGCGGAAGTCCTTCACCACGGCGCCGCGCGGCATTTCGCTGCTGATCGGCTGCAACACCTTCCCGACGTGGAACGGCTATCCGGGCCTGTTCGCCTCGCTGGCCACCGGCAACCCGGTCCTCGTCAAGCCGCACCCGCGCGCGGTGCTGCCCCTCGCGCTCACGGTGCGGGTGGCCCGCGAGGTCCTGGCCGAGGCCGGTTTCGACCCGAACCTGGTCGCGCTGGCCGCCGAGCGCCCCGGCGAGGGCATCGCCAAGACCCTGGCCGTGCGGCCCGAGATCAAGATCATCGACTACACGGGTTCCACCGCCTTCGGCGACTGGCTTGAGGTCAACGCCCGCCAGGCGCAGGTCTACACGGAGAAGGCCGGCGTCAACACGGTCGTCGTGGACTCCACCGACAACTACCGGGGCATGCTCGCCAACCTGGCGTTCTCCCTCTCGCTGTACAGCGGCCAGATGTGCACCACCCCGCAGAATCTCCTGATCCCGCGCGACGGCATCACGACGGACGCGGGCCCGAAGTCGTTCGACGAGGTCGTGGCCGACCTGGCCGCCTCCGTGAGCGGTCTGCTCGGCGACGACGCGCGCGCCAACGGCCTGCTCGGCGCCCTGGTCAACCCGGATGTGAGGGCGAGGCTGGACGGCGCCGCCGCGCTGGGCGAGGTGGCCCTCGCCTCCCGCGAGATCGCCCACCCGGACTTCCCGGACGCGGTGGTCCGCACCCCCGTGATCGTCACGTCCGACGGCTCGCGCAAGCAGTGGGACGCGGCGGAGGGGGCGAACGGCTCCGAGGCGCCGTATCTCAGCGAGTGCTTCGGCCCGGTCTCGTTCGCGGTCGCCGTGGACTCCACCGAGGAGGCGCTGGAGCTGCTGCGCCGCACGGTGCGGGACAAGGGCGCGATGACGGTCGGGGCGTACACGACGTCGGCCGAGACGGAGCGGGCCGTCGAGGACGTCTGTCTGGAGGAGCTGGCGCAGCTGTCGCTGAACCTGACGGGCGGCGTCTATGTGAACCAGACCGCGGCGTTCTCCGACTTCCACGGCTCCGGCGGCAACCCGGCGGCGAACGCGGCGCTGTGCGACGCGGCGTTCGTGGCCAACCGCTTCCGTACGGTGGAGGTCCGCCGCCAGGCGTGACACCGGCTCCCGGGCCCGGCCGCCCGGCCGTCCGACGGCGGCCGGGCGCCGGTCAGTTCGGCCCGCCCCAGTGGAACAGGGTCATGGCCACGCTGGTGGCGAGGTTGTAGCTGGAGACCTGGGGCCGCATCGGCAGGGCCAGCAATGTGTCGGCCCTCCCGCGCAGTTCGGCGGAGAGCCCGTGGCGCTCCGAGCCGAAGGCGAGCAGCGCGTCGTCGGGGATGCTCACGGCGCGGATGTCGGCGCCCTCCGGGTCCAGGGCGTACAGCGGGCCCGGGGGGAACGCGTCCGGGGGCAGCCGTTCCACGGCGGTGGCGAAGTGCAGCCCGGCGCCCGCGCGGACGACGTTCGGGTGCCAGGGATCGAGGTCCCCGGTGGTCACCACGCCGGTCGCGCCGAAACCGGCCGCGAGGCGCACCACCGCGCCCACGTTCCCGAGGTTGCGCGGATTGTCGAGGACGACGACCGGGGAGCGCCGGGGGGCGGCGGCCAGCCTCGCCAGGTTCTCCGGGCGCCCGGGTCTGACGGCGAGCGCCACCACCCGCGTCGGGTGCACCTGCGGCACCAGGGCGCGCAGCTCGGCGGCGGGCACCTCCACGAGACACCGCCGCAGGGTGCCGGTCACGTCGTCGGCGAGTTCGGCCGCGAGGGCGAGCACGGACTCCTTGTCACTGGTGACGGCGAGCCTTACGCCGGCCCCGAACCGCAGGGCGTGCTTCAGCGCGTGGAAGCCGTCGAGGACGACGGCTCCCGGCGCGGTCTCGTGCCACAGCCGCAGGGCGTGCGCGGCGTCGGAGTCGTTCATCGCGCCAGCGTAGGCGGCCGGGCGGGCCGTCAGCGCACCAGCGAGGGGTCCGTGCCGGGGCCGGAGGGCGGCGGGGGCGCCGGGTCGTGCGGGAGCGCCTTGCCGTCGTCCACCCGGCGCTGGTCGGGTACCGAGCCCCCGGGAGCCCGCGGCTCCGGGTCCCCCGGCCGGGCGGTGTACCGCCGTCGTAGCGTCGTCGCCGCCTCGCCGACCCTGACCAGGAAACCCGTCGGCAGGAAGACGGCGTCGGCGGCGATCATCGCGAGCGAGAAGAACGGCAGCCCGAGCAGGACGGCGATCCCCGCGTGCTCCAGCATCATCGCCACCAGCAGCACGTTCTTGACGCGCCGGTTGAAGAGTGTGAACGGGAACGCGACCTGCACCATCACCGTGCCGTACGTCAGCGCCATGACGATCACACCGCTGGACGCCAGGATGTCGGAGAGGGCGGGCCAAGGGGCGAAGTAGTCCAGATGCAACGGGTAGTAGAGGGCGGTGCCGTCCTGCCAGCGCGAGCCCTGGATCTTGTACCAGCCGGCCGTGGCGTAGATCAGACAGACCTCCGCCATGATCACGACGAGGGTGGCGTTGTGCACGAGGTTCGCGACGACGTCCAGCAGCGCGCGCAGCTCACCGCCGGGCGCGTGGCGGTTCACCGCCCACCACAGCCCCTGGGAGACCCACAGGGCCCACAGCAGCGCCGTCAGCCACCACTCGCCGCCGGTCCGGTCCAGCAGCGTGCCCAGCAGGGCCACACCGAGCACGGCCCACAGGACCGGCCCGACCCGGTCCACCGGCGCGGCCCCGCCGGTCGCCGCTGCGCGCGCGGCGCGGGCCTCCCGGCGGGCGTCGAGCGACCAGACCCGGCCGCAGCGGGTGAGCACCAGATAGATCGCCATCAGATGGATGACGTTGTCGCCGCCGTCGCCCATGAAGATGCTGCGGTTCTGGAGGGACAGCACGCCCACCATGAACAGCACGGACATGGTGCGGGTGCGCCAGCCGAGCATCAGCAGGACGCTGGACAGGACGGCGACGGCGTACACGCTCTCGAACCAGACGCCGCTGTCGGACCACATCAGTGTGGTGAACGCGCCGTTGCCGGAGATCAGTTGCTGGGCCATGTCCCAGCTCCACGGGCTGCCGGGGCCGTACAGCTCACGGCGGTGGGGCAGTTCACGCAGCAGGAAGAGAAGCCAGGCGGCGGCGAACCCGATGCGGACGATCGCGCTCTGGTACGGGCCGAGGGCCTGGGAGGTGACGCGCTGGAGGGCGAGGAGGGCCTTGCGGTCGACGGTCGGCTCGTGGGTGTGGCGGCTCATCCGCGGTCCTCCGTACGGCCGTTGCGGACGCCTTCGGCCAGATCACCGGAGGTGACGGTCCACCACGGGAAGACCCGGTGGCCGGGCCGCGTGTTGGTCTTCTCGCCGCTCCACGGGGGCGCCTGGACGGACCGGGAGACGGACCGGAGCTGGATGCGTTCGACGGGCCCGCCGAGGTCGTGCGCCTCCAGGCGCAGCATGACTATCCGGCGTATATAGCCCTCGGAGAGCTGCCCGCGCAGACCGTTGGGGCGGGCCTTGTCGTCGTGGGAGTCGACGAAGAAGTCCCAGCCCCGGCGCAGCTCGTTCTGGTCGACATGGCTGGGGAAGGGGTTGCCGTGGATGGCCGCGCCGTCCTCGGCGGTCAGATTGATCCAGTCGGTCGTACGGCGCGACCCGCCGGGCCCCTCGACCTCGGCGCGCACCTCGACGGCGATGTTCTGCTGGAGGGGGTTGGGCGCGAAGAGCTTCCAGTTCTGCTCGAACTCGGGGTAGACCCAGTCGCCGATCTGCTCGCCGTACTGCTTGGAGACCGTGTTGGACGGGGCGACGTGCAGGAAGACCATGGCCACATGGCCCACGGCGAGCAGCCCGACGACGGCGAGAGCGAGCGCGGCGGCCAGCTGGTACGGGAAGGAGAGCCCGGCTATGCCCCGGGAGACGGCGGGCGGCGGGCCGGGTGAAGGACCGCGCGGCGGGCCTTCCGGCTGTGTAGCGGACGAGAGGCCGGACGAGGGGCCGCCGGACGAGGAGGCGGGGGGTGGGCCCGGCTGCGGGCCGGGCGAGGGGCCGGGTGGTGGCTCCGGGTTCTCACCCTTGTCGTCGTACGAATCCATCCCGCCCCGATCCCCGTCTTTTCCACCGTCGGTTATCCACAGGGTTGACACCCTACGGGCCGCCGACCGACCATTGAAGTCCATGAACCGAACGATCGGTCGGTAGGGGGCTCGGATGACGGCAGTGACCGTGGGGACGGCTGTGGAGGCGCGGGTGGACATGACGGCAGCGGCACACGAGGCGGCGTTCGACGCGGCCGTGGCGGCCGACGAGCGCATCGAGCCCCGCGACTGGATGCCGGACGCCTACCGCGCCTCGCTCGTCCGCCAGATGGCCCAGCACGCGCACTCGGAAATCATCGGCATGCAGCCGGAGGCGAACTGGATCACCCGCGCGCCCTCCCTGCGGCGCAAGGCGATCCTGATGGCCAAGGTGCAGGACGAGGCGGGACACGGGCTGTATCTCTACAGCGCGGCGGAAACGCTCGGCACGAGCCGCGACGAGCTGCTCGACAAGCTCCACGCCGGCCGCCAGAAGTATTCGTCGATCTTCAACTATCCAACGCTGACCTGGGCGGACGTCGGCGCCGTCGGCTGGCTCGTGGACGGCGCCGCGATCACCAACCAGGTCCCGCTCTGCCGCTGCTCCTACGGGCCCTACGCACGCGCGATGGTCCGCGTCTGCAAGGAGGAGTCCTTCCACCAGCGCCAGGGGTACGAGTCGCTGCTCGCCCTCAGCCGGGGCACCCCGGCGCAGCACGAGATGGCACAGGACGCGGTGAACCGCTGGTGGTGGCCCTCGCTCATGATGTTCGGCCCGCCGGACGACGAGTCGGCGCACTCCGCGCAGTCCATGACCTGGAAGATCAAGCGGCATTCGAACGACGAGCTGCGGCAGCGGTTCGTGGACATCTGCGTCCCGCAGGCCGAGACGCTCGGACTCACCCTCCCCGACCCGGACCTGAAGTGGAACGAGGAGCGGGGGAAGCACGACTTCGGGGCGATCGACTGGGACGAGTTCCGCGAGGTCCTGAAGGGCAACGGCCCGTGCAACGAACAGCGGATCGGCCAGCGGCGCCGCGCGCACGAGGAAGGCGCCTGGGTGCGCGAGGCGGCGACGGCGTACGCGGCGAAGCACAGTGGCGGTACGGGCGACAGCGACACGCGGAAAGAGGCGACGGCATGAGCGGTTCGACCCAGTGGCCTCTGTGGGAGGTCTTCGTACGCTCCCGCCGGGGGCTCTCACACACCCACGCGGGCAGCCTGCACGCCCCGGACGCGGAGATGGCCCTGCGCAACGCGCGCGACCTCTACACCCGGCGCAGCGAGGGCGTGTCGATCTGGGTGGTGCCCTCCGCCTCGGTCACGGCCTCCTCGCCCGACGAGAAGGACGCCTTCTTCGAGCCGGCCGGCGACAAGCCGTACCGGCACCCCACGTTCTACGAGATCCCGGAAGGGGTGCGTCACCTGTGAGCGCCACCCCGACGGAGACGAACGCGGAACCGAACGCGAACGCGGAGCCGGACTCAGGGCCGGGCACGGACGCCGGGGGCGGGTCCGGCGGCGCGGCGCTGGCCCTCGCCGACGACGCGCTGATCCTCTCGCACCGGCTGGGGGAGTGGGCGGGCCACGCGCCCGAGCTGGAGGAGGAGGTGGCCCTCGCCAACATCGCACTCGACCTGCTCGGCCAGGCCCGCATCCTGTACTCCCTGGTGGGGGACGAGGACGAACTGGCCTATCTCCGCGAGGAACGCGCCTTCCGCAACCTCCAGCTGGTCGAGCAGCCGAACGGCGACTTCGCGCACACCATCGCCCGTCAGCTCTACTTCTCCACCTACCAGCGGCTGCTGTACGAGCGGCTGGCGGCCGGGGACGGCCCGTTCGCCGCGCTGGCCGCCAAGGCCGTGAAAGAGGTCGACTACCACCAGGACCACGCCGAGCAGTGGACACTGCGACTCGGTGACGGCACGGCGGAGAGCCATGAGCGGATGCAGCGGGCGTGCACGGCGCTGTGGCGGTTCACCGGCGAGATGTTCCGACCGGTGGGCGGCGCGCTCGACCACGCCGGGCCCGACCGTGCCGGACTTGACCACGCCGGGCCCGACCGTGCGGACAGCGAGCTGCTGACCGGTGTCGACGGACGGGAACTGGAGGAGCGCTGGCTCTCCTCCGTCACCGCCGTGCTGGAGCGCGCGACGCTCACCGTGCCCGGCGGACCCCGCACCGGGGCCTGGAGGGCGGGCGCGGGACGACAGGGCCTGCACACCGAGTCGTTCGGCCGGATGCTCGCCGAGATGCAGCATCTGCACCGCAGCCACCCTGGGGCGTCATGGTGACCGGGACGGGCGAACCGACGGCGCTGGAGAGCGAACTGCGCGCGCTCGCCGGCTCCGTCCTCGACCCCGAACTGCCCGTGGTGACGCTGGAGGAGCTGGGCGTACTGCGCGCGGTCCATGTCTCCGGCCCCGGCCGGGTCGAGGTCGAGCTGACCCCCACCTACACGGGCTGCCCCGCGATCGAGGCGATGTCCTCGGACATCGAACAGGTGCTGCACGAGCACGGGATACCCGACGTCACCGTCGTCACCGTGCTCTCCCCCGCCTGGTCCACCGACGACATCAGCGCCGAGGGCCGGCGCAAGCTCGCGGAGTTCGGAATCGCCCCGCCGCGCCCGCACAGCACCGACGGACCGGTCCCGCTCACCCTCGCCATCCGCTGCCCGCACTGCGGCTCGACGGACACCGAACTGCTGAGCAGGTTCTCCTCCACCGCCTGCAAGGCACTGCGCCGCTGCTCGGTCTGCCGTGAACCGTTCGACCACTTCAAGGAGTTGTAGATGTTCCACCCGCTCCGCGTCAGCGAGGTCGAGCGGCTCACGGACGACTCGGTGGCCGTCACCTTCGCCGTGCCGCCCGAGCTGCGCGAGACGTTCCGGCACACACCGGGCCAGCACGTCGCGCTGCGCCGCGTCGGGGACGGCGACGGGATCCGCCGTACGTACTCGATCTGCGCGCCCGCGGACGAGCACCCCGTGCTGCGCGTGGGCATCCGGCTGGTCGAGGGCGGCGAGTTCTCGACGTACGCCCTCAAGGAACTCGCCGAGGGCGACACGGTCGACGTGATGGAGCCGACCGGCCGCTTCGTGCTCACGCCGCGCGCCGGGTACTTCGCCGCGATCGTCGGCGGCAGCGGCATCACACCGGTGCTGTCGATCGCCTCCACGCTCCTCGCCCGGGAGCCGGAGGCCCGGTTCTGTCTGATCCGCAGCGACCGCACGGTGGCCTCGACGATGTTCCTGGAGGAGGTCGCCGACCTCAAGGACCGTTACCCGGACCGCTTCCAGCTGGTCACGGTCGTCTCCCGGGAGGAACAGCAGACCGGGCTCACCTCGGGCCGTCTGGACGAGGAACGGCTGGCGGGGCTGCTGCCCGCGCTGCTGTCGGTGGACAGTGTCGACGGCTGGTTCCTGTGCGGGCCGTTCGGCCTGGTCACCGGCGCGGAGCGGGCACTGCGCACGCTCGGTGTCCGGCGGAAGACGATCCACCAGGAGATCTTCCACGTGGACGACGCCCTGGCACCCCCGGCCCCGGCGGCGACCAGGCCCGTGCCCGCCGGCGGAAGCACGCTCACCGCGACGCTCGACGGGCGCTCCGGCAGCTGGCCCGTCCAGGAGGGGGAGTCCCTGCTGGAGACGGTGCTGCGCAGCCGCGCCGACGCGCCCTACGCGTGCAAGGGCGGCGTCTGCGGCACCTGCCGGGCCTTCCTCGTCTCCGGCGAGGTCCGGATGGACCGCAACTTCGCCCTGGAGCCGGAGGAGACCGAGGCGGGCTTCGTCCTGGCCTGCCAGTCCCGTCCGGCCACCACCCAGGTCGAGTTGGACTTCGACCGCTGAGCGCCGGCCCCCACGCGGACCCCGCGCACCCCGCGGACCGCTCCGGGCGGCCGTAACCAGGACCCGGCGGGCGCGGCCGGGGGTGCGGGCCGAGGGTGCGGGCCGGGGCGGCAAGTCGGCGCGCCCGAGGCGGAGTCGGGAGTGCCGGGTCGTCAGAGGACGAAGGCCGGGGTGCCGTTGTCGGTGACCATCGGGCAGCCCGCGCCGTCCCACGCCTGCATCCCGCCCTCGACGTTCACCGCGTCGATCCCCTGCCCCACCAGATACTGGGTGACCTGCGCGGACCGGCCGCCGACCCGGCACATGACGAAGGCCCTTCGTCCCTCGGCCACCGCCTCGGTCACCTCGCCGAAGCGCGCCACGAAGTCGCTCATCGGGACGTGCAGCGCGCCTTCGACATGGCCGGCCGCCCACTCGTCGTCCTCACGGACGTCGAGCACCAGACCGTCGGAAGGGACCGCCGCGACATCCACCGCGGGCAGCTGGGCGAAACTCATGTGATGCCTTCTCTCATACAGATGTGTCTGCGGGATACGTCTGCCGGATACGCCTGACGAACTGTCCGTAGGTGCGCGCCGGAACGGCTGCCCGCACCTCGCCGGGCGTGCTCCGGACGCGCCGTCCGTGCCCGGCACAGCGTCCGTGCCCGGCACGACAAACGCGACAGGTACAGCCTGGCGTACGGGACGCGCTACGGCCGCACCAACCGGGCCAGTTCCGACTCGCGTCCCGAAACCTCCGCGAGCAACTGCTCGGCGATCTCCTCCAGCAGCCGGTCGGGGTCGTCCGGTGCCATCTGGAGCATGGCGCCGATCGCGCTCTGCTCCAGGTCCTGCGCCACGATCGTCAGCAGTTCCTTGCGCTTGGCCAGCCAGTCCAGCCGGGCGTAGAGCTCCTCGTTCTCACCGAGTCGCGGCGCCTCGGGGACCGGCCCCGCCGCCCACTCCTCGGCGAGCTCCCTCAGCAGCGCCTCGTCCCCGCGTCCGTAGGCCCCGTTGACGCGGGTGATGAACTCCTCCCGCCGCTCCCGCTCCGTGTCGTCCTGAGCGAGATCCGGATGCGCCTTGCGAGCCAGATCGCGGTAGAGCTTGCGTACCTCGTCGGTCGGCCGCACCCGCTTCGGCGGCTGCACGGGCTGGTCGGTGAGCATCGCCGCGGCCTCGGCCGACAGCCCGTCGGAGTCCAGCCAGTCGTGGAACAGCTCCTCGACCCCCGGCATCGGCTGCACCAGCGCCCGCGCCTCACGGGCCTTGCGCAGATCCTCGGGGTCGCCCGACCGGGCCGCGCGCGCCTCGGCGATCATCGCGTCCAGCTCGTCCAGCCGCGCGTACATCGGGCCCAGCCGCTGGTGGTGCAGCCGGGAGAAGTTCTCCACCTCGACCCGGAACGTCTCCACCGCGATCTCGAACTCGATCAGCGCCTGCTCGGCGGCCCGCACGGCCCGCTCCAGCCGGGCCTCCGGCCGCTCGGCCCCCGTGGCGTCCGCGTCCTCGTTGGTGGTCTCCGTCGTCGCATCCGGCACGTCTGGCACGTCCTGCTCGTCGTCGTTACGGGTCGTCGGCTCCCCGAAGGCGTCCTGCGTCACCCGTCCAGCCTACGGGCGAACCCGCCCGCCCTCCTCACGTCCCCGGCCACGACGCCGCGCACCCCGCAGGTCCCGGCCCCAACCCGGACCGGGCCGCCCGCGTACCCCTCAGACCCCTTGCTCGGCGGCTATCCGGCCGCTCCTGACGGCCTCCACCAGCTCGGCGTGATCGGCCTCGGTCCGGTCCGCGTACGCGACGGCGAAGGCGGCGACGGCCTCGTCCAGCTCGTCGTTCTTGCCGCAGTACCCCGCGACGAACCTCGGGTCCACGCTGTGCGCGTGCGCCCTCGCCAGCAGCGCGCCCGTCATGCGCGCGTAGTCGTCGATCTGGTCCGCCGGAAGCGCGGCCGGGTCGACACTCCCCTTGCGGTTCCGGAACTGCCGCACCTGATACGGCCTGCCGTCCACCGTCGTCCACCCCAGCAGGTTGTCGCTGACGACCTGCATCCGCTTCTGCCCGCACACCACCCGGCGCCCCTCGTGCCCGGCCGCCGGTGTCTCGAACCCGGCCGCCTCCACGTACGGCAGCAGCGCCGACGCCCGCGCCTCCTTCACCTGGAGCACCAGCGGCTCGCCCAGGTGGTCCAGCAGCAGCACCACGTACGACCGCGTCCCGACGCTGCCCGTGCCGACCACCCGGAACGCCACGTCGTGTATCGCGTACCGCGCGAGCAGCGGCAGCCGGTCCTCGGAGAGCGTGTCGACATATTCGCCGAGCGCCGCGGCGACCGCCGCCGCCTCCTCGTCCGGCACCCGCCGCAGCACCGGCGGCGCGTCGACGAAACGCCGCTGCGCCACCCGGCCGCCCCTCCCACCACCGTCACCGTCACCGTCGGCGTCCACGATCTCGGTCGACCGGGCGGCGAACCGCGCGCTCGTGTTCTTCCGCGCCTTCTCCGACACCCGCTCCAGGGTCCCCATCAGGTCGCGCGCGTCCGTGTGGGAGACGAGCTCCTCGTCGGCGATCGCGTTCCACGCGTCCAGCACCGGCAGCTTCGACAGCAGCCGCATCGTGCGCCGGTACGCGCCCACCGCGTCCCGCGCACCGCTCCGGCAGGTGTCCTCGTCGGCGCCGGCCTCCCGCCCGGCGAGCACCAGTGAGGTCGCGAGCCGCTTGACGTCCCACTCCCAGGGACCGACCACCGTCTCGTCGAAGTCGTTCAGATCGATGACGAGACGGCCTCGCGCGTCCCCGTACAGCCCGAAGTTCGCCGCGTGCGCGTCACCGCATATCTGCGCCCCCGCGCCCGTCACCGGGGTCCGCACCAGGTCGTGGGCCATCAGCCCCGCCGCGCCGCGCAGAAACGCGAACGGCGTCGCGGCCATCCGCCCCACCCGCAGCGGCGCCAGCTCCGGCACCCGGCCGCGGTTCGACTCCTCGACGGCCCGCACCGCGTCCGGCCGCCCGGCGGAGAGCGTCAGCGAGTCGTGCGACGACCTCGGCACCTGCTTCCGCAGGGCCTTCCCGGCCTCTTTCCGCGTGCTCCGCGCGCTGCCCGGCGGAACCCGCCGTGCGAAGCCCGGCACCACCGGAATGCGCTCATCCGTCACCGCCGAACCGTCCTCACCCATGGCACGTCAGCCTCCCCCGTCACATGCCCCACATCATCCGCCCACGACGGTACTCCCGCACCACGAGACCGTCTCCCCCTGTGGATAACTCCCCGCGGCCACCACCCGGGCCCGGCTCGCGGGGCCCGTTCAGCCCCGCTCGGGACAGCCGCGCTCACCGGGCAGATGCTTCTCGGCCCACCGCCCCAGCTCCCGGAGCGCGGGCTCCATCGCGGCTCCCGCCTCGGTGAGCCGGTACGCGACCCGCAGCGGCGGCCCCGCGTCGACCTCCCGCACCACCAGCCCGGCAGCCGCCAGCTCCGTCAGCCGGTCGGACAGCATGCGCTCGCTGATACCGGGGATCGCCCGCCGCAACTCCGCGAAGTGCACGGCCCGCTGCATCAGGACGGACACGATCAGCCCGGTCCACCGCTTGCCGAACAGCTCGAAGACACGCGTCATCCCCAAGTCCACCTGCTTGCAAGGTTCCTCGCGGCTTCCCTCCATGCCCCCAGCCTACCGGTGAGACCGAGAACACCTAATTAAAAGTAAGCAACTATGCTATCAATAGGAACGTACGAAAGTACGGATTCAGCCAAGCCCCGCCGCACGCCGTGCGCGGACCACCCTCGGCCTCCCCTGCACCTTTCGTCCCTTTCGTTACGCCAGTTGTTACGCCAGTCCGTCCGCCCGCTCCCACCCATGGAGACCCTCATGGCCACGCTGCTGCACATCGACTCCGCCGTCTCCCCGCAGGGCTCCGCCTCGCGCGAGGTCACCGCCGCCTTCGTCGAGAGCTGGCGCGAGCAGCACCCGGAAGGCCGGGTCGTCTACCGCGATCTGGCCGCGACCCCGCTGCCCCACCTGAGCATCGGCGCCGTCGTCGCGGGCCCGGAGGACGCGCTGCGAGCCGAACTCGCCGCCGAACTGGCGGCTGCCGACGCGGTTCTCATCGGCGCCCCGATGTACAACTTCACGATCTCGTCCACGCTGAAGGCATGGCTGGACCACGTGATCATCACCGGCCACAACTCGCAGGAGCACAGCGTGATCACCGGCCGGCCGGTGACGGTCGTCGCCAGCCGGGGCGGCTCGTACGCGCCCGGAACCCCGCGCGAGAGCTTCGAGTTCGTCCAGAACTATCTGGAAAAGGTCCTGAACGCGATGTTCGGCGTCGAGGTCGACTTCATCGTCGCCGAACTGACCCTGGCCCACGTGGTTCCCGCGATGGCCGGCCTCATCCCGCTCGCCGAGGCGTCCCGTACGAACGCCCGCGCCGAGGCCGCGCGCAAGGCCAAGGCCCTGGCCGCCCGCCTCGCCGCCTGACCCGCACCCCGACGCCCGCCTCGCCGCCTGACGACACGCACCCCGACGCCCGTGCGGGCCGACCACCGAGGGGCCGACCACCGCCCCGGACCGGCCGGTTCTCACCGCATGGTGGTGATCATCCCGGCGTCGATGGTGACGTCCGCGCCCGTGATGTTGGCCGCGCGGTCGCTCGCCAGGAAGGCGACGAGGTCGGCCACCTCGGACGGCGTGCTGAAGCGCCCGAGCGGGGTGGCGCCGACGGCGGAACGGGCGATGTCCTCGGCGCTCTCCCCGGTGGCGTCCGACATGGTCCTGGCCACGCCCGTGTCTCCGAGCCACAGATCGGTGGCGACGGGGCCGGGGCTGACCGAGACCACACGGACGCCACGAGGGCCCACTTCCTTCGACAGCCCCTTGGCGAAGTTCGTGAGGGCCGCCTTGATCACGGAGTAGTCCAGCACCAGGGGGTCGGGCAGAAAGGCGTTCACGGAGCCCACCATCACGATCACGCCGCCGCCCCGCTCCACCATGCCCGGGAGAACCGCGCGCGTGGCGCGTACGGCCGTCATGAATCCCAGCGTCCACGACGTGTGCCAGTCGTCGTCGGTGATGGTGAGGAATCCACCGGGGCGGGGTGTCACCGCACCCACGTTGTTGACCAGGAGGGCGATACGGCCCCGCCGCTCCGCCGCCTCGACCAGGGCCGCCGGCCCGGACGTCGTCGTGAGGTCACCGGGGACGAAGGTGACCTTGCCGGCGTCGACCAGTTCCTCGATCTCCGGGCTCGGGCCGCGTGCCCCCGCGACGACATGCGCTCCGGCGTCCGTGAGCGTACGCGTCACCGCCAGCCCGATTCCCTTGCTCGCGCCGGTCACCACGGCGGTCCTGCCGTCCATGTGCAAGTCCATCGCCACGCCGCCTCACGTCTCGTGGAGTCAGTGCCGGGACGCGAAACCCATGTGGCGAGCGGCCGGCTCCGTCGGCAGTCGCCGACACCGAACCGGAGCGAGTGCTCTACCGCTTCACGCCCTCCGGGCGGTCATATGTTCAACGTAACGCCGCACTCACGGCACCGCGCGCGGAGGTTGCCCGCCCGGTTTCCCACGGAAGCCCGGGGCCGTCTCCGGACCACGCGCGCAGGCACCTCGCGGACAACTCGCAGGCGCCTCGCACCGATGTGAGAGACACCTCACACCAGGCATAACAGTCAAAGATCGACCACCGGCAACCGACCACCGGCGACCAACCGCCCTCACCACCGCCGACCCCCGCCCCACCTCTCCTACCGCCGACCCCCGCCCCACCACCGCACACAACAAAAAGGCCGCCATCGCTGTCACGATGACGACCGTTTCGTCGTTGCTCCGGACCACCGAACGATCGGTGACCTCTGGTGCGCGAGGGGGGAGTTGAACCCCCACGCCCTTTCGGGCACTGGAACCTGAATCCAGCGCGTCTGCCTATTCCGCCACCCGCGCATTGGGTGTGCCGCCCGCTCCCTCACCTGCTGGTGTGATCGCCTGGCGACATCGAAAAGATTAGCACGCTGCCAAGGGTGGAATCACATCCGTTTGTCGCGGCCGCCCGGCCGGGGAACAAGTAGGCCGAGGTGCCCTCCCCGCCCCTCCGGAGACCACCCCGGATGCGGGACACTGTCTTGGGGCCGCCTCTACGATCCGTGTGAGGGGTGACACTCATCGACGGGGCAGACAAGGGGAACCAGCCGATTTCCCGACGCGTGGATACGATCAGTAAGCAGTACCAGGACGGCGACAACGGAGGAGGTGCCCCATGGGAGTCCTGAAGCGGTTCGAGCAGCGACTCGAAGGTCTCGTCAACGGCACCTTCGCGAAGGTGTTCAAGTCCGAGGTCCAGCCCGTGGAGATCGCCGGCGCCCTTCAGCGTGAGTGCGACAACAACGCCACGATCTGGAATCGCGAGCGGACGGTCGTCCCCAACGACTTCATCGTGGAGTTGAGCGCGCCCGACTTCGAGCGGCTGAGCCCGTACTCGGGCCAGCTCGGCGACGAACTCTCCGGGCTCGTCCGCGACTACGCGAAGCAGCAGCGCTACACCTTCATGGGCCCGATCAAGGTCCATCTGGAGAAGGCCGACGACCTCGACACCGGTCTGTACCGGGTGCGCAGCCGCACCCTGGCGTCGAGCACGTCCCAGGGCACACCCCAGGGCCCCGACAGCGGTCCCGCCCACGGAGCGCCGCCCCGGAGCCACGCGGCCCCGCCGGCCGCGCCGCCCGGTGGCGGTTACGGGTATCCGCCGCCCATGCCGCCGTCGCCCCCGCCGGGCGCCGGCCATCAGGCACCGTCCGCCCGTCCCTCTTCGGCACCGCCTCCCGGGGCGATGCCGGGTGCCCAGGTCCGCCGGTGGATCGAGATCAACGGCAACCGCCACCAGATCTCCCGTTCCACGCTCGTGCTGGGCCGCAGCACCGACGCCGACGTGCGGATCGACGACCCCGGCGTCTCCCGCCGGCACTGCGAGATCCGGACAGGTACGCCCTCGACGATCCAGGATCTCGGATCCACCAACGGCATCGTGGTAGACGGACAGCACACCACCCGCGCTACGCTCCGCGACGGCTCGCGGATCGTCGTGGGCCAAACCACCATCGTTTACCGGCAAGCCGAAGGGTGAAGCGGGGGCAATGTCAGAGCTGACCCTGACGGTCATGCGGCTAGGTTTCCTGGCTGTTCTGTGGCTGTTCGTGATTGTGGCCGTCCAGGTCATTCGGAGCGATCTGTTCGGCACGCGTGTCACGCAGCGCGGCTCACGCCGCAATGCCGACGCGCGACCACCGGCGACCGCCCGCCAGAACACCGCTCCGCCCGCGCAGCGGCAGCAGAGCGGCCGCCAGCGCCGGGGGGCGCCCACGAAGCTGGTCGTCTCGGAGGGCATCCTCACCGGCACCACGGTGGCCCTCCAGGGACAGACCATCACCCTGGGCCGGGCGCACGACTCGACGATCGTGCTGGACGACGACTACGCGTCCAGCAGGCATGCCAGGATCTATCCGGACCGGGACGGTCAGTGGATCGTCGAGGATCTCGGGTCCACCAACGGCACGTATCTCGACCGGACCCGGCTCACCACCCCGACACCGATTCCGCCGGGCGCGCCGATCCGCATCGGCAAGACCGTCATCGAGCTGCGGAAGTAGTACGACAATGAGCGAGCGGAGCGAGCGAGCCGCGGCGGTCCCGACGTGGGACCGCGGGGGGCTCCCGACCGGAGGGTGGGCAGTGTGGCTCGAGACCGGCTGGCGCCACATTCGGCCGGCGAACCGACAGGAGAGGCGCGCATGAGCCTTTCCCTGCGCTTCGCCGCCGGGTCGCACAAAGGCATGATCCGGGAGGGGAACGAGGACTCCGGCTATGCCGGTCCCCGGCTCCTGGCCATCGCCGACGGCATGGGCGGCCAGGCCGCCGGAGAGGTCGCCTCGTCCGAGGTGATCTCCACGCTCGTGCAGCTCGACGACGACGTGCCGGGATCGGACATCCTCACCTCGCTCGGTACGGCGGTCCAGCGCGCCAACGACCAGTTGCGCGTGATGGTCGAGGAGGACCCCCAGCTGGAGGGCATGGGCACCACGCTCACCGCCCTCCTGTGGACGGGCCGGCGTCTCGGACTCGTCCATGTCGGCGACTCCCGCGCGTACCTCCTGCGCGACGGCGTGCTCACCCAGATCACCCAGGACCACACCTGGGTGCAGCGCCTGGTCGACGAGGGGCGCATCACGGAGGAGGAGGCCACCACCCACCCGCAGCGCTCCCTGCTGATGCGCGCGCTGGGCAGTGGCGACCATGTCGAGCCCGATCTCTCCATCCGTGAGGTCCGGGCGGGCGACCGCTACCTGATCTGCTCCGACGGCCTCTCCGGCGTCGTCTCGCACCAGACCATGGAAGAGACCCTGGCGAGCTACCAGGGCCCGCAGGAGACCATCCAGGACCTCATCCAGCTCGCCCTGCGCGGCGGCGGTCCCGACAACATCACCTGCATCGTCGCCGACGTCCTGGACGTCGAGTCCAACGACACCCTGGCCGGGCATCTCAGCGACACCCCGGTCGTCGTCGGCGCCGTCGCCGAGAACCAGCAGCTGCACTCCGCCGAGAGCGACCCGTCGATGCAGACGCCGGCCGGCCGCGCCGCCGGCCTGGGCCGCCCCGTACCGCAGCAGCACCAGCCACCGCCGGGCGGCTTCGGCCCGCCGGGCAGCGGAGACGGAGCCGGTTACGGCGGCATGCCGCCGGAGGCCGGCTTCGGCGCGTACAGCGACGACGACTTCGTGAAGCCGCGTTCCGCCGGCCGCAAGTGGTTCAAGCGGTCGTTCTACACGGTCCTGGCGCTGGCGGTCGTCGGCGGCGGTCTGTACGGCGGCTACCGCTGGACGCAGACGCAGTACTACGTCGGGGCCAACGACGAGCACGTCGCGCTCTACCGGGGCATCAGCCAGGACCTTGCCTGGGTGAACCTGTCGAAGGTCGAACAGGACTTCCTCAAGATCGAACTCAAGTACCTGCCGCCGTACCAGCGCAAGCAGGTCGAGGAGACCATCGCCGAGGGCAGCAAGGCGTCCGCGCGCACCAAGATCGAGGACCTGTCCAAGCAGGCCGAGGCGTGCAAGAAGGACGAGCAGCGCCGCGAGTCCGAGCGAGCCGCCAACGCCATCAACGGCGAGGGCGAGGCGGGCGGTACGACGGGGACCAAGCCGAAGACCGGCACCAGCACGACCACCAAGCCAGAGACGTCGAAAACGGCGACTCCCTCTCCGGGCCCCAGCCTCTCGGAGGAGGAGCGGAAGCTGGCCTCGAACTGCGGTAAGCAGTAGCCGGCCGTAGGGGGCCTTTCACCACCATGAGCGTTGTCACGAACACCACCACCATCGGCGCCATCGAGGCGCCGAGCCGGCGCAACACCGAGCTCGCCATGCTCGCCTTCGCCGTCCTCATCCCGACCTTCGCGTATCTCAACGTCGGCCTCGCGGTCAACAACGAGGTGCCCAGCGGCATGATCGGGTACGGCCTGGGCATCGGCCTGCTGGCCGGTGTCGGCCATCTCGTGGTGCGCAAGTTCGCCCCGTACGCCGACCCGCTGCTGCTGCCGCTCGCCACCCTGCTCAACGGACTCGGCCTGGTCCTCATCTGGCGTCTCGACCAGTCGCCCCGGCTGATCGCCCGCGCCCAGAACATCTTCGGGGGCTTCTCCCCGGACGCGCCCAAGCAGCTGCTCTACTCGGCCATCGGCATCGCGCTGTTCGTCGCCGTCCTGCTGCTGCTCAAGGACCACCGCATCCTCCAGCGCTACACCTACATCTCGATGGCGGTGGCCCTGGTCCTGCTGATCCTGCCGATGTTCTTCCCGGCCCGGAACGGCGCGAAGATCTGGATCAGCCTCGGCCCCCTCAACGTCCAGCCGGGCGAGTTCGCGAAGATCATCATCGCGGTCTTCTTCTCCGGCTACCTGATGGTGAAGCGCGACGCCCTGGCCCTCGCCAGCCGTCGGGTGATGGGCCTGTACCTGCCGCGCGGACGCGACCTCGGCCCGATCCTCATGGTCTGGGCCATGTCCATCCTGATCCTGGTCTTCGAGACCGACCTCGGCACCTCGCTGCTGTTCTTCGGCCTCTTCGTGATCATGCTGTACGTCGCCACCGAGCGGACCAGCTGGATCGTCTTCGGCCTCGTCATGTCGGCCGCGGGCGCGGTCGGCGTGGCCACCTTCGAGCCGCACGTCCAGCAGCGCGTCGAGTTCTGGCTCAACCCGTTCGCGCAGTCCACCTGGGACCAGAGCGAGCAGGTCGGCCAGGCGCTGATGTCGTTCGGCGCGGGCGGCACCCTCGGCACCGGACTCGGCCAGGGCAACTCCGACCTGATCGGCTTCGCGGCCAACTCCGACTTCATCCTCTCCACCGTCGGCGAGGAGTTCGGGCTCGCCGGGATGATGGCGTTCCTGCTGATCTACGGCCTGATCGTGGAACGCGGCGTACGGACGGCGCTCGCCGCCCGCGACCCGTTCGGCAAGCTCCTGGCGATCGGCCTCTCCGGCGCCTTCGCGATCCAGGTGTTCGTCGTCGCCGGCGGCGTCATGGGCCTCATCCCGCTGACCGGTATGACGATGCCGTTCGTCGCGGCCGGCGGCTCGTCGGTGATCGCCAACTGGGCGCTGATCGGCATCCTCATCCGTATCAGCGACACCGCGCGCCGCCCCGCCCCGGCTCCCGCCCCGTCACCCGACGCCGAGATGACCCAGGTGGTCCGACCGTGAACAAGCCCCTGCGCCGCATCGCGATCTTCTGCGGACTGCTCGTGCTGGCCCTGCTGCTGCGGACCAACTGGCTCCAGTACGTGGAGGCGGACGAGCTCAACTCGCACGAGCGCAACCGCCGGGTACTGATAGAGCGGTACGCCAGCGAGCGCGGCAACATCGTCGTCGACGGCAAGCCCATCACCGGCTCCGCGAAGACGAAGGACACCGACTTCAAGTACAAGCGGACCTATCTCGACGGCCCGATGTGGGCACCGGTCACCGGCTACGCCTCGCAGGCGTTCGGCGCCACCCAGATCGAGAGCATCGAGGACGGCATCCTCACCGGCAACGACGACCAGCTCTTCTTCGACCGCACGCTGGCGATGTTCACCGGCGACGAGGCCAAGGGCGGCAACGTCGTCACGACCCTCAACGGGGCCGCCCAGAAGGCGGCCTTCGAGGGGCTGGGCAAGAAGAAGGGCGCCGTCGTCGCCCTGGAGCCGGGGACCGGCAAGATCCTCGCGCTGGCCTCCACGCCCTCGTACGACCCCTCGACCTTCGCCGGGTACGGCGCCAAGGACGAGGTGGCGTGGAAGGACCTCGGCAGGAACGATGACAAGCCGATGCTGAACCGCGCGCTGCGCGAGACGTATCCGCCCGGCTCCACCTTCAAGGTCCTCACCGCCGCCGCCGCCCTGGAGCACGGCGTCGTGGACGACATCGACGCGAAGACCGACTCCCCGCTCCCCTGGATAATGCCGGGCACGACCACCCCGCTGGTGAACGAGGGCAACATCCCCTGCGAGGACGCGACGCTCCGGGAGGCCCTGCGGGTCTCCTGCAACTCGGTCTTCGGCAAGCTCGGCGTCGACGTCGGCAAGGACCAGATGCTGGAGACGGCGAAGAAGTTCGGCTTCAACGAGGAGCAGTTCGTCCCGGTCCGCGCCAACGCCTCGTTCTTCCCCGAGGAGCTGAACCAGTCGCAGACCGCCCTGTCCTCCATCGGGCAGTTCGACACCCGTACGACCCCGCTCCAGATGGCCATGGTCGCCTCCGCCGTCGCCAACGACGGCAAGCTGATGAAGCCGTACATGATCGACCAGCTCGAAGCCCCGAACCTGGACGTGATCACGAAGACCGAGCCCGAGGAGATGAGCCAGCCCCTCAGCCAGGAGCACGCGCAGATGCTCCAGGACATGATGGAGACGGTCATCGACGAGGGCACCGGCCGGCGGGCGAAGATCCCCAACGTCACCGTGGGCGGCAAGACCGGTACCGCGCAGCACGGCGAGAACAACAGCGAGGACCCCTACGCCTGGTTCATCTCCTACGCCAAGGGGGAGAACGGGTCGCCGGTCGCGGTGGCGGTCGTCGTCGAGGACAGCGAGGCGGTCCGCGACGACATCTCCGGCGGCGGTCTCGCCGCGCCCATCGCCAAGGACGTGATGGAAGCCGTGATCAACAGCGACAAGTGACCCGGACGACCGGGACTCACCCGTACCGGCCCGGACAGCCCTCGCGCTGTCCGGGCCGGTGGTCGATACCAGCCGATATGTGACGATTCAAGTTCCAGTCCTGTATCAGCTGTCAGGGACGGTCGGACCGGATGCGGCGCGGCCGGTAGCGTATGCGCGAACAGCACACCGCCGGACCGCACACCGGTGCGGTCTCGGACAGACGGAGAGGGCTGGAACAGTATGGAAGAGCCGCGTCGCCTCGGCGGCCGGTACGAGCTGGGCTCGGTGCTCGGCCGTGGTGGCATGGCCGAGGTGTACCTCGCGCACGACACCCGGCTCGGCCGCACCGTCGCTGTGAAGACGCTGCGGGCCGACCTCGCCCGCGACCCGTCCTTCCAGGCCCGGTTCCGCCGAGAGGCCCAGTCGGCCGCCTCGCTCAACCACCCGGCGATCGTCGCTGTCTACGACACCGGCGAGGACTACGTCGACGGGGTGTCCATCCCGTACATCGTCATGGAGTACGTCGACGGGTCCACCCTGCGTGAGCTGCTGCACTCCGGGCGCAGACTGCTGCCCGAGCGCACGCTGGAGATGACCGTGGGCATCCTCCAGGCGCTGGAGTACTCGCACCGCGCCCAGATCGTCCACCGCGACATCAAGCCGGCCAACGTCATGCTGACGCGCACCGGCCAGGTCAAGGTCATGGACTTCGGCATCGCCCGTGCCATGGGCGACTCCGGCATGACGATGACCCAGACGTCCGCGGTCATCGGCACCGCGCAGTACCTCTCCCCCGAGCAGGCCAAGGGCGAGCAGGTCGACGCGCGCTCCGACCTGTACTCCACCGGCTGTCTGCTGTACGAGCTGCTGACCGTACGCCCGCCCTTCATCGGCGACTCGCCGGTCGCGGTCGCCTATCAGCACGTACGGGAGGAGCCGCAGCCTCCCAGCATCTACGACCCCGAGATCACGCCCGAGATGGACGCGATCGTCCTGAAGGCGCTCGTCAAGGACCCGGACTACCGCTACCAGTCGGCCGACGAGATGCGCGCCGACATCGAGGCGTGCCTCGACGGGCAGCCCGTCGCGGCCACGGCGGCGATGGGTTCGGTCGGTTACGCGGGCGGCTACGGCGGCGCCGACGACCAGCCCACCACGGCGCTGCGCACCGCGCCGCCGGGTGGCGCCCAGACCTCGATGCTGCCGCCGGTCAACCCCGACGACGGCGGCTTCGGGAACTACGACGAGCGTCCGGACCGGCGCCGGCAGAAGAAGTCCAACAGCTCGACGATCCTGCTGATCGTGGCCGGCATCCTGGTTCTCGCGGGCGCCGTTCTCATCGGCAAGGTGGTCTTCGGGGGCGAGAACGGCTCGGACCCGGTCAGCGTGCCGCAGCTGGTGGGCGTCACGATGGAGGAGGCCAAGGTACTGGCGAGCAACGCGTCGGTGCAGGTCACCCAGTCCGGCACCGACCGCTGCGAACAGCCCAAGGGCGCCATCTGCTCGCAGAACCCGGCGTCCGGCGGGAAGATGGACCAGGGCGACACCATCCAGGTCGTCGTCTCCGAGGGCGCGCCCAAGGTCCAGGTGCCCGACGTCGCCGACAAGGCCGTCGAGGACGCCACGAAGACGCTCCAGGAAGCGGACTTCAACGTCGAGACCAAGCAGGTCGAGAGCGACGAGGACCCCGGCACGGTCGTCAGCCAGAAGCCGAGCGGCGGCTCCGAGGCCGAGAAGGGCTCGACGGTCACGCTGTCCGTCGCCAAGCAGGCGCGGGAAACGGTGCCGAACGTCGTGGACCAGCAGTTCGACGCGGCTAAGGGCCAGCTCGAAACGCTCGGGTTCACCGTCGCGCGCACCGAGGTGGACTCCGACAAGGACGCGGGCACGGTCGTCGGCCAGAGCCCCGAGGGCAACGCCAAGGCGCCCAAGAACAGCCAGGTCACGCTCCAGGTCTCGAAGGGCCCGCCGCAGCCGGAGAAGGTCCAGGTCCCCGGCGACCTCGCGAACAAGACGGTCGCCGAGGCGAAGGCCCAGCTCGAAGCCCTGGGTCTGGCCGTCGCACTCGGGCCGAACTCGCCGGACGACCCCAACGCGCGCGTGATCGCCACCAACCCGGGGGGCGGTCAGCAGGTCGACAAGGGCAGCACGGTGACCCTGTTCGTCCTTCCCGGGAACGGCGGGGGCGACAACCAGGGCGGCGGCGGCAACGGAGGGTTCATCGGCGGCGGCCAGGGCGGCTTCCGGAACGACTGACACCGGCACCCGGCACCGACGCCGACGCCTTCCGCGGGCCTCCTGAAGAGGTGACGAAGCCCCGGCCTCCTGAAGAGGATGCCGGGGCTTCGTCGTGTCCGGGGCTCGTGTGCGCGTGGCTCGGGTGTCCGGGGTGGGGTGGGGCGGCCCGGTGCGTACGGGAGCGGCTCAGAGCAGCTCGTCGGGCTTCGTACGCTTCTCGTCGACGTTCTCCGTACGCTCCAGCTCGGCCCACACGATGTAGCGGTAGTCCGAGGTGAGGACGGGTGTGCAGGTCGTGAGCGTCAGATAGCGGCCGGGCTTCTTCTTCCCCGACTCCTCGGGCACCGGCTTCAGCACGTCGACGTTGTACTTCGAGGTCTTCGGCAGGGTCTTGAAGACCTTGTAGACGTACCAGGTGTCCTTCGTCTCGAAGACGATCGAGTCACCGGTCCGGAGCTTGTGGATGTTGTGGAACTTGGCGCCGTGCCCGTCGCGGTGCGCGGCCAGCGAGAAGTTCCCCCGCTGGTCCTGCGGCAGCGCGGACTTCACGGGGTCGGTGTAGTAGCCGGCGACCCCGTTGTTGAGGGACTTGGGGTTCGTGCCCTTCTTGACGAGGACCTCGCCGTTCTTCATCGCGGGCGCGTGCAGGAAGCCGATGCCGCCCTTGACGTCGAGGGCGCCGGGGCCGCCGCGGCCGACGGCCCAGTTGTCCCGCACCTCGTGGCCCTGCTTGGTGGCCTCGCGGTCGGCCAGCACGTTCGTCCACCACAGCGAGTAGACGACGAAGAGACCGAGCACCAGGCCCGCGGTGATGAGCAGTTCGCCGACGACGCTGGCGACGGCGGCACCCCGGCTCCGCCGGGGACGGGCGGGAGCGGGAGGCGGTACGGGAGCGGGGTCCACCGGGTCGGACGCGGCCCCGGTCGCGTCCACGTCCACGTCCCCGTCCACGTGCGCGGGATCGGGGTCGGGACCGGCGTCCGGTACGGGACCGGCGGGCCCGGCGGCCGTGGAATCGGGGTCGACCACCCCGGTCGTCACCGACGGATCGTTTTTCCCGGCGTTCCCGGCGTTCACGGGTGCGCCCGCGCGCCCGTCGTCGTGCTCGGTTCCGGCTGCCACCGCACCCGCCCCCTGGTCCCTGGTCTCCGTCGTGATGGGTTCAGTCCACGAGAGCGTCGGGCTTTCCCTTGTCGCGTGGCCGTTCCTCAACCATCTTGCCCCACACGATCATTCGATACGTACTGGTGAATTCCGGCGTACAGGTCGTCAACGTGATGTATCGCCCCGGTCCGGTGAATCCGGAGCCCTGCGGGACGGGCTGGATGACACTCACGTTCGACGGAGGTGTCTGCGGGAGGATGCTCGCCATGTCGTAGGTGAAGTAGCTGTCCTGCGTCTCCACCACGATCTTGTCGCCGGGCACCAGCCGGTTGATGTAGCGGAACGGCTCCCCGTGGGTGTTGCGGTGTCCCGCGACCGAGAAGTTGCCCTGCTTGTCGGAGGGCATCGCGGTCTTGAGCCGGCCCTCCGCGTAGTGGCCGACCATGCCCCGGTCCAGGACCTTCGCCTTGTCGATCCCCTCCGCGATCGGGACGACGACGTCCAGCTTGGGGATGTGCATGATCGCGAACCCCTGGCCGGGCTCGAAGGCGCCGGGCTGGCGGCCCTTGGCCCAGCCGTCCTGGATCTTGTCCGTCTCCTTGCCCGCGTACAGATCGGCCCGCACGTTGGTCCACCAGAGCTGGTAGGCGACGAACAGCAGCATCAGCACCCCGAAGCTGATGAAGATCTCGCCGACCGCGCGGCTGAGCACGACCCCCGGACTGTCCTTGAGGGCACGGGCGGCCTTCCGCGCCTCGACGCGGGAGAGCGGCCTGGAGGGCGCCGGGGCGCCCGGAGCGGCCGGGGGACCCGCGGCGCCCGCGGGGCGCGTACGGCCCCGCCCACGGCCGCCCTTGGCCGCCTTGCGCCGCTCGGCACGGCCCCCGGTGGCGGGTTCGGACCGGACCGGCCGCCCGGGGCCGCTCTCCGGGGCGGGGTCGGGGCCGGGTTCCGGGCCGAAGTCCGGTGCGGGCTCGGGGAGGGCTTCCGGCGCCGGGACGGCCGGCAGGACGGCCGTGGCGTCCTCGGCGCCCCCGGTGCTCCCGGTGCTCCCGCCGCCGGCGGGCACGTACGGCGGCTCGGGCTCCGGCTCGGGTCGTCGCCGGCGCCCCCGGCCGGGCGGTACGGGAACGGGCGGTACGGACCCCGGCGGCGGGGTCCGGAGCGGAGGCGGCCCGGAGGCTGCCTGCGACGCCCAGTCCTGCCCCTGATCGGCGGACGGGCCTCCGTACGGATACGGCCCGTGCCCCGCCCACGGCCGCTCCTCGGGCAGCGGCCCCGATATCCCGGGCCTCGACGGGATGCCGGGCCCCGCCGGAGCGGCCGGGAACTCCGGGTGCGCGGGGGGCGGGACGGGCGCGGGGCCCTGTCCGGGAAGGGGGTCGTTCAGGGGGTCCACGAGTCCGTCCACGGCAGCCTCGAACGCGCCAGGTCCCTCGTACGGTTCCCGCCGTTCGTACGGAGCGCCGTATCCCGCGTCGTGCTCGGGACGGAGTGCGGTCACGCGACCGCCTTGCCCACCACCGGCGCCAGGCCCGCCGACCGGCCCACGGCGTCCGGATCACCGCACTGCGCCAGCCAGTTGGCCAGCATCAGGTGCCCGTGCTCGGTCAGCACGGACTCGGGGTGGAACTGCACACCCTCGACGGCCAGTTCCCGGTGGCGCACGCCCATGACGATGCCGTCGGCCGTACGCGCGGTGACCTCCAACTCGTCCGGCAGGGCGGCCGGTTCCGCCGCCAGCGAGTGGTAGCGGGTCGCCGTGAACGGCGAGGGCAGTCCGGCGAACACGCCCTTGCCCTCGTGTGTGACCAGCGAGGTCTTGCCGTGCAGGAGTTCGGGGGCGCGGCCGACCACGCCCCCGTACGCCACCGCCATCGACTGCATGCCGAGGCACACCCCGAAGACGGGCACGCCGGTCGCCGCGCAGTGGCGCACCATGTCGACGCAGACACCGGCCTGTTCGGGCGTGCCGGGACCGGGGGAGAGCATCACCCCGTCGAAGCCGTCCTGGGCGTGCGCCGTCGACACCTCGTCGTTGCGCAGCACTTCGCACTCCGCGCCGAGCTGGTACAGGTACTGAACGATGTTGAAGACGAAGCTGTCGTAGTTGTCCACGACGAGAACGCGGGCACCGCTCATGAGGCGCCTCCCGCACCGGTCACCGTCGCGTCGCCGAACGGAAGGATCGGCTCCGCCCACGGGAAGACGTACTGGAACAGCACGAGGACGACCGCGAGCGCCAGCACGAGCGCGATGACCGCCCGTACCCAGACGTTGCCCGGCAGATGCCGCCAGATCCAGCCGTACATGCTGTCCCTTCCGTTCCTACGGGTTCCCGTTTCCCGTCGCCCGCCCGCCCGACCGCGCCGCCGTCGTACCGGAGCGCGCGGTACCGAACCAGACTAAGGGGCCGCGGGGCCACGTGGGCGGCGCACGGGTCAGGTGTGCCGTCGGCCTCTTTCAGGAGGAGGACGGGCGGCCGGACCGGATCCCCGGCCGGACCGCCGGACCGGGCTGTCGCGGCTACCCCACCGGCTTCGCGTAGTGGAGGTCCACGGTGCCCGTGTAGCCGGGAAGCGTCGTCCCGCCGTCCTCGTCGACCTTCCAGCCGAGCCCGTACGCCTGCACGTACAGCTGGTAGTTCTGGATCGCCGGTGACTCCTCCAGCGCCTCCCGCAGCCGATCCTGGTCCCCCACGGCGGTGATCCGGTACGGCGGCGAGTAGACCCGGCCCTGGAGGATCAGGGTGTTGCCGACGCAGCGCACCGCGCTGGTGGAGATCAGCCGCTGGTCCATCACACGGATGCCCTTGGCGCCGCCCTGCCAGAGGGCGTTGACGACGGCCTGGAGGTCCTGCTGGTGGATGACGAGGTCGTTGGGCTGCGGCTCGGGGTATCCGGGATTGGCGGTGGCGTCCGGCGGGGCGTCGTCCAGGGTGACGGTGAGGGCCCGGCCCGAGACCTTCGTGGTCCCCGCCACGTTCTCCAGCCCCCGGAGTGCGGCGTCCTCCTCCTTGGTGGAGCCGTCGTCCCGGTTGGCGAGGGTGTCGACGCTCCTGCGTACGGCCGCGGTCGACTCCTCCAGCACGCCGTTCCTGTCGCTGCGCTCCTGGATCAGGTCCGAGAGCTTGAGCAGGGAGTCGTCCGTACGGAGGTTGGTGCCCTTCGCCGTGTTGAAGCTCGTGACGAAGATGAGGCCGGCGAGGGCGAAGACCCCGGCCGTGAGCAGGCGTACCGGCCGCCGGACCGGTCGGCGGACCGGCCCTTCGGGAAAGTCGGCGGAATTGCTCAACGTACCCTTATCTCCTTAGGCGCCACGGAAGCACTACGCTAACGGACGCCCGGCGGAGGCAGCGTTCCCCCCGCTCCTCGTGCCCGGTACACCGTTTCAGTTACCTGCGCGGTCACGCAGCGCATCGACAGGAGAGTCCCTCGTGCCGAAGTCACGGATCCGCAAGAAGGCCGATTTCACGCCGCCGCCCGCGGCGAAGCAGTCGACCACGATAAACCTGTCCAATCGGAGCTGGGTCGCGCCCGTCATGCT
This sequence comes from Streptomyces sp. NBC_01498, assembly GCF_036327775.1. Taxonomy (NCBI): domain Bacteria; kingdom Bacillati; phylum Actinomycetota; class Actinomycetes; order Kitasatosporales; family Streptomycetaceae; genus Streptomyces; species Streptomyces sp. NBC_01498. The sequence goes on along the minus strand of NZ_CP109598.1, from coordinate 3,685,378 downwards.
CGCCCTGTTCCTCGTCGGGCTGGCCTGGATCGTGGTCTTCTATGTGACCGACGGGACCCTGCCGGTCGACGCCTTCGGCAACTGGAACATCGTCGTCGGGTTCGGGTTCATCGCCGCCGGCTTCGGCGTCTCCACGCAGTGGAAGTAGCTCCGGGCGCGGTGGAGGCAGGTCCGGCGACCCGCGTCAAGCTCTGCCCAGACACTTATCCACAGTGCTGTCCACAGCCGGGGGAAAAGGTCAGACGATCTGTGGATAACTTCACGGCATGTTGACGCCGGTGTGACTGGAACGCTCGCTTCGGCCGTTGTGATGAAGCGCCCCGCCCCTTGTCCTTGCTGGGAAAACCCAGATCAGGGACAAGGGGCACGCGTGTTCCCCATGCCGGGCGCACACATTGCACAAGATCCGGCACACGCTGTGGACAACTCTGTGCGCGAACGGTCCTGAACGGTCGTCCGGGCGCCCGTAAGGCCGGCCGGCGGTCCTCACCCGGCGGGGCCGGGCGCCCGGCGGTCCCGATCCTTGGCAGGACCGGGTGCCCGACGGGCACCCCGCTGCCCGGAGAACCGGCTTCCCCCGTCTCAGGAGAGCTGACCGGTCCTGATCACGATGATCACGACGGTCACCAGCAGCACCAGCGCGCAGGTGCCCCACTGGACCAGCGCCCGGCGCTCGCGCGGCGCGTGCACCATGCCGACGGCGACCGCCGTGCCCGCGACCAGCCCGCCGAGATGTGCCTCCCAGGCGATGCCGGACCAGAGGAACGTGAAGACCAGGTTCAGCGCCAGCAGGACCAGGACCGGCCGCATCTCGTAACGCATCCGGCGCATCAGCACGGCCGTGGCGCCGAGCAGCCCGAAGACGGCGCCCGAGGCACCGAGCGACCCCTGGTTGGGCGCGGCGATCAGGTAGGTCAGGGCACTGCCCGCCAGCCCGGAGAGCAGATACAGCGCGAGGAAGCGCGACCGTCCGAGCGCGGCCTCCAGGGGACCGCCGAGCCACCACAGCCCCAGCATGTTGAACGCGATGTGCCAGACGGCCTGGTGCAGGAACACCGCGGTGAACAGGCGGTACCACTGCCCCTGGGCGACGCCGACCAGCTCGCCCAGCTCGGGGTTGAAGGCGTCCCCGATGAGGTCCAGTTCGCCGACGACGCGCCGTTCGCTGACGAGGACGCCGACGAAGACCGCGAGATTCATGCCCAGCAGGATCTTGGTGATCAGCCGGGGGTCGGCGGTGACGGTGCCGCCGGCGATGGTGCGCGGCCGGGCGGCGGTGGGGGACATCCCCGTACCGGACCCGTCCCGTACGCAGTTCGGGCACTGGAATCCGACGGAGGCACTGATCATGCAGTCCGTGCAGATGGGGCGGTCGCAGCGGGTGCAGCGGATGCCCGTCTCACGGTCCGGGTGCCGGTAGCAGTGAGGTGCGGCGTCGGTGGCGGGCCGGTCCGGGCCCCCGGGCTGCTGGTCCATCGGTCCCCTCGGTACTGGATACGGCGCTCGATGCGGTGAAGGGCGCAGAGCGCACCGCCCTCCCCGCCCGGTATGTAACCACTACGGACGGGCAGGGCGGGATGGTTCCCCGAACGGGAATCCGAACCGGGGACGCCGGCCAGGACCCGGGCCGGGCCCGGACACGGCACGGACGGCACCCGGCAGGGCCCGGACAAGGGCCGGCGGTCGCACGGTCCGCCGGACAGGACCCGGCGGGGTCCGCCGTACGGTCCCGGACTAGCGGGTCTCGACGACGACCGACTCGATCCTGACTTCCTCCACCGGGCGGTCGGTGCGCGGGTTGGTCTGGGTGGCGCCGATGGCGTCCACGACCTTCTTGCTCGCCTCGTCGGTGACCTCGCCGAAGATGGAGTGCTTGCGGGTCAGCCACGCGGTGGGCGCCAGGGTGATGAAGAACTGCGAGCCGTTGGTGCCCGGTCCCGCGTTCGCCATGGCCAGGAGGTACGGCCGGTCGAAGGAGAGGTCGGGGTGGAACTCGTCCCCGAACTCGTAGCCCGGACCACCGGTGCCGTTGCCCAGCGGGTCCCCGCCCTGGATCATGAAACCGCTGATCACCCGGTGGAAGACGGTGCCGTCGTACAGCCGGTCGTTCGACTTCTTGCCGGTCGCCGGGTTGGTCCATTCACGCTCGCCCTCGGCGAGCTCCACAAAGTTCTTGACCGTCTTCGGCGCGTGGTTCGGCAGGAGCCGGATCTCGATGTCGCCGTGGTTGGTCTTCAGGGTGGCGTAAAGCTGCTCGGCCACGATCTGCCTTCCGTGAGTCTGCAATGACCCTGCCGATCCTCGCACGGACGGCCCTCGCGCCGCCCGCCCCGTACCCCCCAACCGCGCACGGCGTCCCGATGACGGGGAATCAGCGCTCCCCGACGGGGAACACGCGGAGCAGGAAAAGGGGCAGCCGTCGTCCTCCTTGACCCGGATGCCCGCACCGCATGCCGGTACGGCGGGCGGCAGGCATGATTTCGATCTGGGTGGACAGGCGGATCTTTGTCCAATAACGGGGGAAACCCCCAAGCCCCTGACCGCCACCGAGGAGGAGGATCCTGTGACCCGCATGGACAGCGTGCGCGCCGCTACCGATTCGGCGAAGGAGAGCGTGCTGCACGCCGCGGAAGCGGTGGCACCCTACGCCGATACGGCCAAGGAACAGGCCGCGTTGTACGCCGAAGAGGCCCGCGTCCGGCTCGCACCGAAGGTGTCGAAGGCCGCGAAGCAGGCTCGTGTTCAAGCTCGTGTTCAGTACGGCGCCCATGTGGCGCCGCATGTGCCCCCCAAGGTCGACGTGGCCGCGCACCGGGCCGCCGCACAGACCCGCAGGGCCGTGCGTCAGGCAGCCGACTTCACGGTGCCGCGCGTCGAGCACGCCGTGTCCGTCGCACAGCCGGTCGCCGGGGAAGCAGCGGCTCGTTCCGCTGCCGCCCTCGCCGCGCTGCGTGGTCAGATCACGGTGAAGGAGGTCCAGAAGCTCGTGAGGAAGCATGAGCGGCGGGCCAGGGCCGGACGTCTCGCCAAGGGCCTGGTGGCTCTCGGTCTGCTGACCGGCGGCGCGGTCGCCGCGTGGAAGTGGTGGGACAAGCAGGCCAATCCCGACTGGCTCGTGGAACCGCCCGCTCCTACCGAGGTCTCCGCGCACGACGCGTCGCTGTCGTCCGTCGACGGCAGCCAGGGTGCGCTCGATCCGGAGGTGCAGGCCAAGCAGGCCGAGGACGAGGCGAGGAATCGGGACCGGTAGGACGAACGCCGGTACGGCAACCGCCGGCAGGACGAACACTGGTACGACGACCTCCGGCAGGACGACCGCCGTTGACGGGTGGCCGGTGAACCGTGGGGCCGGACGATTCCGGTGAGACGTGCGGTGCGGGCGCCGGGAGTCCTTGAGGAGTCCCGGTTCCTCACGCCGCCGCCGCGAGCGCCGCGTCGGCGGCGGCCTCGTTGTCCCGCGCCACGTCGGCGTCCGTACGGGTGTCGACGGGCAGGCGCCGGACGGACGGTGACGAACCGTGCGCCTCGGCGCGGATGCGCTGCTCGATGGTCGGCGGGCGGGACGTGTCCGCCGGCCGCGCGCTGTCCGGCAGGGCGTGCCGCTCCGCCGTCATCGCGTCACCCCCGCCCCGTTCACCGGCGGCGGGCACCGCCGCGTCGGCCGGGCGGCCCTCCGGCGCGCGGTCCTTCACCGGCTGCTCGGCGGGCTGCGGTGCGGCGGCGTCCGCCGCCGCGGCGGGGGCGGTCAGCCCCAGGGTGGTGAGCACCGCGAAGAACGCGGTCAGGAAGGCGGTCCACAGACTCTCGATCGTGAAATTCTTGACCTTGAAGGCGGCCATGACCCCTCGCTTTCAGCTTGCTTTCGGGTTGAGCGATCTACATACCTTCCTCATGATGTGTACGCATCTCGGGAATCGAAGGACCAACGCCAGCGCTGCGCAGTTCTTCTGATGAACACCACCCGTACGGTGCAATCGGCGTCGTAAATCGTGAGATATGCCGCCCCGCGCGAACGCCGCAGGGCGGCTTCTTCCGCTGTCCCGGGCGGCCCTTTCCGCCCGTCCCGTACGGCGTCCGCGTTCGCGAACCGGCGGGTCCTGGTGTAGGCCGGAATCCACGCTGCCGGGGTGGCCGTCCCCCGTGCTCCTCCTGAGAAGGAAGGAGCCGGACCCGGCCGTGCCTACCCACAGCAGGGGCAGGCTGCGCCGTCCGGGTCGTCCCATACTCGGATCCATGAACGGAAAATCGCGGCTCGGGGACTTCCTGCACACCCGGCGCTCCCAGCTGCGTCCGGAGGACGTCGGGGTGCCCACGTACGGGGAACGCCGACGGGTGCCGGGCCTGCGGCGCGAGGAGCTGGCGCTGCTGGCGGGGGTGAGCGTCTCCTACTACACGCGGCTGGAGCAGGGGCAGTCGCTGAGCGCGTCGCCCGAGGTGCTGGACGCGATCGCCGGGGCCCTGCGGCTGGACGAGTCGGAGCAGCGGTATCTGTACGACCTGGCCCAGGCCGACCGGCAGCGCACCCGGAGCAGGCGGCCCGCGCCGGAGCGCGTGACGGCGGCGGCCGGTCAACTGCTGGACGCGCTGGCGGACGCCCCCGCGATCGTGCTGGGGCGGCGCGGCGACGTACTGGCGTGGAACCGCCTGGGCCACGCGCTGTTCGCCGGTCATCTGGACCCCGGCGCTCCGGATCATCCGGGGCGGCGGCCCAACATGGCCCGGCTGGTGTTCCTCGACGGCCACACCCGCGACCTGTACGTGGACTGGCCGGCCAAGGCACGGGCGGTCGTGGGGAATCTGCGCCTGGTGGCGGCCCAGTATCCGCAGGACCCGGCGCTGCACGCGCTGCTGGGTGAGCTGAGCGCCACGAACGCGGAGTTCGCGTCCCTGTGGGCCGATCACCGGGTCAAGGCGTGCACCGTCGCCACGTACGAGATGCGGCACCCGCTGGTCGGACCGCTGACCGTGGTCCAGCAGACCCTGAGCCACGGGCCGGGCCCCACCGTCGTGGCCGCCACCACGGAGGCCGGCTCACCGTCACGGGCCGCGCTGACCCTGCTCGCCCAGGCCGTCACCGGGACCACGGCCCCGGCCGCCCCGGCGACCCCCTCCACCCCCATCCGGACCGGGCACCCCCGCACCACCAGGGCCTGACCCCCGGGCCCGTCGGGCCCACGTCCCCATCCCCGGCCGAGCCTTCCGTTCCCTTCCCTGCCGACCCACGCGTCGGCTCCCTCCCGACCCACGCGTCGGCTCTCTCCCCACCCATGCGTCGGCGCGTCGCTGCCGCATGCCCGAAAACAGATGAAGGAACCATGTTCTCCACCTTTTCCACGCTCTCCACGTCCGCCGTCTCGGCGGCGGTCCTGGTCGCGACCCTGACCGGAACCCTCGCCGGGACCACCCCGGCCTCGGCCTCGGCGCCCCGCCCGGCTCCGGCCGCTTCGGCGTCGGCCGGTCCCGTCACGGTGACCGGCGCGCGTATCGCCGTCCACTTCGACCTGGCCGGGGGCCAGACACCGGAGAACGTCGCCCTGGCCCCCGACGGCTCCTCGTACGTCACCTTCGCCAAGGCCCGTCGGATCGCGAAGCTCTCCCCCGACGGCACCAGCCGGATCCTGGCCACCCTGCCCGCCCCCGCCGACGGCGGTGTCCACACCCCGGCCATGGGCTTCCCGCTCACCACCGGCATCGTCCGCGCCTCGGACGGCACCCTGTACTTCCTGTACGCCACCGGCACCGCCGACCTGACCGGCGTCTGGCGCCTGCGCCCCGGCGGCCAGCCCCGGCGTATCGCCGCGCTGCCCGCCGACGGCCTCCCCAACGGGCTGGCCCTGGACTCCCGGGGCCGTACCCTCTACGCCGCCGACTCCGTACTCGGCACCGTGTGGAGCGTGCCCACCGCCGGCGGCACCCCCACCGCCTGGTCCACCGCGCCCGAGCTGGCCGCCGCCGGCTTCCTCGGCGCCAACGGTCTGAAGTTCCACGACGGGTCGGTGTGGACCACCAACACCGACCGGGGCACCGTCCTGCGTATCCCCGTGCGCCGGGACGGGAGCGCCGGTCCGGTCCGGACCGAGGCCACCGGACTGCCGGGGATCGACGACATCGCGTTCACCGGCTGCGGCGACCAGCTGCTGGCCGCGATCGACGCCACGAGCGAAGTCGCCCTCGTGCGCTCCGACGGCAGCCACACCACCGTGCTCACCCCGGCCGACGGCCTCCAGAACCCCACCGCCATCGCCCTGCGCGGCAGCACCGTCCACGTGATGAGCGCCGCCTGGCTCACCGCCGAGGACCCCAACCTCGTCGTCGCCCGGCTGAACCGCTGACGCCGCCGCCCGACACCCACCGCACCTCAGGAGAAGACCCCATGGAAACCACGCAGGCCACCACGACGGCGACAGGGACCGCGCAGGCCCCCGCGACGGCCACGGAAACCGGGCCCGACCTGATATTCGGCGCCGTCACCGTCACCCGCGTCGAGGAGACGCACGGTCCGATCATGCCCCCGGACCAGTTCTTCCCGGACCTGCCCGCGCACGCCTGGCAGGACCACCGGGAGATGCTGGTGCCCGACCACCTCGGCGCCGACGACGGCCTGGTGAACGTCGCCATGCAGACCTGGCTGCTGCGCAGCGGGGGCCGGACCATCCTGATCGACACCGGCGTGGGCAACGACAAGAGCCGCCCCGCCGTCGCCGGTTGGGACCATCAGCGGCTGGACTACCTCGGCAACCTCGCCCGTGCCGGGGTACGGCCCGAGGACGTCGACCTCGTCGTCAACACGCATCTGCACGTCGACCACGTCGGCTGGAACACCCGCCTGGTCGACGGTGCCTGGGTGCCGACGTTCCCGAACGCCACCTATCTGATGCCGCGCGCCGACTTCGAGTTCTGGAACCCGGCGAACAACGCGGACATCGCCGGGGGAGTCAACGAGAACGTCTTCGAGGACAGCGTCGCCCCCGTGCACGCCGCGGGGCAGGTGCTGCTCTGGGAGGGCAGCCACACCATCGACGGCGCCCTGCGGCTGGAGGCGGCTCCCGGCCACACGCCGGGCTCCGCCGTCGTCAAGCTCGTCTCCGGCGGCGACCGGGCCCTGTTCGCGGGCGACCTGCTGCACACGCCCCTCCAGGTCGCGCACCCCGACCACAACAGCTGCTTCTGCGAGGACCCGGTCCGGGCCCGTACCTCCCGCCGTGCCCTGCTCGGCTGGGCCGCCGACGCCAACGCCGTGGTCCTGCCCGCCCACTTCGGCGGCCACAGCGCCTTCGAAGTGGAGAACGTCACGGACCTCACGAACGTCGAGCACACCGACGGCGGCGGATTCGCGATCAAGAAGTGGGCGCCCATCCCCCGTTACTGACCCTCCGCCGCCGCCCCGGCCACCCCGGGGCGGCGGCACCCGACCGCTCGACCAGCGACCAGCGACCAGCGACCAGGAGAGCCGAGTTGGCACCCAGCGATCCCCCGGCCACAACCACCGCAACCACCGCCACCGTGGCCACCACCTCCGGCCCGGTCCTCGGCCGCCGCCGTCCCCACGGAACCGTCTTCCTCGACATCCCGTACGCCGCACCACCCACCGGGGGCGCCCGGTTCACCGCCCCGCGCCCGCACGAGCCGTGGACCGGGGTCCGTGACGCCACCCGGCCGGGCCCGACCGCGCCCCAGCCCGCCCGCGACTCCTTCGGCGTCCTCGACATGTCGCCGTACTTCGGCCCGGGATGGCGGCGCGGCGACGACTACCTCACCCTGAACATCTGGACCCCGCAGCCGGACCCGGCGCCCCGGCCGGTCATGGTGTTCGTGCACGGCGGCGGGTTCGTCGCCGGCTCCGGCACCGCGCCCCTCCACGACGGCACGGCCTTCGCCCGCGACGGCGTCGTTCTGATCACCGTCAACTACCGCCTGGGCATCCCCGGTTTCCTGCGTCTGCCCGACGCCCCGGACAACCGCGGCCTGCTCGACGTCCTGGCCGCCCTGCGCTGGATACGGGAGAACGCCGCCCGCTTCGGCGGCGACCCCGGCAACGTCACCCTCTTCGGGCAGTCCGCCGGGGCCATCGTCGTCGGGGGCGTCCTCGCCGACCCGGCCTCCGCCGGGCTGATCAGGCGGGCAATCGTCCAGAGCGGCAGCGGCACCGGCGCCTTCACCCCCGAACAGGCCGGCGTCGTCACCTCGGCGGTCGGCCGCGCCCTGGGCGTCGAGCCGACCGCCGCCACCCTGGCCGGTGTCCCGGACGAACGCCTCGTCGCCGTCACGGCCGGGCTGACCGGCCTGGACCTGCGTACCGCCACCCACCACGACCCGCTCGGCGGCATCACCGCCTTCAGCCTGGTCGGCGAGGAACAGCCCGCCACCGGGGTGCTGGCCGGGCGCGGAGCAGACGTCGACCTGCTGATCGGCGGCAACCGCGACGAAGGCAGCCTCTATCTGGCCCCACCGGGACTTCTGGCCGGCACCACCGACGCCGATGTCCTGGCCACGGCGGCCCGGTTCCACCCCGACCCCGGCGCGGCCGTCCGCGCCTACCGGGCACGGCACCCGGCCGCGTCGCCCGCCGAGCTGCGCACGATGATCCTCGGCGACGGACTGTTCGGGACCGGCACCCACCAACTGGCCGCCGCCCACGCGACGGTCGCCCCGGGACGGACGTACCGCTACGAGTTCCGCTGGCGCTCCGACGCCGTCGACGGACACCTCGGCGCCGCGCACGTCATGGAGCTGCCCTTCGTCTTCGACCGCCTCACCCTGCCGTCGCTGCGCGGCCCGTACGCGCTTCTCGGCACCACCGAACCACCCGCCGAACTGGCGGCCGAGATCCACCGCTCCTGGGTACGTTTCGCCGGGACCGGCAACCCCGGCTGGCCCGCCTTCACCCCGGCCGATGGCCACATCCGGCCACTCGGCGCCCCTTGACAACGGCCGACGAGAACGCAGAAGCGCCCTCCCGGCCTACGTTTCCGCAGGCCGGGAGGGCGCGTTATGTGGAGCCTAGGGGAGTCGAACCCCTGACATCTGCCATGCAAAGACAGCGCTCTACCAACTGAGCTAAGGCCCCGGAAGGGACATACGACGACATCGCGGGATGGCGCGGTGTCCGTCGGGGACCAGAGTACCGGTTGTCCACCCTGATCTCGCAAAAGGACAGGGACTCCCGGTGCGGGACCCCGCTCCGTAGGATGCCCCAGAGGTTCGCAGCAGCGAAGCTGCCGCCTGGGGAAGCGATGGGGAGACGCGAATGGACGCCGCACAGCAGGAATCGACAGCCAGAGCCAGAGAACTTCAGCGCAGCTGGTACGGGGAGCCGCTGGGGGCGCTCTTCCGGCGGCTGATCGACGACCTGGGGCTGAATCAGGCCAGGCTCGCCGCGGTGCTCGGTCTCTCGGCCCCGATGCTCTCCCAGCTGATGAGCGGCCAGCGCGCCAAGATCGGAAATCCCGCCGTGGTCCAGCGCGTTCAGGCGCTCCAGGACCTCGCCGGGCAGGTCGCCGACGGCAGCGTCAGCGCCGCCGAGGCCACCGCGCGGATGGACGAGGTCAAGAAGTCGCAGGGCGGCTCGGTCCTGACCGCCACCAGCCAGACGACGAACAGCTCCGGCGCACCGGCCGTGCGGCGGGTCGTCCGCGAGATCCAGTCACTGCTGCGGTCGGTCGCCGCCGCCGGTGACATCATCGACGCGGCGGATTCCCTCGCACCGAGCCACCCCGAACTGGCAGAGTTCCTCCGGGTGTACGGGGCCGGGCGCACCGCCGAAGCGGTCGGGCACTACGAGGCGCACCAGGGGTGAGGCACACCGGAGGTCGGGCCTGAGCCGGACGACGGGCCCCGGGTCCGTCCCGGCGGACCGGACCCGCACCGCGGCCGGGGGGCGACGGCCCGCCGGACAGGACGACTGGGAGCGAGCGCGGCACGATGGGTGAGGTCTTCGCTGGTCGGTACGAGTTGGTCGACCCGATCGGACGTGGCGGTGTGGGCGCCGTGTGGCGCGCCTGGGACCACCGGCGCCGCCGTTACGTGGCGGCCAAGGTGCTTCAGCAGAGCGACGCGCACACCTTGCTGCGTTTCGTACGGGAGCAGGCCCTGCGGATCGATCACCCGCATGTGCTCGCGCCGGCCAGCTGGGCCGCCGACGACGACAAGGTCCTGTTCACCATGGACCTGGTCGGCGGGGGATCGCTGGCCCATGTCATCGGCGACTACGGGCCGTTGCCCCCGCGCTTCGTGTGTCTGCTGCTCGACCAGTTGCTGTCGGGGCTGGCGGCCGTGCACGCGGAGGGCGTCGTCCACCGCGACATCAAGCCCGCCAACATACTGCTGGAGGCCACCGGGACCGGCCGGCCGCATCTGCGGCTGTCCGACTTCGGCATCTCCATGCGCAAGGGCGAGCCGCGTCTGACGGAGACCAACTACGTGGTCGGCACGCCCGGTTACTTCGCGCCGGAGCAGATGACGGGCGCGGAACCGGACTTCCCGGCCGACCTCTTCGCCGCCGGACTGGTCGCGCTCTATCTGCTGGAGGGCCGGAAGCCGGACGCCAACGCCCTGGTGGAGTACTTCACCGCGCACGGCACCCCCGGGGCGCCGCAGGGAATTCCCGAACCGCTGTGGCAGGTCCTCGCCGGGCTGCTCCAGCCGGACCCGGACGCCCGGTTCCGTACGGCGACGGGCGCGCGCAAGGCCCTCGCGGCGGCCGTCGAACTGCTGCCGGAGCCGGCGGAGGACGACGAGCCCGTCGAGGTGTTCGACCAACTCGGGCCGCTGCCTTCCCCGTTCGGCCCCGACGGGCCCGTCGCCGCCGCACCGGACCAGGACGGGCGGGCCGCCACGGCGCCCCCGTACCCGGACCCGTACGCGGGTCCGCACACGGGCAACGGGGTGACCGGGGGAGCTGTCACCGGCGGGGTCGGGGGCGGGGCCGCGGTCACCGGCGGGGTGACGGGCGGCGTCACGGACAGCCCGACGTCCACGGGCTCCATGTCCGAGACCGGCTCCTTCCATCTCCCCCCGCCGACCGCCGCGGAGCACCCGCACCCGCACCCGCAGTCGCAGTCGCAGTCGCAGTCGCAGCCACAGCCACAGTCGCAACCGCAGCAACATCTCCAAGAGCCCGTACACCCGCACGCGTCCCCTCCGCCCCTCACGCCGAGCGCACCCGGCGCACCCGACCCGTCCCAGGCGACCACCGCCGCCGTGCGGCACGACGTACCGCACACTCGTCAATACACCGCCCAGCGGCCCGGCGTTCCCGTGCCGTACCCGTACCCACAGACGCCGCCCCCCGTCCCGGCTCCCGTCCCGGCTGCCGCGCCCGCTTCGCACAGACGACCGGGACCGCCCCCGAAGGTGACGATCCCGGTTCTGCTGCTCGCACTGCTCTGCTTCGCCGTCGGCTTCTGGGCCCTCGCCCAGTCCTGAACACGGACACCTCACCCGGCGGTCCTGAACGGACCCCGCGCCCGGCCTGATCAGATCCTCACCGGTTCCTGATCAGGCGCCTCGCCCCGGCCGGTCCACGTTCTCGCCCCGTCCTGATCAGGTACTCACCCGTTCACGATCAGGTCCTCACCGCCCGATTCAGGCCCGCCGCCGGGCGAGCAGCGTCCACCCGCCGAGGCCCAGCAGCAGCACCGTCCCCAGTCCGATCCCGCCCGCCGCGACCAGCTTCATCGTCCCGCTGTCCCCGGCGGCCGGGGTGTCCCCGTTCTCCGCCTGGTCCAGGCTCTCGTCCGACACCGCGAACTCGCCGGCCGGGCCGTCGTACTCCGGCCCGTCCACCGCCGCGCCGTTCACCGTCAGGCTCAGCGTCACGTCGTACGGCCTCTGCCCGAACTTCTCGCCCACCTCCGGGTTGAGGCTCACGCGCACGTAGTACCAGCCCGCGAAACGCATCGCCCGCTCGCGCGCGGAGGAACGGAACCGGTTCGCGTAGTCCACCGGCGGCGCCGGATCCGTCGAGACCGACTTCGGCCGGCCGCTGTACGACGTCGACTCCGCGCTGTCGACCAGCCCTCTCGCCGGGTTGTGCACGGCGAGCGACATAGCCCCGCCGACGATGCCGTCCCCCTCCGAACTCCCCAGCTCCGCGGTGGCGAACAGTTGCTGGCCCCAGTCGACCGGTACCCGGTAGAAGACCGACTCACCGGGAACGACGCTCGCCGTCCAGGCACCCGCCTCCAGCCCGACGGCCGTACTGAACCCGGCACCGCCCTCCCGCGCCTCCGGAGCGGCGGACGGCGGCTCGGGAACCGCGCTCGACCAGTCACCGGCCGGCTCCGTGGGCCCCCCGGACCTGAGCCCCGGCTCGGACAGACGGCGCAGCTCCATCTCCCACGGATCCTGCGTGGACGTGGCCTTGGACTCACGCTCCACGACCACGCGGTACGTACCGGCCGCCGTGCAGGGGCCGGACTCCTCACCGTCGAGGGTCCGGGACGCGTACGCGGTCAACGGCCGCGGATAGTCGCCCGTGGGCGGGACGCGCGCCTCCTCGGAGTCACAGGTCCGGCCGTCGGGGTCCTCCACGGTGACCGTCAGCTCGTCACCGAGCCGCACCCGCGAACCCAACGCGGGTACGGCGGTGGCCGACACGTACGCGTTCTCCGCCGCGTCCAGGTCGATCAGGTAGTGGAGCCGCTCGCCCGGCCCGATCGAGTCGCGGTAGGTGACGCCCTCGTCGAGCGGTGGCGCGTCACCGTCGCTCTCCGCGCCCTCGATCACGTCGGCCTCCGGGTCGAAGGCGTACGGGCTCGGCCCCTCGGCAGCCCACGCCGCACCGGCCGGCCTGTCCGCACCGTCCGGCCCGGACAGGCCCGGCAGCACCGGAGCCCCCGCCTGCGCCGCCACCGCGCACACCGCCGCCACCGCGACCAGCGCGCCCCGGCCCCCGCTGCGCAGCCTCTTCACGAGCTTCCCCTTGTCGTCCCCTGGAACGGCCCGGCCGCCCACCACCAACAGCCCGCCCCCGACGCTCCTCGGCGTCCCGGGGCACCGCCCCATCCTGCCCCGCCACGCCCACCGCTGTCTCCGCGGACCGATGATCCGCCCGGCCCGCCCGCCCCGGCGTTCCACCGAAGCAACCGAACCGGCCGCCCCGGCGGATCCACGACAACACGAAGCCCCGGCCGCCTCAGCGACCGGGGCACGCGTACCGACTACCGGTTCTCACACACCCGAACCTGCGGGCACGGAGTCGGTCGCCTCCGTCCACAGATCCTGCTCGGCGCGATCCGCCTGGATCTGGCGGTACACGAGGAGCCCGCCGATGGCGGCCAGTGCGACCAGGAGAAGCTTCTTCACCGCGCGACCTCGTCTTTCGTTGTCTGGGGGCCTTCTGGCGCCCGACTATACACACCGGCCGAGACCGATCAGTGACCTGCGTACGCGCCCCACCGGGCCCCCGGAACACCTCGTCAACCCCCGCCGGACACAAAGCGATCCGCCCGGACGGAAGTCTCTCCGTCCGAACGGATCGTCGGGGCATGGCCGACCCCGCGGGGCCGGGCCCTCCACCGAACCTCACGGGCCGCACGAACCGGCGGCCCAGGTCCTCAGCAGGAAGCGATGCTGTTGAAGGTGCCCGTGACGCCGATCCACTGGTGGACCGTGGATGTCCTCGCACCCATCACGTAGCAGTCGCTGTCGCCGCCCCAGTCGACGATGACCCTGACCCGGACCGTGTAGTTGCACCCGTTCGTGATGGAGGTGTTGAAGCCCCCAGGAACGTTGTAGTGCGAGGCCCGGACACAGGACGGCAGCGCCGTCGCCCCTGCCGGAGCCGCCGAGGCGGCGGGAGCCGTCGCGACCAGCCCTCCGCCGGCCATTGCCACGGAGGCGATCGCCGCCGCGGCCTTCCTACGTACACGCATGATCTGCCCCTCGGATTGCACGGAGGCCCGGAGATTCGGGCCGTCACGTGCAGCATGCGGGGGCGTCCTTCGGAGAACCTTGCGCGAACCTTGAATCCACCGGTCAGCGGGCCTCGGTGTTACGGGGTAGTAGCGGGCAATCGAGATCCACACACGCAGACGGCCGGTAGATCCCGAGGATCTACCGGCCGTCCGACCTGCACTACAACCGCGGTGGGGCTAACAGGATTTGAACCTGTGGCCTCATCCTTATCAGGGATGCGCTCTAACCAACTGAGCTATAGCCCCGCGCTGCCCCTGAAGATTAGCGCACTCCAGGGCCAGTCCCAAAATCGGTAACGGAGCCTCCGTGACCCTCCCGGCCGGGCGTTACTCGTCCTCGGCGAGCGTCAGCTCGACGCCGCCCACGAAGCCCGCCGACAGGTTGTAGATGAAGGAGCCGAGCGTCGCCAGGGCCGTCGCCAGGACCACGTCGATCACCGCGATCACCGACGTGAAGATGAGCACCCGCGGCAGCGAGAGGAACGACTGGAGATCGAAGCCGTTGCTCTCGTTCGAGCCCGTCGCCTCGCTGATCGTCCCGCCCACCGTGGAGAAGACGCCCATCGCGTCCATGACCATCCACAGCACCGCCGCCGCGATCACGGTGCAGACGCCGAGCGCGATGGACAGCAGGAAGCTGACCTTCATCACCGACCACGGGTCGGCCTTGGCCACCCGCAGTCGTGCCTTGCGGGTGCGCGGAGTCGTACGCGCCCCCGTGCGCGGCAGGCGTACGCCCGCCGTCGAGGACGGCCGGCCACCACCCGCGTGCGCCTGTGCCGGCTGGCCCGGTGCCACGCCCGGTCCTGCGGCCTGGCCCAGCTGAACGTGCGGCTGGCCGCCCGGCGTGTGCGGTGCGGCCCCGGTCCCCCCGCCCGACGGCGTCGGATACGCCTGCGGCGGGTGGTACGGCTGCTGAGACTGCTGCTCGGCTGATCCGTATGTCTCGTAAGGGGGCTGCTGCCCCCGGGTGTCGGTCACCGTAACCCCCTGGGAGTCCGTGGCAGGGCCACGGGCACCGTTCGCTCCGGAAGCGGCCGATCCGGCGCCCGTGGCTCCACTCACGCTGTCTACTCCTCGTGCTCCGCGACCGAGGGCTGGGCGCCCTCGGTGTCCTCGGCAGGCTCGGCCCCTTCGGTCGCCGGAGCCCCGTCGGCGTCCTCGCCGACGACTCCTTCGACCTCTTCAGCCTCACGACCGGCCTCGGCATTACGAGCGATGCCGACGACGGCATCGCGCTTGCCCAGGTTGATCAGTTGGACACCCATCGTGTCACGGCCCGTCTCCCTGACTTCGTTGACCCGCGTACGGATCACGCCGCCGCCCAGGGTGATGGCGAGGATCTCGTCCGTCTCCTCCACCACCAGCGCACCCACGAGCGACCCGCGGTCCTCCACGATCTTCGCGGCCTTGATACCGAGGCCGCCACGTCCTTGGACGCGGTACTCGTCGACGTTGGTTCGCTTCGCGTAGCCACCGTCGGTAGCAGTGAACACGAACGTACCGGGCCGCACCACATTCATCGACAGCAGTTCGTCCCCTTCGCGGAAGCTCATCCCCTTCACCCCGGATGTCGCCCGCCCCATCGGCCGCAGGGAATCGTCCGTCGCGGTGAACCGGATGGACTGCGCCTTCTTACTGATGAGCAGCAGATCGTCGTCCGCCGACACCAGCTCGGCGCCGATCAGCTCGTCGTCCGCGCCCGAGTCCGTCTCCCGGAGGTTGATCGCGATCACACCACCGGAACGAGGGGAGTCGTAGTCCTTCAGCGGCGTCTTCTTCACCAGGCCGGCCTTGGTCGCCAGCACCAGGTACGGCACCGCCTCGTAGTCCCGTACGGCCAGGATCTGCGCGATCTTCTCGTCCGGCTGGAACGCCAGCAGGTTCGCCACGTGCTGGCCGCGCGCGTCCCGCCCGGCGTCGGGCAGTTCGTACGCCTTCGCCCGATACACCCGGCCCTTGTTCGTGAAGAACAGCAGCCAGTGGTGGGTGGTGGACACGAAGAAGTGGTCCACGATGTCGTCCGACTTGAGCTTCGTGCCGCGCACGCCCTTGCCGCCGCGCTTCTGCGAGCGGTAGTCGTCCGTCTTCGTACGCTTCACATAGCCGCCGCGCGAGATCGTGACGACGATGTCCTCCTCGGCGATCAGGTCCTCGATGGACATGTCACCGTCGAAGGGCACCAGCTTGGAACGCCGGTCGTCACCGAACTTGTCGACGATCACCGCCAGTTCCTCGCTGACGATCTGGCGCTGCCGCAGCGGCGACGCCAGGATCGCGTTGTACTCGTTGATCTTCTCCTGGAGCTCGTCGTGCTCGGCGACGATCTTCTGCCGCTCCAGCGCCGCCAGCCGGCGCAGCTGCATCTCCAGGATCGCGTTCGCCTGGATCTCGTCGATCGCGAGCAGCTCCATCAGACCGCCGCGCGCCGTCTCGACGGTGTCGCTGCGCCGGATCAGCGCGATGACCTCGTCGATCGAGTCCAGCGCCTTGAGCAGACCGCGCAGGATGTGCGCGCGCTCCTCGGCCTTGCGCAGCCGGAACTTCGTCCGCCGGACGATGACCTCGATCTGGTGCGTCACCCAGTGGCGGATGAACGCGTCGATCGACAGCGTGCGCGGCACCCCGTCGACCAGCGCCAGCATGTTCGCGCCGAAGTTCGACTGGAGGTCGGTGTGCTTGTACAGGTTGTTCAGCACGACCTTGGCGACCGCGTCGCGCTTGAGCACGACCACCAGCCGCTGCCCGGTGCGCGAGGACGTCTCGTCGCGTACGTCGGCGATGCCGCCGACCTTGCCGTCCTTCACCAGGTCGGCGATCTTCTGCGCGAGGTTGTCGGGGTTGGTCTGGTACGGCAGCTCGG
Source organism: Streptomyces sp. NBC_01498 (assembly GCF_036327775.1). Classification (NCBI taxonomy): domain Bacteria; kingdom Bacillati; phylum Actinomycetota; class Actinomycetes; order Kitasatosporales; family Streptomycetaceae; genus Streptomyces; species Streptomyces sp. NBC_01498. The sequence goes on along the minus strand of NZ_CP109598.1, from coordinate 3,668,599 downwards.
TGACGACCAGGCACTGCCGGTTCTGGATCTCCTCGACGGCGACGACCGCGCGCATGGTGATCGAGCCGCGCCCCGTGCGGTACGCCTCCTCGATGCCCTTGCGGCCCACGACCAGCGCGCCCGACGGGAAGTCCGGGCCCTTGATCCGCTCGATCAGCGCGTCCAGCAGTTCCTCGTGCGAGGCGTCCGGGTGCTCCAGCGCCCACTGCGCGCCCGCCGCGACCTCGCGCAGGTTGTGCGGCGGGATGTTGGTGGCCATGCCGACGGCGATCCCGGCCGAGCCGTTGATCAGCAGGTTCGGGAACCGGGCCGGCAGGACCGTCGGCTCCTGGTTGCGGCCGTCGTAGTTGTCCGTGAAGTCGACGGTCTCCTCGTCGATGTCCCGGAGCATCTCCATCGACAGCGGCATCAGCTTGCACTCGGTGTACCGCATGGCGGCGGCCGGGTCGTTGCCGGGCGAGCCGAAGTTGCCGTTGGAGTCCACCAGCGGCATCCGCATCGACCATGGCTGCGCGAGGCGGACCAGCGCGTCGTAGATCGAGGAGTCGCCGTGCGGGTGGTAGGTGCCCATCACGTCGCCGACGACGCGCGCGCACTTGTAGAAACCCTTCTCGGGCCGGTACCCGCCGTCGTACATCGCGTACAGCACCCGGCGGTGGACGGGCTTCAGCCCGTCCCGTACGTCGGGCAGCGCGCGCGACACGATGACGGACATCGCGTAGTCGAGGTACGAGCGCTGCATCTCCGTCTCGAGCCCGACGGGCTCGACACGCATGCCCACGCCTTCCACGGCGGGCACCTCTTCGGGCATCACAGGGGTGTTCTCGTCGGCCATTGCTGGTCAGTGGTCCTTTCGGCCTGTTCGGAACGGTCAGAACGGTCAGCGGGAGACCGACTCAGATGTCGAGGAAGCGGACGTCCTTGGCGTTGCGCTGGATGAAGGAGCGCCGGGCCTCGACGTCCTCGCCCATCAGCACCGAGAACAGGTCGTCGGCCTGCGCCGCGTCGTCGAGCGTGACCTGGCCGAGGACCCGGTGGTCGACGTCCATCGTCGTGATGCGCAGCTCCTCGGCGTTCATCTCGCCGAGGCCCTTGAAGCGCTGGATCGAGTCTTCCCTGATCCGCTTGCCGTTCTGCTTGCCCAGGGTGACCAGGGCGTCGCGCTCCCGGTCCGAGTAGGCGTACTCGAAGTCGTCACGGCCCCACTTGATCTTGTAGAGCGGGGGACGGGAGAGGAACACGTGCCCCGCCTCGACCAGCGGGCGCATGAAACGGAAGAGGAACGTGAGCAGCAGGGTGTTGATGTGCTGGCCGTCGACGTCGGCGTCCGCCATCAGAATGATCTTGTGATAGCGGAGCTTCGCGATGTCGAAGTCCTCGTGCACGCCGGTGCCGAACGCCGAGATCAGCGCCTGCACCTCGGTGTTCTGGAGGATCTTGTCGATCCGCGCCTTCTCGACGTTCAGGATCTTGCCGCGGATCGGCAGGATGGCCTGGTACTGCGGATTGCGGCCGGACTTGGCGCTGCCGCCGGCCGAGTCGCCCTCCACGATGAAGATCTCGCACTTGGCCGGGTCGTTGGACTGGCAGTCGCTCAGCTTGCCCGGCAGCGACGCCGACTCCAGCAGCCCCTTGCGCCGGGTCAGGTCACGGGCCTTGCGGGCGGCGACCCGCGCCGTGGCGGCCTGGATCGACTTGCGGATGATGTCGGCCGCCTCGTTGGGATGCCGGTCGAACCAGTCCGTCAGGTGCTCGTGCACGATCTTCTGTACGAAGGTCTTCGCCTCCGTGTTGCCCAGCTTGGTCTTCGTCTGGCCCTCGAACTGCGGCTCGCCCAGTTTGACCGAGATGATCGCGGTCAGCCCCTCGCGGATGTCCTCGCCCGCCAGGTTGTCGTCCTTCTCGCGCAGGAACTTCTTCTCGCGCGCGTAGCGGTTGACCAGGCCGGTCATCGCCGCGCGGAAGCCCTCCTCGTGCGTACCGCCCTCATGCGTGTGGATCGTGTTCGCGAAGGAGTACACCCCCTCGCTGTACTGCGAGTTCCACTGCATCGCGATCTCCACCGAGAGCATCCGCTCCTTGTCCTCGGCGTCGATGTCGATGACCGTCGGGTGGATCAGCTCGCCCTTGCGGGAGTTGAGGTACTTCACGAAGTCGACGATGCCGCCCTCGTAGAAGTACGTGACGGTGCGCACCGGCTCCTCGGCGGAGGACTCGGCCGCGTCCGTGCCCGCGACGTCGGCGCCCACGACGGCCTTGGCCGATTCGCGCTCGTCGGTCAGCTTCAGGGTGAGGCCCTTGTTGAGGAAGGCCATCTCCTGGAAGCGGCGCGACAGGGTCTCGAACGAGTACTCCGTCGTCTCGAACACGTCGGGGTCGGCCCAGAAGGTGACCGAGGTGCCCGACTCGTTCGTCTCCTCGTTGCGCGCCAGCGGCGCCGTGGGCACCCCGAGCTTGTAGTCCTGCGTCCAGCGGTAGCCGTCGGTCTTGACCTCGACGGCGACCCTCGTCGACAGCGCGTTGACGACGGAGACACCCACGCCGTGCAGACCGCCGGAGACGGAGTAGCCGCCGCCGCCGAACTTGCCGCCCGCGTGCAGCACCGTCAGCACGACCTCGACGGCCGGCTTGCCCTCGGACGGCACGATGCCCACGGGGATGCCGCGGCCGTTGTCGACCACGCGTACGCCGCCGTCGGCGAGGATCGTGACGTCGATGGTGTCCGCGTGCCCGGCCAGAGCCTCGTCGACGGAGTTGTCGACGACCTCGGTCACCAGGTGATGAAGCCCACGTTCACCGGTCGAGCCGATGTACATACCGGGACGCTTGCGGACCGCGTCCAGGCCCTCCAGCACCGTGATCGCGTTGGCGTCGTACGAGGCCGATACCTCGCCGTTCTCACCGGTGGCTACGGACGGAGTCTTCTCGTTGGGGTTGCCGGAATCGGCCACGAAGCGCCCTTTCTGGCACAGCACAGGCCGTTCTCCGGACAGGGCGGGAGCGGCTGCGTCGTTCGGCTTGCGACAGTGTTTGTCAGTCTCAGGGGACGAGTCCCGCCGACGAGGCGGGATTCTTCATCAGTCTACCGGTAGCGGCGACCCGAATGGGGGTTTGCCGGTACCTGAGTCCGCATGTGCCGCCCTGAACCGGCGGTTGCCGACTCCCCATATTCGGGCAGGGGCTCCAAGAGGCTCACACGGGCTTTGAGCGCTTCTCGCTGTCAACCTCCCGCTACCGTGAGGGACGCCTCACGCTCCGCAGCGGTACGCGGGGGTCCCGGTGCCCTCCGGAGGGCACCGGAGCGATGCGGCGATACGGGGGTGAAGTGGGCCTCACGACGGGGTTGTTGGGGCGCTGACGAGGCGTTGCCGGGGAGCCGACCGGGGCGTTGCGGCACCGGCCGGGAGGGGTCGGCGGGGGCTCGTGTGGGGGCGGCCGGGACGCGTACGGGTGTGCGGGGGGTGCGGTTGGCCGTACGGGGGGCGTGGGGGGCCTGGGGCGGCTGCGGGACGTCTGCGCCCGGGGCGTCTGCCGTCCGGTCCGGTAGCCCCGGCGTACGCCTCCGGCGAGGGGTACGCGGGCGGGGCGGACGCGGCCGTACGTACGGGACGGGCCTGGCGTACGGCGACGGCCTATCGGCTCGGCTTCCGCGGGGCGGCGCCGGAGAGGCGGCGGGCGGGTGGCCGGCCCGGTCGTGAGAGGCGGCAGCCGCGCGGGAGTCGGTTCGTCCGACGGATCGGCGGCGGGGCAGGGACGGCGGCGGGTAAGGCCGTACCGGAACAGCCCCGCTCGCACCGGCTGCCGGGCCAGGCGGCCCCGGGCCGCCCCGCCTCACTCGTACGTGTCCCCCGGCCCCTTGCTCCCCGGGGCGCGCAGCCCGCCGAAGCGGCGTGGGGGCCCGCCCGGACCCCGTACCTTGATCATCTTTACCGTGCCGTGCCCCAGGTCCTCGTTCAGCCGGGCCACCAGCCGGGGGGCGAACAGCCGCAGTTGTGTCGCCCAGGGTGTGGAGTCGCAGACCACCGTCAGGATCCGCTCGTCCTCCTCGTACCGCTCGGGCACACAGTGCTTGGCGAGGTCCTCGCCCACGATCTGCGGCCAGCGGCCCATCACGCCGCCCACGGCGGCGGGCGTCTCCCAGCCGCGCTCGGCGATGAGGCGGCTGATCGCGGCACCCAGCGGCAGCGGGTCGCGGCCGTCGGCCCCCGCGCCCGAGCGCAGGCCCCCGCCCCGCCGGGCCTGCTTCTTCTGCTGGGCCGCGGTGCCCCGGGCCCGCGCCTGCTCCTTCGCCGCCCGCAGCGCGACCCGCGCCAGATCGACGCCCGACGGCTCGGCGGGCGCGGCACCGGACGCCGCCGGATCGGACGCCCCGCCCGTTCCCTCCGGCCGCGCCGCGCCGCCGCTGATGCCGCTGATGCCGCCGGTGCCGCTCATGTCCGCTCCACCGTGCCGTCGGCCACCGTGAACCGCACCCCGGCCAGCACCCCCGGCACGTCGTCGTCCACCGCCGCCGTCACCAGCACCTGCTCGCCGGGCGCCACCAGCTCCGCCAGCCGCTCCCGGCGCCGCGCGTCCAGCTCGGCGAAGACGTCGTCGAGGACCAGCACCGGTTCGTTCCCCTCGGCGCGCAGCAGGTCGTACGAGGCCAGCCGCAGGGCCAACGCGTACGACCAGGACTCGCCGTGGCTCGCGTAGCCCTTGGCGGGCAGCTGGCCGAGCTTCAGCAGCAGTTCGTCCCGGTGCGGGCCCACCAGCGTGACTCCCCGCTCGATCTCCTGCTTGCGCGAGGCCGCCAGCGCGGCCATCAGCCGGGCGTACAGCTCCTCACGCGAACGCGGCACGTCGGCCTGGCCGTCCGCGCCCGGCGCCTCGGGGCCGACCGACGAGGAGCGGTACTCCAGCGTCACCGGCCCGCCACCGGGCGCCAGTTGCTCGTACGCCTTGTCCGTCAGGGGCTGGAGCGTCTCGATCAGGTCCAGCCGCCGCGCCAGCAACTCCGCGCCCACCTGTGCCAGATGCTGGTCCCACACGTCGAGCGTGGAGAGATCCATGCCACGCCCGCCGTGCCGCCGCGCCATCGCCGCCGACTTGAGCAGGGTGTTGCGCTGCTTGAGCACCCGGTCGTAGTCGGAGCGGACACCCGCCATGCGCGGGGAGCGCGCCGTGATCAGCTCGTCCAGGAAGCGCCGGCGCTCGCCGGGGTCGCCCTTCACCAGCGCCAGGTCCTCGGGCGCGAACAGCACCGTACGGACTATCCCCAGCACATCACGGGGCCTGACCTGCGACGACCGGTTGATCCTGGCCCGGTTGGCCCGGCCGGGATTGAGTTCGAGCTCGATCAGCTGCGACCGCTCGCCCTGGGTGACGGCGGCCCGGATCACCGCGCGCTCGGCGCCCATCCGCACCAGTGGGGTGTCGGAGGAGACCCGGTGGCTGCCGAGGGAGGCGAGATAGCCGACCGCCTCGACCAGATTGGTCTTCCCCTGCCCGTTGGCCCCCACGAACGCGGTGACGCCCGGATCGAGCGGCACCTCGATCCGGGCGTACGAACGGAAGTCGGCCAGCGACAGATGCGTGACATGCATGGACCGGTGCCGACCTCCCCTGTTCCGCCCCGTCCGCGTGTGCGAACGGCTACTTCTTGTTCTTGGGTCCGGGCTGCTTGCCCGGCTTGACGGGCTTACCGGGCTTGCCGCCCGGACCGCTCTCGTCCGCCTGCTCGACCGCGTGGCCACCGAACTGGTTGCGCAGCGCGGCGACCATCTTCATCTGTGGCGAGTCGTCCTGCCGGGACGCGAAGCGGGCGAACAGCGAGGCCGTGATCGCGGGCAGCGGCACCGCGTGGTCGATGGCCGCCTCGACCGTCCAGCGGCCCTCGCCGGAGTCGTCGGCGTACCCGCGCAGGGCGTCCAGGTGCTCGTCGCCGTCCAGCGCGTTGACCGCCAGGTCCAGCAGCCAGGAACGGATGACCGTGCCGTCCTGCCAGGAGCGGAACACCTCGCGGACGTCGGTGACCGCGTCGACCTTCTCCAGCAGCTCCCAGCCCTCGGCGTACGCCTGCATCATGGCGTACTCGATGCCGTTGTGGACCATCTTCGCGAAGTGGCCCGCGCCGACCTTGCCCGCGTGGACCGAGCCCTTGTCGCCCTCCGGCTTGAGGGCGTCGAAGACGGGCTTGACCTTCGCGACGTGCTCCGGGAGGCCGCCGTACATCAGCGCGTAGCCGTTCTCGAGGCCCCAGACGCCGCCCGAGACGCCGCAGTCGACGAAGCCGATGCCCTTGATGCCCAGCTCCACCGCGTGCTTCTGGTCGTCCGTCCAGCGGGAGTTGCCGCCGTCCACGACCACGTCGCCGGGGGACAGCAGCCCCGACAGCTCGTCGACGGTCGACTGGGTCGCCGCACCCGAGGGGACCATCACCCAGACGACGCGCGGCGCCTTGAGCGCGTTCACCAGCTCTTCGAGGCTGTGGACGTCCGCGACGTCCGCGTTCCGGTCGTATCCGATGACGGTGTGGCCTGCGCGGCGGATGCGCTCACGCATGTTGCCGCCCATCTTGCCGAGGCCGACGAGACCGAGCTCCATCAGTGCTTCCTTACGCGTTGGGCCGACAGTCGTTCAGGCACGGGACGGGCGGCGACAGTGCCGCGAGGCCCCGCCCGAGCCTACGCCTGACCTGGTGGAACGGCCCGGCGACCCGGCCCCGGCCGCCGGGTGGCACCCCGACGGACCGGTGGGAGGGTGGGTCAGCCCGACAGGCGCACCGGCATGATCAGGTACTTGTACGCGTCGTCGGCCTCGGCGTCCACGGCCGGCTTCCCACTGAGGAGCGCGGGCTTGGTGGAGGTCGTGAAGGAGAGCTGCGCGACGGGCGAGTCGATGGCGCTGAGCCCGTCGAGCAGGAACGTCGGGTTGAAGGCGATCGAGATGTCGTCGCCGTCCAGCTTGGCGTCGACCCTTTCCACAGCCTGTGCGTCGTCGCTGGAACCGGCCTCCAGGATGAGCACGCCCTGCTCGAAGCTCAGCCGCACCGGGGTGTTGCGCTCGGCGACCAGCGCCACACGCTTGACGGCCTCGACGAACGGCGCGGTCTCGATCACCGCGACCGAGTTGAACTCCGTCGGGAACAGCGTCCGGTACTTCGGGAGGTCGCCTTCGAGGAGCCGTGTGGTCGTCCGGCGTCCGGCGCCCTCGAAACCGATGAGCCCCTCGCCCGCGCCGGAGCCCGAGAGCGCCAGGGTGACCGTGTCGCCGCTCGTGAGCGCCTTCGCGGTGTCCAGCAGCGTCTTGGCGGGCACCAGGGCGACCGCGGAGATGTCGGCGACCTCCGGCTTCCACAGGAACTCGCGGACGGCGAACCGGTAGCGGTCGGTCGAGGCGAGGGTGACGGTGTCGCCCTCGATCTCGATGCGTACGCCGGTGAGCACCGGGAGCGTGTCGTCGCGGCCCGCCGCGATGGCGACCTGGGCGGCGGCCGAGGCGAAGACCTCACCGGGCACGGTGCCGGTGGCGGTCGGCATCTGGGGCAGCGCCGGGTACTCCTCCACGGGAAGGGTGTGGAGGGTGAACCGCGAGGAGCCGCAGACCACCGTCGCCCGTACCCCGTCGGTGGAGATCTCCACCGGCCGGTTGGGCAGGGCGCGGCAGATGTCGGCGAGCAGCCGGCCGGAGACGAGGACCGTGCCGTCCTCCTCGACCTCGGCGTCGACCGAGACCCGGGCCGAGACCTCGTAGTCGAAGCTGGAGAAGCTCAGTGCGCCTTCCTCGGCCTTCAGCAGAAGGCCCGCAAGAACGGGCGCCGGCGGACGGGCCGGGAGGCTGCGGGCCACCCAGGCCACCGCCTCCGCCAGTACATCGCGCTCCACCCGGATCTTCACCGGAACCGCCTCCTGCTGTTGCTGACTCGCCGTGCCGGCCTTCTTCGTCCGTCGGCATGAGCTCACTCCGCCATGGGCAGGGTGAGGTTGCCGGGGACCAGTCTGACGTACGGCACCGACACTCGGTGCTCCTCGGGGTCAAGTCGGGACGGGCGGCCCGGTGCGGTCCGGCGCCGAGTTGTGCACAGCACCCACTTTCAAACGCCATTCCAGGTAACTCAGGGTGTTAGTAGTAGTAGGTCCTGTGGATTCCGTGGATAACCCCGTTTTCCCAGGTCAGGACCGTTTTTTTGTCCACCGGTCCTGTGGGCGACGACAGTGGATAACCCCGTCGCTCTGTGGACGGCCGAAAGTTCTGCACAGGCGGTGCACAGGGCACCCCGACTTCTCCCCAGGGTCGTCCCCAGCTTTTCCGAGGTTCCCCACAGGGCCCTCGGCAACCTCGGTGTGACGCCTTTCACTCTCCCCGGTGAACAGTCGTGTTTTGTTGCCGAACAGTGGACAGCGGTGTGGAGAAGTGGGCCGAGGCTGTGGGCAACAGGCCCCCGCCTGTGGGTTGCCGGTGGACAACCGGACCCGGTGTTCGCGGGCGGAAAAACTGTCCACAGGCTGTGGAGGAAAGTTGGCCACAAATCCCCAGGGGTCTGACCTGGCAAGATCCATTCCCGGCCGGTCCGCCTGTGGACACAGTCTGGACAACTTATCCATCCCCAGGGTGTGGACGGGAGATCGGGCCGCTTCCTGTGGAGAAGTGGCCCTCAACACCCCTTATTCGAACAGCGGTTGACCGGCTGCCGGATCCCGCCGACGCGCCGGACACCCCGCGGACGCGACGCCGGCCACCCCCGTGGACATGACCCGGGGCGGCCCGCCGACGCGACGAAGGGCGCCGCACGGACATGACGAAGGGCGCCCCCGGGGACGGTGTCCCGGGGGCGCCCTGGAGCCGGTCGGCCGACGCGGCCGGCCGCTCAGCCGTTCTTGATGCGGTTGGTGAGTTCGGTGACCTGGTTGTAGATCGAGCGCCGCTCGGCCATCAGCGCGCGGATCTTGCGGTCCGCGTGCATCACGGTCGTGTGGTCGCGGTTGCCGAACTGCGCGCCGATCTTGGGCAGCGACAGATCCGTCAGCTCCCGGCAGAGATACATGGCGATCTGCCGCGCCGTCACCAGCACCCGGCTGCGCGACGACCCGCAGAGGTCCTCCACGGTCAGCCCGAAGTAGTCCGCCGTCGCCGCCATGATGGCCGCCGCGGTGATCTCGGGGGCCGAGTCCTCGCCGCCGGGGATCAGGTCCTTGAGCACGATCTCCGTCAGCCCGAGATCCACCGGCTGGCGGTTGAGCGAGGCGAACGCCGTCACCCGGATCAGCGCGCCCTCCAGCTCACGGATGTTGCGCGAGATCCGCGAGGCGATGAACTCCAGCACCTCGGGCGGGGCGTTCAGCTGCTCCTGCACCGCCTTCTTACGGAGGATCGCGATACGCGTCTCCAGCTCCGGCGGCTGCACATCGGTGGTCAGCCCCCACTCGAAGCGGTTGCGCAGCCGGTCCTCCAGGGTGATCAACTGCTTGGGCGGCCGGTCCGAGGAGAGCACGATCTGCTTGTTCGCGTTGTGGAGCGTGTTGAAGGTGTGGAAGAACTCCTCCTGCGTCGACTCCTTGCTCGCCAGGAACTGGATGTCGTCGACGAGCAGGATGTCGACGTCCCGGTAGCGCTTGCGGAAGGTGTCGCCCTTGCCGTCGCGGATGGAGTTGATGAACTCGTTGGTGAACTCCTCCGAGCTCACGTACCGCACCCGCGTGCCGGGATAGAGGCTGCGCGCGTAGTGACCGATGGCGTGCAGCAGGTGCGTCTTGCCGAGCCCGGACTCGCCGTAGATGAAGAGTGGGTTGTACGCCTTGGCCGGCGCCTCCGCGACGGCGACGGCCGCCGCGTGCGCGAACCGGTTCGACGCCCCGATCACGAAGGTGTCGAAGAGGTACTTGGGGTTGAGACGCGCGTGCGGCTCACCGGGTCCCGGCGGCGGCGACGCCTGGGCGCCCAGCGGTCCGGCCGCCCCGCCCCGGCCGCCGTGCCGCTGCTGCTGCGGATCCAGGTCGTGCCGGTCCGGGCGCTGCTGGTCGTACGGCCGGCCCTCCGGCGGCTGCGGCGGCCGGTAGTCGTGCGAGGGTCCCCCCGGCCGGGCCGTCGCGTACGGGTCCCGGTCGTGGAAGCCGCCGTGCCGCTGCTGCTGCCAGGACAGGTCCTCCTGCGTCCGGGGCCAGGCGCCGGGCTCGGGGCGCTGCTGCGGGTAGTCGGGGTACGCGGGCCGGGCGGTCGGCATGCCGTCGTCGTCGGACGGGCGGCGGCCGTAGAGGAGGTAGCCGGTGTCGGGGCGCCCGTCGTCGTGGCGGGAGTCGTCCGGGCGGGGGTCGTCGTGACGCGCGTCACGGTCGCGGGGGTCCCGGGGATCACGGTCACGCGGGTCGCGGTCGCGGGGATCACGGCCGTCGTCGTGCTGCGGACCCTGGTAGCGGTTCTGGTGCGGCAGCGGCAGGGGATCCCCGGCCGAGTCGTCCACGGTGATGGCGATCCGGATGGGCCGGCCGCACTCCCGGCTCAGGGTCTCGCTGATGAGCGGGGCGAGGCGGCCTTCGAGCACCCGCTTGCCCCACTCGTTGGGCACGGCCAGCAGTGCGGTGTCGGCCACCAGCGCCAGCGGCTGGCAGCGCTCGACCCACTGCTTGTCCTTGGGCTCGACGCCCTGCTGGCCCTCCGTGAGGAGCTGCTCCAGGACTCGCGGCCACACTGCGGCAAGATCGGCAGGTACATCAGCCACAGGGCACGCTCTCTCGCTGGTCCCACGAATGTGTGGTTCTCGGGACGGGGTGGGAAGACCGGCGGAAAAGAATCCGGAGTCCGGTCACGGTAGTCAGGCGTTCCACGCGGTTCAAGTTGTTGTCCACAGGCTGTGCATAATGGAACGTGGCAGCTGACTGGTTTGACCGTATGGCGTAGCCGCGCGTACCGTGACCCGGTCGAGTTGTCGATGGCTGCTGCCGCCTGCCTCCGAAGGGCAAGGATCACGATCCGTGGTCGTGAAGCGGTGCACTTGGGCGTAATCGCGAGCTACTCGTGGGCGCACGGTGACAGCCAGGCGACGTCCCGCCCTTCCCATCATCACCTCTGGAGCCCCCGAGTGAGCAAGCGCACCTTCCAGCCGAACAACCGTCGTCGTGCCAAGACCCACGGCTTCCGGCTCCGTATGCGCACCCGCGCCGGTCGCGCGATTCTCGCGAACCGCCGTGGCAAGGGTCGCACCAACCTGTCCGCCTGATCGCCAACAGGTTATGACGTGCTGCCTACCGAGAATCGGCTGAGGCGGCGCGAGGACTTCGCGACCGCGGTACGCCGAGGACGCCGGGCCGGACGCCCGCTTCTGGTCGTACATCTACGCAGCGGTACTACGGGCCCGCACGCGTCTGGGGAGAGCGATCCCCCGACGCGGGCGGGTTTCGTCGTAAGCAAAGCCGTGGGCGGGGCCGTCGTCCGGACCCGCGTGAAGCGTCAGCTTCGTCACCTCGTACGCGATCGGCTGCCCCGGTTGGCCCCCGGTAGCCTGGTTGTCGTACGAGCGCTGCCCGGTGCGGGCGACGCCGACCATGCACAGCTGGCCCGAGACCTGGACGCCGCCCTGGAGCGGCTACTGGGAGGGGGCGCGCGATGAAGTACCCGCTGCTGGCTCTGATCAAGCTGTACCAGTGGACGATCAGCCCGTTGCTCGGGCCCGTCTGCCGGTACTACCCGTCGTGTTCCCACTACGGCTACACGGCCATCGACCGGCACGGCGCCGTCAAGGGCACCGGTCTGACGGCCTGGCGCATCCTGCGGTGCAATCCGTGGTCGCCGGGTGGCGTGGATCATGTGCCACCGCGCAAGCGCCCGCGGTGGCACGAACTGCTGCGCGACGCGTGGCGCGGCACCAGGGGCGGACAGTCCGCCGCCGGCGTGCCTTCCGGGGATTCGGCCTCGGCCCCCGAAACCCCGAGTCCGGCCGCAGAGACCTCGTCCCATGCTCAAGGAGCCTGATTAGTGGACACGATCGCCAGTTTCTTCAGTTTCATCACCACGCCTGTCTCATGGATCATCGTCCAGTTCCACAGCCTGTACGGGGCCCTCTTCGGCCCTGACACGGGCTGGGCCTGGGGCCTGTCCATCGTGTCCCTGGTGATCCTGATCCGGATCTGTCTGATCCCGCTGTTCGTCAAGCAGATCAAGTCGACCCGGAACATGCAGGTCCTTCAGCCCAAGATGAAGGCGATCCAGGAGCGCTACAAGAACGACAAGCAGCGCCAGTCCGAGGAAATGATGAAGCTGTACAAGGAGACGGGTACCAACCCGCTCTCCTCGTGCCTTCCGATCCTGGCGCAGTCACCGTTCTTCTTCGCCCTGTACCACGTGCTCTCAAGCATCGCCTCCGGCAAGACGGTCGGCGTCATCAACCAGTCGCTGCTCGACAGCGCGCGGCAGGCGCACATCTTCGGCGCCCCGCTGGCGTCGACGTTCACCGACAGCAGCGCCGAGGTCGCGTCCCTGGACGCCTCGCTGACCGCCGTACGCGTGGTCACCGCGATCATGATCGTCATGATGTCGGCGTCGCAGTTCTACACGCAGCGCCAGCTGATGACGAAGAACGTCGACCTCACCGTCAAGACGCCGTACATGCAGCAGCAGAAGATGCTGATGTACATCTTCCCGGTGATCTTCATGGTGATGGGCATCAACTTCCCCGTCGGTGTCCTCGTCTACTGGCTGACCACCAACGTGTGGACCATGGGCCAGCAGATGTACGTGATCAACCAGAACCCGACGCCCGGCAGCAAGGCCCAGGACCAGTACCTGGAGCGCCTGCTCAAGACCATCACCACGCACAGCGAGGTCCGCTCCAAGCGCCGGCGCACCATCGTCTCGGCGATCGTGGCCAAGGGTCCCGACCGTAACGACTACGAGCGCAAGTTCATCACCAGCCTCTCGAAGACCGGTCTGGTCGCCCAGGCGGACGGCACGGTGATCAAGGGCGAGGCACTCCCCGAGGGTGAGTCGCAGGCGGCGAAGCGGCAGCAGCCCAAGCGTCAGCCCAAGTCGAAGCGCCAGGCGGGAGCCGGACACCCGGCCGCGCCGGGGGCCGGTACGAAGCCGTCCGGCGCCGGTGACGAGACGCCCAAGACGTCGCTCCAGAAGAACGACGAGCCGCAGGACGCCCAGCCCAAGCCGCGCAAGACCGGCAACGGTGCCGCGCGGGCCAAGACCGGGCCGCGCAAGGGCCAGCAGCGGCCCAAGCACCCGACCAAGAAGTAAGCGCAGCGCCCCGAAGCCCGTAGCCAGCCCGTAGCAAGAAGGAGTCCATCCGTGTCGGAAGGCACCACCTCCGCCGCCGAGGGTAGTGACACCCTCACCCGCCTTGAGCAGGAAGGCGAGATCGCAGCCGACTATCTCGAAGGACTGCTGGACATCGCCGACCTCGACGGCGACATCGACATGGACGTCGAGGCCGACCGGGCCGCGGTCTCGATCATCAGCGACGTCAGTGGCCGTGATCTTCAGAAGCTCGTCGGCCGCGACGGCGAAGTGCTCGAAGCGCTCCAGGAGCTGACGCGGCTGGCGGTGCACCGGGAGACCGGCGACCGCAGCCGGCTGATGCTGGACATCGGGGGCTTCCGGGCGAAGAAGCGCACGGAGCTGGCCGAGCTGGGAGCCAAGACCGCCGACGAGGTCAAGAGCACCGGTGAGCCCGTCAAGCTGAATCCCATGACGCCCTTCGAGCGCAAGGTCGTGCACGACGCCGTCGCGGCGGCCGGACTGCGCAGCGAGTCGGAGGGCGAGGAGCCGGGGCGCTTCGTCGTCGTGCTCCCCGCCTGAGCGGTATTCCCCTTGCCGGCCCCGTCTGTCCACAGGCGGGGCCGGACGTGTGTCAGCCCGAGACAGTGACTGTGAATCACCGTGTGGTGGTTCGTACGGAAGGACGGTTCCCGTGACGGAGCCAGTAGAGCTTCCCCCTGCGCCGGACGAGGCGAGGACGGTGTTCGGGGACTCCCTCCCGACAGCCGTCCGGTACGCGGAGCTTCTCGCTGACGCGGGAGTCACCCGTGGTCTCATCGGGCCACGTGAGGTGCCACGGCTCTGGGAGCGGCACCTGATGAACTGCGCGGTGCTCTCCGAGGTGGTCCCCGAAGGAGTGAGCGTCTGTGACGTCGGCTCGGGCGCCGGGCTGCCGGGGATCCCGCTGGCCCTGGTACGGCCCGATCTTCGGATCACGTTGCTGGAGCCGCTGCTGCGGCGGACGAACTTTCTCCAGGAGGTCGTCGAGCTGCTGGGCCTGGATCATGTGACCGTGGTCCGGGGGCGCGCCGAGGAAGTCCTCGGGACCCTCCAGCCCGTCCATGTGGTGACGGCCCGC